>NZ_JAWOUT010000032.1:0-13834 GCF_033339515.1 Vibrio sp. 2130-1
AGCATTCCCAGAAAGCCCTTAAAAGATGACAACAACGAGTCTCTTGTTTTTATATACAGCCAGAATAGCGGCTTATCGTATTTTCTCATTTTTTCCTTAAACAGCTAACGCCGCATTAAGGTGTGAGCGGCGCTTGGCTATACTTGAGCGAAGCGAAACTGCCAAGCGTTGCGAATCACTCTTAAATGCTTTGTTAAGTTTCTTTTGCTACGTGAGCATAAAAGACATCCCGCAATTCGCAACATGGTTCTTCGTGTTCAGCAACTGTTACCCAGCCGCAAGAATCACAGTAAACAGTGTACGATTTGCACTTCAAACACCGCCCTACTGAGCCCATAGAGAACTTACCAAATTGATTAATGCCTAACCCATGATTCCAACAGAGTAACCCAGGAACAGACCGCCCAATTTTATAGTTTTCAATACAATGAGAACAAATGTCCGATACACGCCCATATGACTCCTCAGCAAAGGATTCACTGTAAGCTTCTTGCCAATCTAAATGTTCAAGTTTAATTCTATTGCCAAACTCACGGACTCTTTTAGGGACTGAAGAAGTGAAACCATTGGAAGATATTAATACACCAAAATTAGCTCCGACATCATTCATCATACTCATAAAGGATTCAGCAGCTTTAACATCTATCGGCTTATCATAATGCTTACACTCAACGATCGTTCGAATAGAGCCTTGCTCAATCAAAACGTCTATTTGACGTGAACTTTCAGAGTACTCACCTCTAATCCGCAAGTCACCTAATACCGTCACATTCGGTTCTGAGCGCTCATCATGCAAAATTTTAGTTATCAGCCACTCATATTGTTTCCAATCCGGAATTTGTTTAGTTTTCATATGACCTCGACTAGAAACTTAACGCCGCGTTAAGTGGTGAGCAACGCTACCACCCTACCTAAACCATTGTGCCGTAGACACTAAATTCAAAGCAAACCGAAAATGCCAAGCGTTGGGAATCCGTCTTAAACGCTTTGTTATAGGTATTTTCAAACCTGCACATTCTTGAAAGCTTGCGAGAAGATTTCTTCGATTTCTTTCGGTGCTACATTTAAAAATGTACAAGCGATCGCAGTGAAGTTTTCTATTCTATTGATTGGGGTTTCGGAACAAACCTCAGGTCTCATGATTTTTAAGACATCATCAAGTTCATTTATCTCTCCGTTACAGATTGTTGCGTCTAACTCGTGCCCAAAGCGATTGCGTATTTTGTTAACTCTTTCGATGCCTTTTTTAACATATGAAACGGCACTTCCTTTATCGGGAAGCAACTTTACTTTTTGAGCAAATGACAGCCTAATTTGGTCGATATCATCAATTCCATAATGGTTTGACAAATAGGTAGTGAGGTAATGTTCGATTACAAGGTGACACTTCAAAACCCTACCCAACTCATCATGATTTGTTTCCATCAGAGCTCGGAAGTCTGAGTTCTTATTTTGAAAATACGTATCTAGCTTTTCCATGTGAGGCTTTAGCCTATCTGCAATAATTTTTATGTCACCACTCATCCGAACCTCCAATACCTATAACGCCCAATTAAGGTGTGAGGCACGCAATACCGAAGCTTCCGCATACCACCTTAACCACTAAAACCAACGCATAGTAAAAATGCCACGCGTGCCGAATCACTCTTAAATTGTTTGTTATATTTTTATTTATGTACGACTTTAAATTGCTCTAATATCAATAGCATATCCTCTGAAGGTGATATACCTAACTCGACGCATTCTCTTGAGAAGAAGTTCCAATGTGCATTTCGCCACCAAGCTAGCGTCTTATCACCCTCACCCTCCAAAGCTGCAAATTCAGGTGTTACTTCATTGTATTTACACTTAGTTACTGAGGTGATTTCTATAATGCAAATTGGCACGCCATCCCAATTTGTCACTACTTGAAGATGACCGATTTCTGGCAATAATTCGCCTTTTTCGCTGTACCAGTAATCTAAGCTACATGACGCTCGTTTTTCACCACGAAGGATTAAGTCCGCACATATATTTGCATTGTATTCATCTGCACAGAAATAGTCTGAACTAAACGAAGTGTAACTTGATGCTACTTCACCTGATAATGAGTTAAGGTATTGATCTAGATAGATTCTACTTCTTTCATCCATGATTTTGACTCGGAATTTGATTAAAAATATAACGCCGCGTTAAGTAGTGAGCAACGCCTCCACCTAACCTAAACCATTACACCGTAAACACAAATCTCAATTCAAACTGAAAACGCCAAGCGTTGCGAATCTGCCTTAAACGCTTTGTTATGTGTTTTATCCAAAGTGCGCTTTTCTGTGACAGTTTGGACAAAGGGCAATTGTGTTACTTAACAAATCTAGACCGCTTTGTGACAGCGGAATTACATGATGAACTTCTAGATAGGGACTACCATCTGACTTACGATTGAAAGGAGCGTCTTCGCCGCATTCTTCACAAACACCATTAGCCCGCTCTAAAGTCTCAGCCACAACTTCTGGGCTCCTTGAGTAAACTGTCGTTTCAACAACCTTAGATGTAGCGACGCCATCATAGCTATTCAGTTTATCTCTGCGTGTAGATGCATTAACTTTGCTAGCTTCCGCGACCAACTGAGCAAACTTTTCAAGTTCTTGCTGCTGATCCTTTTTCATACAGTGCATACAGATCGAGGAAAAACATTGCTCTTTTGCACCATTATCGACTGACCACTTTTTCAAACCCTCAATCGTCGAGGCACAAACCTTTATGTATTTTCGTTCTGTAAAACCACCTTCAGATGCACTCGAGATCAGCGTATTAATAGAACGACAGTCACTTCTATGCAATACACGATAGTCATCCTTAGTTGTCAGGCAGTTAACAACATAGCCATCAGGGTTTTGAGCCAACCAATTGAGGTATTGCTTATCATCACCTACGATTTCTTTATACACATCATTTTTCATAGAACACCAATTTAGCTTATGAAACACATAACGCCGCGTTAAGTAGTGAGCAACGCTAACCACCTAACCTAAACCTTTGCACCGTAAACACAAAACTAAACTTTAAATGCTGAGCGCCAAGCGTTGGGAATCTGCCTTAAACGCCTTGTTATAGTGCTTTGCCGTTTACAAGTGACCAATGATGAGGCATTAATTCTCGTATAGTTTTGAAAACCAATGCATTCTCTGGAGTCGTAATTGCTGCTTTGACATCCCCACCCCAATGGACAAGGCGCTCTTGGCAAACTCCGCATGGTGACAAGATTAGAAATTCATCGTTCTCGCTCTCACGACACAGGCATAATGAGTGGGTCACTCGCTAATTGAGTTTGTGAGCCTCTAAATACGCTCCCACTTCCATGCATAGTGAAAGAGCATCGTTTTTCGTATCAGGAGCAATGCTTGTCAATATTCTTCCTGACTCTGTTCTAACAGCCGCAGCACCACCCCAACCAAAAGGATATCGCATATTTACGAGTTCTATTGCTGCTTGATAAAGCTCTTTTTCGATATTATCCATGACCAACCATATTCAATTTTGTCGAGCGCTATAACGCCGCGTTAAGGGGCAGCAACGCGCTACCACCAAACTTCAATTTACCACCGTAAACACAAATACCAAGATTTAAGCCAAACTCGCCACGCGTTGACTGTCCCTCTTGAACGCCTTGTTAGCTTATTTCATGCAAACCATTGTATACCAAAAGCCATACCTTACTTTGCTTTACATGCTGAACTTGAGACTTAACATCGAAGCCGAGAACTACAGGCTGTGAACTTTGAATGACCTTGAGCCAAGCTAAAACCGCCGAGCGTGCAGGCTCACGAAACTTCACACAATGAAGCTGACATTTGAATTGCTGTTTTCATGTACAAGACTTTGCAAATGGCACTAGCCAAGGCGTGATTGAAATGAGCACCAACTTTTGAAGTTTAGATACTAGAAGCCAAGAACCAAGAAAAGATTATTCACTGACATATCTAGAACAAGAGAATGTGTAGTCAACGGTCAACGCACTAACTTTCGATGATGTTCCCAGCCTCACACTAGCTAAAAGATCCTGATTTTACTGTTGTAAGCTAACGCCTTGTTAAGGTGTGAGGCACGCAACACCTAAGCATCCGCATACCACCTTAACCACTAAAATAAACGCATAGTAAAAATGCCACGCGTGCCGAATCACTCTTGAACAATTTGTTATAGCTTTTCTAACTTGACAAATGAACTTGCAAGCAACTTAATCTCTCCGGTTTCATGAAGCCAAACATAAACCTCGGGCTTGAACTGTTCTGACTCTTTTAAGAAAACCATTTGATCACCAAGACCGTTACTAGCAATAGCCAATGCATGATGAGGAAAGTTGCCAAAACCAAAACACGCCTTGGTTTCTGCAATAATGTGGTTACAAGTACGAGCTAGCCTTTTTCGATCGGAGTTGTCCTTGATTGGGTAAAGCTCCCAGTCATCCTCTTCGGTCGTTGCCTCACCACCATTGTCAGTCTTCATCGATTCACGATAATCATGAGGGAGCCTTGCACCAAGCTCCACCTCTGTATTAACTAATTGTTCTTCTGTTAAGTTGAATGCCATTTTTACTCCAAAGCTATAACGCCCTGTTAAGGTGTGAGCAACGTAATACCGATGCTACCGCATACCACCTTAAACACTAAAACCAACGCATAGTAAAAATGCCACGCGTTGCGAATCACTCTTAAACAGATTGTTATGTGCCGCCTCAAAACAAGGCACTTTCAATTTGGAGCCATTGCTCCATAAAAGGGATAAAGTCCCTTTGAGGTATGAACTTCTGTGCCGCTGTATTATTTTTTAAAAATACTTCCTCCAAAGCCCACACATAATGGTCGGCGTAAACAGCCCACGCCTTTGCTCCATCGTTAAGCTCTAATCGGGATAGAGGCTTGACAGACAGATAGCCTTTTAATAAAGCTAATGACCTATGAAGCTCCAAATCGAACATATACATGCATGCTCTCGCCAACTCATAACCTGGAGGCATGTTTTGCACTAAATCCCAGTCGATCACATCGCTTACTGTGCAATTAGAATCAAAAAAGACATTGAAATGATGAAAGTCGCCGTGGATTAATTGCCTGCTTGTTAACGGGGTATATGAGTGCGTAGCTTCTGAGCTAGCTAGATAATCACGCTGTTGTTTTACTCTTCGTAGCACCGAGTTATTCATATCAAATTCACTATTTGTTTCAATAGCTGCGACTATTTTTTGTAGTCTATCGACCCAAGCACTTTTATCCCAAGAAAGCTCAATTGTTGGAAAGTCGTTTCCAACCTCGGAAGCGAGTTGAATATGCAGGTCAGCAAGGGCTTTTCCCAACTGAAAAGCATGAAACGCAGACAGAGCACTTTTTTCGATTAACGTTCCTTTTGCTTCAGGAAATAGAGCATAAAACTCATCACCTATTTTACAAAAGGAGTGGTGATCGCGCGTCAAAACAGGGGCAATTATAGTATTCAAATTTTGCGATAACTTTCTCAGCAGCTCATGTTCTAACTTGATCTTAGCAACATTGCGAACACTATATTTTCTAAGATAATAAGTCTCTGAGGATTGGATACGAAAAACATGATTCGTCGCACCAGCTGATTGACGTTTTATACTAGCGCCAGCACCAATCTGACTCCAGTTTTCACCAACCTTACGAACAAAATCACTCATAAATCCAGTTACCCCTTAGGTACATAACGCCGCGTTAAGTAGTGAGCAACGCTACCACTGAACCTAACCATACCACCGTAAACACTAAAGCCGACTAAAACCAAAAATGCCACGCGTTGCGAATCTGCCTTAAACGCTTTGTTAGGCACCTGTAATCAAATAGCTTATTTTACTCCAGTTACTGATGATTAGAGATATACCCGTTGATAAAACGATACTAATTATTGCCCATTTTACAGTAGCTTGCACTCCTGAACGTCCCTCTTCTTGGACTGGACGAATAATGTTTTTATATATCTTCGTAGTTAGAGGATACAGCACTGACACTTTCAAAATAGTGCCTTATTTCTTTCAAAGGCTTTGCCATTGGAGCAAGCATTTCATTGCCTTTTATATGGCGATCCACTTCGTCTAGCTTTTCTTTAGTTTCACTTATGCTTTTTGATAACAAGCTAGGATTAAATGTTAGAATTTCAGTTATTCTCGTTTCAAGTGAAGCACGTTCAGCTTCCAAAGAAGAAACTAAATCTAATATATACTCATGAGTCTTTTCAGTGATACCTGCAATTACTATTGGTGCAAAGCCATCTTCACCGATTTCCTCGTAAGACAGGATACCTTTTTCGTTTAATTCGTAGAGTAAACTGTCAGTTAAGTTACCATTTGAGATGATGTTACCTAAGTCAAACCCTATATTGGTTTCTTTGAAATCTATGTTCCCTTTACGGTCTGCATGCTTTAAGAAAGCTAAGATTACAGCTAATTCTTGATATTGTGTGATTTTACTATTCATATACTCTCAATTTTATGGAAACGAATAAGGTGCCTAACGCCCTGTTAAGGTGTGAGCAACGCAATACTGAAGCTCCCGCATACCACCTTAAGCACTAAACGCAACGCATAGTAAAAAATGCCACGCGTTGCGAATCACTCTTAAACAGATTGTTATGTAGCGACCCAATTGCAACCGTTTGCTTCAATAAGTTAGCTCGGTTAAAATATAACCTCTTACAGGAAGTTGTAATTGCTCAAGGATGTAACCCTACATATAAACTGAAGGATACATCATGACTAAAAAAATTATCGATGCAAAACAAGATAGTAAAGGCAACATCACACAAGTGCGGTTTGAAGGTAACTCAGGTTTCACTTCACTTGATACTGCGATGAGAATGGCAGATCGAGGACAAATAGAAAATGCACATACCGTCCGAGCGAAAGATAAAAAGCCTCACCTTAGAACTAATCCTGATCGTAAAAAAGGCAATAACTTAGACGAAATGGCTAAGTAAATTAATCTTAGCTAAGGCTCGTAAATAGCCATTGCTTGCCTTAGCTACATAACGCCGCATTAAGGTGTGAGCAACGCTACCACGAAACTTAACCAAACCGCCGTAAACACGAAACCCAACGATGGAATGAAAAATGCCAAGCGTTGGGAATCACTCTTAAATGCTTTGTTATGTGTAATTTTCGGAACTTACTCTTCAGAGCTTAACATGTCTCTTACATTGCTAATCAGCACATCGTTTAAACTATCTTCACCGATTAATATATTGGGAGCTTGAACTAGCCCACTCAATATATCGGACAATCTAATATGGATAAGATGAACAGCACCTTGCGCATTTTTTCTATCAAATTCATGTTTTGCGTCGGGAGAGAGGTGTGAAGCGGTAATAATTATACCAATTGAGATTCCCTCTCGGTCCATGTCTAGCAAAAAGCACCCTAGTTGCTCACGTGTAAAGTTTGATGACCTCACTTTAACATTGAGACCAGCTCTTTTGGCATGCCACCCCCCTTGATCAAAATGTGAAATATCGATCACACCATCAAAGCCACCATCAGCCGCCCCCCGTCGTGGAGGTAGCCCTGTTATCTCTGCTAGCTCATATGCTCCCAACAAGTCTCTGATTGTCTGCTCCATCACATCTCTCTTATACGCAGGAGAAGTTTCGAGTATACGCCCAACCAGAGCTTCTTCTAAAACTCCCATTATAAGCCACCATCTGAGAACGAGCTTTTGAGTTTCTTGTATGACTTTTCGAGGCAAAGTTCAATAAATTCGTTTGAGGACTGACATTGAGGTAATGAGCTAGCCACTAACAAAACTTGCCACTTAGGAAGCTTAATAGAGATAACCCCCTCTTTTTCTTTATCCAGTGCACTGGATGAATTATCAGCGATAACTTTAGAAATTTGGTCAAACTTTAGTTGCTCGAAATAACTTTTCTTTGAGGTGACTAAATTACCAGAAAGAAGCAATAGTACTTGCTTTACAATGTTTGCTTCGGATTTAGTGGAGAAGCATTCTTTCATAAAACTCCATATCTCTTTTGAGGTTCTTGAAGTGTCGAAGCTAATCTCAATTTTATTAAAAGAGCTTTTAGTAACAATTTTAGAGCTACTTTTCTCGATTTTAGTCTTATTTGAAATCACAATCTTACTCCCATGCTGCGTAATAGCTCTGACAAAGATTCAGCGTAATCCCTATCACCCAATAAAATCAACGGGGTCTCGCTGAGTACATTTCCATGAGGTAAAACTGTTGAGCTAAGTAAGCTGGCAATACTATTATCACTAAGTTGTTGATGTAGCTGATTGTAGCCATTCTCACTGTCACCACCATATGCCATATTCGTGACAATAGACAAACTCAACTCACTAGGTGTCAAAAGTGTCGCTAGAACAACAGCCCTTATCTCACGAGGAATTCGCGATAATCCCACCGCATCATTTGGGTTTACTGGGGAAATAACTTTCCAACTCGGGCGAGTGCCTAATAGTAGATCCTCTGCAACGGTAAAAGTATCATCTGTATCTAGAACAGCGTAATCGAAAGAGCTCGCCCCAGGGAAATTATCTGGAATTGATTGAGCTTCATTTTGTACAATTGTATTACTACTCTCCGCCGAAAACTCAGGACATGAGGCTAGCGTCTGACTCATGAGCAAACCAGCTGCAAGGTCAACAGCCATCACACGATAGCCTTGCTGAGCTAGGAGTAATGCAATGTTTGTCGCGGTGGTTGTTTTACCCACCCCTCCTTTTGGGGTGTTTACTACCAACTTTATCATTAAAACAAGTTCCTATACTGACTTCGATAAGGAATTATATCCTATATTTTTGAGCCGACTACTGCCATTACACATAACGCTCTGTTAAGGGGTGAGCAACGCATTACCGAAGCAGCAGCAAACCACCTTAATCACTAAAACCAACGCATAGTGAAAATGCCATGCGTTGCGAATCCCTCTTAAACAGTTTGTTAGCTGTGTTTTACAACACGAGCTTTGCTCCCAACATACCAAGAGCTGCGATAGCTACCATCGTAAACCAAAGGTAAATCATAAAAGATAGGCATAACGAAAATAAGCCTCTCACAGCTTTATCTAACTTTGCATCTTCATCGTGCTGTAAAAAATATGCTAGTTCTGCTGTAGGTATTGATCCAGCAAAACTCTTAAATTTGAGCTTTATCATCATCAGGCCCATTGAGACTGGAAGACTCAATACTAATAAAATGATTCCCACCGAAATCCAGACATTCTCAGGGGATTCATTACCTAAAACTACTGCTGCTCCGATCAACACTAAAAGCATTCCCAGAAAGCCCTTAAAAGATGACAACAATGAGTCTCTTGTTTTTATATACAGCCAGAATAGCGGCTTATCGAATTTTCTCATTTTTTCCTCAAACAGCTAACGCCCTGTTAAGGTGTGAGCAACGCAATACGAAAGCCTCCGCACACCACCTAAATCACTAAAATCAACGCAGGGTAAAAATGCCACGCGTTGCGAATCACTCTTAAACAGTTTGTTAGCATGTTGTTTCCGCTACAAACTCATTCACTTGAGAGCGCGTTGTGAAACGTACTTTAGAACCGTGAAAATCTCTGAACAATTGCTGATGGAACTGTCGTGAACTTTTGGATTCGCGAACAGAGTATTCAGAAGCCCATTTTAATAATTCACGAAAATTCTTCTCCGCCTGTTCCTCATTAAGTTGCTTCGAGCTCTCCGAACCACGAGAATAAAGAGAACTTTTACATTCAGACCATTCCAAATCCAAAAACAACAGCATGTCAGCAGATAAAATAAGCTGTTCGGCTAAAGCACCAAATACTCCCTCAACTACCCAGTTGCATTGAGACTTTATACTAGCAATTTCATTTTCGATTGCTCCGGTGGAGCGTTTTTGATTATAGCCACCTGGCTCCCATACAATCGAGTCCAAGTTAACTTCTTGCAACTGAAGTTTTCGGGATAACTGTTTCGACAACCAACTCTTGCCTGAGCCAGAATTACCGATGATGAGAATTTTCTTCATATTACTCCCGCATGCTAACGCCGCGTTAAGGTGTGAGCAACGCTATAAGCTAGACTAACTAGTCACACCGAAAACACATAAGCGAATTAAAACGAAAAATGCTAAGCGTTGCGAATCACTCTTGAACGCTTTGTTATACGTTTTTTCCGTCGCCTATCCTTTAGCTCAATCAAGTCTCGAGTAAAGCCACGCTGCTTGAGCCATAAGACTTCAAAGATATAGATCGGCGAGAATATTAGATGCTGAACTTCTGGAGGAAAACCACCAACATCACCAAAAGCACCTAACTTTACAAATACAACATAAAAGAGCATGCACATTATAAACACTGTTAAATAGAAGTAAGTTCTTACAATATTCCATGTTATCTCATATGGATTACTAGAAATTAGGTAATAACGTTTAACTCTCTTCCATTTCCGCAAGCGCCAGAATTTTTTGAGCATCATTGGAGTCCGAGTAAAGCTTGAAACAATGAATTTACCCAACTTCCCAAGGTATGCGGAAAATACCGCTAATAACAAACTTATAATGACCGTTGGGTCAAAGATCAGTTCTAAAACTTCCATACTTCCTCAAACGTATAACGCCCTGTTAAGGGGTGAGCAACGCAATACAAAAGCCGCTGCATACCATCTTAATCACTTATACCAACGCATAGTGAAAATGCCACGCGTTGCGAATCACTCTTGAACAGTTTGTTAGTGTTCTTTTGACCGAAAGCCACGGATGATCCAACCAATAGACCAACCTAGAACGTAAATAAGTATTGAAACTGCAAACCACCACATTGCTATCGTGGTAAAGTGGCCCTTTTGCCTATACGGGAGTTCATCTACTTGAAGTTGAAACTTCTCGTTTATTTCTTTAACTGCGCTAGAGAAAACACGCTGAGGTGATGAAGGATTAATCTCCACTTTGTTTAACCACGCAATAATTTCCGCATCAGTTTTATTTTCAAACAAATTCACCTGAATTGAATAACCAGTAACCTCTCGGCTCTCTTCGTCTGATATTTTCTCCGCTATCACATCTGATGCACTTCTGATCCACTCTTTTTCAATCGTAGAAATTTGTGGTCTAGTCTCAAAGGCAACATAGGAAGCAGTGAAACCTGAAGTGATAACTACAACTAACCAAAGCCTTTGCCAGCCTCCCAATTTCATAATTACTCCTTGAATACTAACGCCGCATTAAGGTGTGAGCGACGCTTGGCTACACTTGAGCGAAGCGAAACTGCCAAGTGTTGCGAATCACTCTTAAATGCTTTGTTATGCATTATTTTGTGACAGTGAAGATTGAACTAGTACTATATTTACTTGGTCCCTCTTCCCATTCAATTATTTTCTTAGCACCCAGCTCAAATATGATGTGAGTCAAATCCAGTTCAGAAAGACCTGTTAGCTTTTGAAGTTGTTCTTCATTGAGGCCACCATGTTGCTTTAATACAGATACAACTAAATCGGCTTTCTCTAAAGCTGATTTTGTCGCTTTTTTCATTGCTGATTTGTCTATTGTATCACTAACTAGAGCTTCTACTTGTTTAGCAAAACTATCTACTTTTTCGTTTGCCTTGCCCTGACTAAGAATCAACTGTTCTATTTGCTGGTTTAACTCAGCTTTGAGTTGAACAAAACTTTCATCTAATTCTGTCCGACTATCCAAGCTTTCTGTAGATGCCGTCTTCCAAACATGATTTCGCATATCTGTTACTGTGTCTTTCATCATGCTAAATGTATCTGCATAAAGCTTATCGAATAAGACTTCAAGCCTATTTACTGTAGAGTCTATGTTAGCAGAAGCTTGCTCTAAGTCTTTGGAACTTTTAGTGGACATTTTATAGAACGTCACAGACAACCAAATTGCAAACCCACCTATGATTAAAGATACAATAGAAGCTACTAATCCTACTACCTCAGCTCCACTCATTATTTTTCTCCAAATTATAATATTGCATAACGCCCTGTTAAGGTGTGAGCAACGCAATGCCGAAGCCACCGCAAACCACCTTAATCACTTAAACTACCGCATAGTAAAAATGCCACGCGTTGCGAATCACTCTTAAACAGATTGTTAGTTTTCTTTTGTGCGCTCTAACTTAAATTCAAAACCACTCTCAACCGAACCCATAAACGATGTTACCTGCCAAAGATCAGCATCCATAACTGCTTTTACACCACCTTTATCTGTACCATATTTAGTACCTTTCACGATTAAAAGGTGACAGTAACAATTATTTTCATATGTCGTTTTAATTGCCTCGAATAACTCCTTACCATGACTAACTGTCAACGATGCATCACCAAAATCTACAGATAACGGGGGGACTCTCTTTAAAAAAGTACCTTCACTATGTGAATATACATTGTTTTCTTTATCTATGTGATCACGCTCAGCAGTAAACACATAATGATCGTTCGTTTTGGCAATCCATGAGTATTGATCTCGCTGCGTTGCACCATAATGCTTTAACGCCTTTTTCAAACCCGAAATGTAGCTGCCTATCGGCTTTGAGGGTTTCATAAATTCTCCTGAAAACTAACGCCGCATTAAGGTGTGAGCAACGCAATACCGAAACCGCCGCACACCACCTTAAACACTAAACGCAACGCATAGTAAAAATGCCACGCGTTGCGAATCACTCTTAAATGCTTTGTTAGCTGGCTGCTAGCACTGGCTTAATCTATCACGCTCACGTTTATAACCTCCAACCTTTCAATAAGTGCGTCAGCCATTGATTTTAACTTATCCGGCTGTTTTCTAGAGTAAGATTTCATTGATACTAATACATCAACTCTTAACTTTTCTAACCGATTAGCCTCATTGCCTGTATGGTCTGTAAACACCATCCCTTCTAGCTCATTTAACCATTTGTCAAAAGACTCTGGGCTTTCAGATAGTAAAAGCAGAGTATTCTGAGGCTCGACTTTTAGCGCAACCAACAATAAGGGAGAAACTTCTCCGGAAATAGCTCCGTCTCTACGCTTCCAAATTTCTACCAAAGAAAAAAGCGTAGGAACTATTTTCGAACCTTCTTTTTTTTCAAGATTTGATTCAATAGATTTGTAGTTTTCTATCATCCAGTTATGTAAGAGGCTTACTTCTGGCGTTTTAGCATATAGCAGCCCTGAGCAAAAAACAGACACAATTAAAATTGCCATATTCCTTATCATCATTGCTGCTCCAACTGATTAGATATATTTATGGTAATTTTTTTGTAGCTCGTGATTTCAGCAAAAATTTCTTTCAGAGCCGATTTGCTATTACCCACATAGTAATGAGATTTAGCCACACTCCCCCATGTTTTACCAGGCATCAAACACCCAAGAGTGTCTTTGTGATAATTTCCAGCATGGATTAGAATAAACGTTCTCCCCGGAACATTTTGTAATTCATATACATTAGGATACTTCGGTGAGCTATAAGGCAATAATTTATAAGTCCCTGCTTTGATCCTTTTATCGGATCCCTCAGTTATTGAGTCTGGCCCTGCGGGCTCCAATACAAACCAACTTTTACTTACTCCCTCAATAGTTAACTTACCTAAAGTTGTCTCTCCCATTTGCTTTGTTCGCTTTAGATTTAATTTAACTTCATCTAGTTTTTTCATTGCTCTTGTCCTAGCTATCAAATCAATGAAATTAACAGAAGAGTATTGTTACAACAGATCCGTTTCATCGTTAATAGAGACATCGCTAACTTAAATGAAATTGAGCATTACGTTTTTTACATCAACTTTAGTGTAGGCAGCTAACGCCCTGTTAAGGTGTGAGCAACGCAATACCGATGCTGCCGCATACCACCTTAATCACTTAAAACAACGCATA
>NZ_JAWOUT010000033.1:0-13118 GCF_033339515.1 Vibrio sp. 2130-1
AGCCACTCATCGCTTATCTTGAGTGCGTCACCTTGAATCGTGACACTAGGAACTTCAAACTGGTTTTCGTATCCATCACCGCCATCAAGAATATCTACCGTTAATATAGCATCGGGATTCAACCGCTCAGGAGCTTGAGTCTCAGAAGTTGGGTTCTCTCTTTCTTGCACTGCTGGCCTAGTAACATAGCCATTAGAAACGAGTTGCTCAGGTAAAACGGCGCGAATATAGGCAACAAAACTTAACCCACCAGAAGACTCACTAAAATCTCGAACGCTCTGATTAAAAGTGGATTCAATACCGTTTTGAGATGCAATTAAAAGTTCATTCGAACTCGATTCATCCTCACTTGTTGTATCTTCATTAAATGCGATATCGAGAATGTCAGTATTAAGAACAACCACCTCTACTTCTGGAACTAATTGTTCGTTAGGCAACATTTGGATCCAAGAACCGTCACTTAAAACCGCCCAAAGAACATTACCGACTTGAATGTAGAGTATTGGCTGCATAATTCGCCCCATATGAAACAACGAACTTTAAGTATGGTCGACGAATGTGACTGTTCAAATGAAACTAGAAAAAACATGGCCCTAAATGGCTCTAATGAGATATTGAACCAAAAACATGCCTCATGTATGCGAGAAAGAGCCATTGGGGTAAACTACTTCTGGCGTAACCCATCCACTGGAAATTGATTGAAATTCCCCTTGCTACAATCGGGCTTATATCCAAATGGAGCAGGGAAAGGAATCGTATCGCAGCTTGTTGCAACGGAAGATTCAAACTTTACTCTCTTTCCTATCATGATAGGAAATAACCATGTGGCATTATTTCTTAAATCAAACTCCTCTTTAGGGTCATCAATCAAATTGTATATTTCAGGGATCTGTAATGGGCGCCCTTTCTCCGGCATGATATCTTGATCAATAAAGTGCATCTTGTAATTTTCCCACTTATAAGCGTAGGTTTCAGATCCATTGTTAACGATAAAACCATCTCGATTAGACTTTTCACTATCTCCCTTTAAAAAGGCCCACTGATCAATACTATCTATTGTTCTATCGCTTGGTAATTTGTATCCACCGACATGAGAAAGTGAGGCAAATAGATCCACAACATGGATAATTTCATCACTCACTCTACCCGGTTTGATGTGGTTAGGCCAAGAGGCAATAAATGGTGTTCGGAGAGACCCTTCAAGAGCCGTAAAGTACGCACCACGCCATGGCCCGCTAGAGCCTTGGTATGGCATATGCCACTCTGGACCGTTGTCAGAAAACCAAATCACTAGTGTATTGTCTTTAATTCCTGCTTTTTCTATTGCACCAATAACTTGCCCAGCTCGAAAATCTATCTCAGCTAACACATCTGAGTAATTTCCTTTGCCTGTTTTACCAATAAAATCAGGATGAGGTAGCGTCGGTAAATGTGGTTGAGTAAAAGTAATTACAGAGAAAAATGGCTTATTCTCTTTCACATTTCGATTTATAAAATCTGTGGCATGTTCAACTAGCTCACTGTCAATCGTTCTACGTGAGTCCAAATTATATTCTTTGACCCCTTTAGGATCCTGCCCTGCTCTAGCTGAAAGGATTTGAGGTTTAGGTAATATAGCTTTATAACCGGGTTGAGAGCTATATTCTGACTCATCCGTCGTATTTGCAATGCCATACCATTCATCAAAGCCTTGATCCGTTGGAAAGCGCCCTTTTTGGTCTCCCAAATGCCATTTCCCGTAAAGGCTCGTGTTATATCCTTGTTCCTTAAACTTCTCTGCAATGGTTATCTCCCAGTTCACCATACCGTAAGGCACTCCCCAAACAACCTTATCTGTCCCAGATCTAAGCGCTCGCCTCCCCGTCATGAATGAGGAGCGAGTTGGCGTGCATTGCGGTTCCACATTAAAATTAGTAAGGCGTACACCTTCTCTAGCAAGTTGATCTAAGTTTTTAGTTTCAACACCTCTGGTACTCCCATAGGAACTTAGTTCCCCCCACCCAAGGTTATCAACCAACATTACCACGACATTTGGTGTCTCTTCCGCAACCACTTCTAACGGGATACATAGAAACAGGATAGTTGCTAGTTTATTTTTCATAGTGTCGCCTTTCATTGAAATTCAATCCTGTAAGTGCGTCTTATCACACTTAAAACACACTAAAGTCTAGTCCATGTTAATTAACATTTTTGAAAAACAGGGATTACTTGGAAGCAACAAAAAACCTCTACTATATTCAACTGACTACATTGTCTCATTTGGTGTCATCTCACTCGACTTCGCCATGATGAACACAATTAGTAACGTTATATAACGATAATGGATTCATTTATCGCGGAGGATTTTCATGCGAAACTCGATTAAAAAGGTAATGGCATTGGTCGGTACATTAGCTGCGTCCACAGCCTTTGCTGCCGATAAGCCCAACATCCTTGTGTTCTGGGGTGACGATGTAGGTGTATACAACATTAGTGCGTATCACAATGGTATGATGGGAGGGAAGACTCCTAACATTGATAAAATCGCCAATGAAGGTGCCATTTTCACAGACGCTTACGCACAACAGAGTTGTACTGCCGGGCGAGCCTCATTTATTCTGGGTCAACATCCGTTTCGTACCGGTCTATTGACTATTGGTATGCCCGGCGCAAAAGAGGGTATTCAATCGAAAGATCCTACTATCGCAGAGTTACTTAAAAATCACGGCTATGTGTCTGGTCAGTTTGGTAAAAACCACCTTGGTGATCAAGATGAGCACCTACCAACTAACCATGGGTTTGATGAGTTCTTTGGTAACCTATACCATTTAAACGCGGAAGAAGAGCCTGAGTCTGAGTTTTATCCAAAAGATCCAGAGTTTCGTAAAAAATTCGGACCTCGAGGCGTGTTGAAGGCGACTGCGGATGGCAAAATCGAGGACACAGGTCCCCTTACTCGTAAGCGTATGGAAAACGTAGACCGAGAGTTCATGGATGCTAGCTTGGCCTTTATGGAAAAAGCAGTAAAAGAAGACAAACCATTCTTTATTTGGCATAACTCAACCCGTATGCACGTCTGGACACATTTGAGTGAAGAATATCAAGGGAAGTCAGGTTACGGCTTATACGCCGATGGCATGATGGACCTAGATGATCAAGTAGGTGTCATGCTTGATAAACTTGAAGAGCTAGGCGTAGCAGATAACACCATTGTTGTTTTTAGTACCGATAATGGCGCTGAGAAATTTACCTGGCCAGATGGTGGTACTACACCGTTCAAGGGCGAAAAAGGTACGACTTGGGAAGGCGGATTCCGCGTTCCGATGATGGTACGCTGGCCTGGAAACATTAAACCAGGAACGGTTATCAACGATATCTTTTCACAAGAAGACTGGATGCCAACTCTACTCGCAGCTGTGGGCGAACCAGATGTGAAAGAAAAACTATTGAAGGGTCATAAAGCAGCGGGCAAAACCTTTAAAGCACATTTAGATGGCTACAACCAACTTGATCTGCTGACTGGTAAAGCTGATGAAGGCGCACGCAAAGAAATCTTTTACTTCGATGCTGGTGGTAATTTAAACGCCGTTCGTTATAAAGACTGGAAGATCCACTTCAGTATTATGGAGGGTGCCATTAATGAGGCATACCGCAAAACACCGAGTTGGCCTTTGATTGTAAACCTTCGTATGGACCCATTCGAGGTCGGTCCAGATGCAGCACTTTACGTCAGACATTTTTACGCTGATCAAATGTGGATGTTCGTTCCTGCTCAAGCTATCGTGCGTAAGTTCCTAGAGACATTTAAGGAGTTCCCTGCAACAAAAGGTAGCTCGTTAAGTATTGAAAAAGTGGTAGAAACAATGACACAGCAACCTAGAAACTAGACCCTAGGTATCGAAGCTACTGTGGAGTTAACTAAGGCCTCAATTGTGAGGCCTTTTATTTCGTTGCAATTGTTTGGTTGCAGCAAGTTATGGTCAAACAAAGATTATCATTTAGTGCTCTCTTTAAACACTTGATTCCAATCTTGTTTCATATCGACAAATAGCCAACCTTGCTCTTCACCTACTTTAAACGATTTATCTAACTTACCAACATGAGAATCTTTATCATACGCCCATTCGCGCTTGTCATCCGTGTGATGGATAATCGCAGAAAATCTTGGACCTGAACCTGCTTTCGTCCACTCTAACATCTGTAAATCACCATCAGAATTACCAAACGCCATTACCGGACGTTTGCCAATGAAGTTTTGGATCGTCACAGGCTTTACTGCTTTGTCATTGACAAAGTCTATTTCCGGCATACGTTGGATGGTAGGTTTTCCATCAACACTTTGATATTCCGCCTTTAACGTCGTTCCCACGATGTTTTGCGTTGGAATGCCGTATACTTCCGGCGCCCAAACGCGCATAAATTCAATTCCGCCTCCAGAAACGATGTAGGTCTGATAGTCGTTAGCTCTTAAATAGTCGAGCAGTTCGAGCATAGGTTGATAGACCATTTCAGTGTATGGTCTATCCGTTGTTGGATGGACAGCCGTTTTCAACCATTCCTTAACTTCTTGATGAAACTGTTCAGTAGACATTCCAGAATGGGTTGCCATAACAAGCTTCATTACACCTTCTAGTCCTTGTTTACCAATCCCCTCCATGTCACCTTTTAATGCGGAAGCAAAGGGTTCGGTTGTCTTCCAATCAGGATGCTCAGAGGCCATTTCTTTTACTCTATCAATCGCAAAAAACAACTGTAGATAAACAGGCTTTTCTGCCCAAAGTGTTCCATCATTATCAAACGTCGCGATTCGTTGGCTTTCAGGAACATAGGAATCCGAACCTTGGGTCGTTGTTTTCGTAACAAACGCCATAATAGCTTGCTTAGCGTCAGTGTTGTTCCATGACGGAAGTGGATCTTGCATATCAGCAGCAACAGCATAACTAGACAGAGCAAAACCTGTTGCTAAGACAATCGTCTTTAACTTTATAGCCATCTTAATTCCTTATATTGAGGTGCTAGGTGCGAATCCAATCAAAAGTATAGTTCAATTGAAACAGGCGCATATTGAACTGACATATCCAACGGCCACCAAAGAGTGACGCCGTCACTAAATTGGTTCACTATTTTATTGAAATAGGAACATGGAATTTACCGATTAGAGTTTAAATTCATTGGCTTCAACTGATGTAGAGGCACTTTTACGTCCCTTTTTCTGATTGAGCTCTTCAATAACATAGTCGGGAGCGACCTTCGTTAGCTCTGTTAAACAGTCATCCGTTTTAGGGTTGCCGTATCTGACATAGATGTCACACACGGCATACAATTGTTCTGGAGCACCGGATATCAAATACGCTTGCTCAAAAGCGTTGACAGACTTCTTCAAGTCTAACTCTTCTTGCAGAACACCATTTAAATACCAAAAGTAACTATTCGTCTTTGCCATCGTCGCAGCTTTGTCTATTTCAAACGCCGCTTCTTTCTTTTTGTCTAATCTAACCAAAGCGAGAGATTTAGAATAATGCAGCGAGGCATCTTCTGAATTTAGCTTGATACCCTCGTCAAGCACGTTGATAGCTTTTTGGTCTAGCTGTTGCGCTCGGAAGTTGTCTGCATAGCTTAACCAAACTTGAGGGTTGTTTGGCTCAAGCTTAGTTAACTCTGGGTATATCAGCGCCGCTTTATCCCAATCACGATGCCAACGGTAAACGTCTGCAAGTAATAACTTGGAAACATTATCGTTCTTACTGGACAAGTGTGCTGTCAGCTCTGAAACAGGCCCTTCAAGTGACTGCTGTTGCTCTGAACTCAAATTGGCGTAATCTCGAACGAGGTTAATCGCTGCTGTAATTCGCACCATGGCGGCGTCATCACTCAATAATGGTGAAATCAAACGCCAACGGTGCTCAATCATATATGGCTGTGCTCCCACAATCGCAGCTTCGCGAATACCTGCATCTTCATCCTGCAACCCACGCGCAACTGCAACCAATGCATTTTGGCTTGGATAGTTGGCTAACTCACGTAAAGCATCAATACGTTTTTCTGAAGACAACTTTTTATTTTGCGCATCATAAGACAGCTTTTCGACTCGTTGCGCCGGTGTCATTTGAGCTTCTTGTGGAGTGACAACCGTTGTCGGCGATACTTGATCTGGGTCTAGCAATGTTGTTTCTTGTGCCACCACGGCTTGACTCGTAGCAATGCCGATCGAGATCACGAGTAATAATTTAGAGAGCAGCTTAATTTTTTGCATTCAATAACCTATATTCTTTCATTTCCGGGCCTGTAGCAGGCGTAGTGACTATCTTAAAACTTCGTTTCAAACACAGTCTGTGTTTGAGTAGCTTGCTGGCGTAGAATCTGGTCACTGTATTTACCGTGAACCACTGGGTTACCTGTCGCTCGTAAGATGTACGCCATCGACTGATCAACATGGGTAAAAAACTTCTTCCAACCCGCGCAGAGATAATTAAGACCAGGCTCACCTTGCCTAGTACGGATAAAACGGTTTTTGGGACATTCTCCAAAACATGCAAATTGATAATCACATTGAAGGCACTGTTGGGGCAGCGTACGACTTTTAGCAAACCCAAATTTCTGCTGCTCAGAGCTATAAGCGAGCGTATCGAGCTTTTCGTGATGAATGTTTCCAACCTTATATTCTGGGTACACGTAATGATCACACGCAAACACATCACCATTAGGCTCCATTGCTAAGCCTTTCCCGCAGATTTCACCTAACGTACACAGTGGGTTTTTTCTGCCCATCCAGGTTTCGATACTGGCTTCAAAGTACTGCACAAACACGTTGCCGATATCGTGTAAAACCCATTCATTGAAAATCGCGATCAGAAAATTTCCCCATGCTTCATCCGCAACGCAAAAAGGCTCAACAACGGCATCTTTATGACCTGGGATCAACCGTTTATCTCCTTGCTTTAGTTGCTCGTTTAGCTCCCAAGTTTGAGGGGCGGTTGTTCTGAATGTTTTCTGCTCAACTATTGGAATAAACTGCATTTGAGGGGAGCGTACTTCATCTCGCAAGAATCGGTACACTTCAAGTGGGTTACGGCCGGTCAAGTTGTTAACACAAGTGAGCGTAGCAAACTTTACTTCGTGCTTATGTAATAATTCAACCGCATTCATAACTTGCCGGAATGTGCCTCTACCAGCTCGGTTTGTTCGGTAAGCGTTGTGCATCATTTCTGGGCCATCAATGCTTAAACCGACGAGAAAGTTGTTCGCCTTTAAAAACTCACACCATTCATCGTTAAGCAGTGTGCCATTAGTCTGGAGATCATTGGAGATCGTAATGCCATCGGGACGGTATTTATTCTGTAGCTCAACAATTGTCTTGAAATAATCCAAACCTAGCATTGTCGGCTCACCACCCTGCCAAGAGAAAATGATTTCAGGTGTATTCTGTCCCGCTATATATTGACGGATATAGGTCTCGAGCGTTTCCTCATCCATGACTGGTGAGCAGCCTGGCTTGTACTCAAGTAAATCTTGTTTGCTTAGGTAATAACAATAGGTGCAATCGATATTGCACACTGCACCGATAGGTTTCGCCATGACATGTAATCGCTTGGATGCTTTTCCATTGAACTGCGGACCTTGAGTTATGTGCATTCATCACCTTCTTAGTTGCTAGCCTGTGCCCAACGGCGTTAAGACTAATCATTAAGTTAATCGCCTAGTGTGATGATAATGTTCAATTATTCGTGGCGCTTGTTATAGTGTGTATAACTGTTTTTCATAGACTTGCCTGATAAAATTCTTTGATCATAAATGTTGATGGAGCTCCCCTATGAAGCATTCCAAAAGTAATACTCTTTACCTTGGTGCCGCTATTTCGATTTCGCTAATTATGACTGGATGTGCAACAACACAACCTAGCCCTCTTGCTCAAAAAATCGATCAAGATATGGTTCTTATTGAAGGCGGACAATTTACGATGGGCTCGGATAATCCATCAGCAAATAAATCCGAGCGCCCGGCCCGCACCGTTCGCGTGGATGATTTCTATTTGGCAAAATTTGAGGTAACCCAAGAGTTATTCGAATCGGTTACAGGATCTTCTCTGAGCTATTTTAGAAACCCAAATACGCCCGTAAATAACATTAGCTGGCAACAAGCCAATTATTTTATAAAGAAATTGAATGAAAAAACGGGAGAGCACTATCGTTTACCCACCGAAGCAGAATGGGAGTTTGCAGCGAAAGGGGGGAATCTAAGTCAAGGATTCACTTACGCGGGGTCTGATGATATTAACGACGTTGCCTGGTATGCCAGTAACTCAAACAATAAAGCACACAAGGTAGGTCAGAAAAAACCGAATGAGCTTGGCTTATACGATATGACGGGTAATGTTGGTGAGTTTGTTATTGATGCCTTTGATGAAGGCTATTACAAATCGGCACCAAGTGATAATCCGGTAAACGCAAAAGATGAAAAAGAAAGCCTTGCACACAAGTCTGTACGAGGTGGTAGCTTTGCCTATGATGCTGACGAATCCGAAAACTATCGTCGCGATTTTGCTAGCCAGTCAGTCATCATGTCCGACATGGGGCTGAGATTAGCGAAAGACGCTGATTAAACTAAGTAAGAAAAAAATGGAGCGATAAAAGCTCCACTTTTGGTAATTAGCTCCTATTGACCCCAACAATAGAGGCTTTAAGCTGATCAATAGCTTGTTTAGGTGCATAGTGACTAAGCTCTTGTATGCACCTATCGAAAGCAAAAGCGACAGCACCTTTTTTATGATTTCTCGCTAGAACCTCGCATTGAGCAAACAAGTGTTGTGGATTGCCTCCGACTTCAAATGCTGTATGCAACGCTTTACTGGCTTCTAGAACATCGCTTTTTTCTAAAGCTAGACCGTACACGTACCAATAATGCGCATTAGTTTCACCAATTTCTGCGGCGCGTTTAAGTAGCTGTTTCGCATCATCAGCTTTGCCTTGACGTAACAAAGAAAGACCTGCGCTGTATGGTAATGTGCTGGATTTAGGTTGAGCTTTCATCCCTTGTTGTAGCACCGTGAGCGCAGCTTCTTCTTCACCTAGGTGGCGATACAAATCTGCTAGGTTAACGTAGCTATTTTCGAAATAGGGTTCGATACTGATCGCTTGTTTATACAGCTCGGCCGCTTTGTCGATTTCACCTAAGCTGCGGTACACATTCGCCAAATTGGTTCTTCCGAAACCACGATCGGCATTAAACTCTTGAATTTCCATGTACTCTTCTAAAGGCGATTTAATGATATCTTTTTGTAAAGGGGTCATTTGTGCGTAGTTCGCTACCAGCACCGAGGCAGCTTCCGCTCTCACTGAAAGCACCGGGTCACCAAGCAATGGCTCTAGAATCCGCCACCGATCATGAAATTCATAACCAGACGAGCCTGAAATTGCCCCTAATCGAACCATTTCATTCTCATTCTTAACGGCCCTAGCCAAAGATACTGTTGTATTTTGGTCAGTATTGCCCCCCATTCTCTCCAGGGCTGAAGCACGAATAATGTCTTTTAACGACGAATCCTGAGCAGAGTATGCCAACGCATTTGCTGCTCCTTGATGACCAATTGAATCCGCATAAAATGCGACAGCAAAATGTTGCTGATTACGATACTTCGAATTCGGGTACCATTTTGCTATCTGTTCATCGGCCCATTGATTGCTTTTATCTTCATGGCATGACATGCAAACATTGGGCGTTCCAATATGTTTGCTCAAATCCGGTCGTGGAATATGCCAACTGTGGTCTCTACGAGGATCGACTTGCATGTAAGTCGTTTCTGGCATGTGACAAGTCGTACATTGCGATGCTTCAGATCCAGCCTTATGAAAGGTATGCTTTTCAGGTGTATATTCCGATGCAATATGGCATTGCGAACATACTGCCTCTTCTGGGATCGTTAACTCTGCCGTGTGTGGATCATGGCAATTAGTGCACGTGACCCCCTTCTCCGCCATTTCAGATTGAAGAAACGAACCATAAACATAATCTTCGTCGTAAATCTGTCCATCATGATAGTAGAGTTCAGGTGTTATAAGACTTAAGCGATATTTATCAAAAAAGGAACCTTTAACATGATCACCTGTTTCATTTAACTGGGTTCGGCGACTATGGCATTGAGCGCATGTTTGCACTTGATTGGTTGCTTCAATTGATTTCGGCTGTAACGTACTATGGCCTTCCTCAAACACCCAATCCGACACTGCTTTAGACAAATTTCGATCAAAGCCATAATGGCTGTCATGCTCAAAAGACGTGCCAGCATTTTTGTATTTCTTGGCCAGTTCTATGTGCTGACTAGCAGGACCATGGCATGCTTCGCATCCCACATTAATCTCTGACCATGAGCTGTTGTAAGTGTTTTTGTCTGCGTCGTAATTCTTCTTTAGGTTCGTTGAATGGCAATCAGCACACATGAAGTTCCAATTTTGCCCGGTATTGGTCCAATAGAATTCATCCGTTGTTGTCGTTTCTGGATAAAGATGAAACCAACGCTGTCCCCCTTCAACTTTAGCTCTTGTGTCCCAAGCAAAAGGAATAAGCTGCACGCGTCCATCTTCAAACTCGACCATGTACTGCTGTA
This sequence comes from Vibrio sp. 2130-1, assembly GCF_033339515.1. Taxonomy (NCBI): domain Bacteria; kingdom Pseudomonadati; phylum Pseudomonadota; class Gammaproteobacteria; order Vibrionales; family Vibrionaceae; genus Vibrio; species Vibrio sp. 2130-1. The sequence goes on from NZ_JAWOUT010000033.1 coordinate 10,580, forward strand.
ATGGCTCCCAGCCAAATGTATAGCTGATCTTATAGTCATGCCATTGCCCGTCAGCACCTTGAATATTGACCCAAAATTCGTCGCCTTTTTTAAAAAAACGATTAGGCATTCCTTTGTGCGTTACAACATGGTTATCAAAATCACCACGTACAGAGGTTGTACTTGCATGCTTCATGGCCATATCGTGATGTGACCCTTTCCAGGCCGCTACCTCGTTTTGGTGGCAATCTATACAAGCTTGTGTGCCAGCATATTCTGGATTTAAGCCTGAAGGAATATTTGGTTTCTCTATTAATAACTCTTGAGAAAAAGCCATAAAACTGACAACAACGTTGACCAGCAATAAAATACGAAACCGGCCTGCCCACTGACTCATAGATATCCTTATATTTATAATGTACAACCTAAATCAATATAGACACTAAATCACTGGTTATACAAATAATTACAAGCAATACATAACGACTTTAGTATTGCTTTAGGACCGTAAAACAAGCGAGCATCCTATTGTTTTTCATTTCCATCCCCTCTTCTACTACGCAATAAAAATAAGGCTCTTCAGTGATCTAAATCTACTTTACGAATCTCTACAAACTAACAGGATAATCCTATTTCTTCTTAATTAACAAATGGTTACTACCTAGCAATAACTTATGGTTATATCGAGTATAAGAGGATTTTTCTATATACATCATTAACTTATGCAGCAACTAAGCATAAGGCTCACTTGTGCTTATCTTTACTCTCAACAATCTGGAGTTTTTATGGCAAATCAATTGAGCAAAATCGCTGTAGGCGCAGGACTGTTAGCGGCGTCCAGTGCTGCTATGGCAGCCGACAAACCGAATATTCTGGCAATTTTTGGTGACGATATCGGCTACTGGAATATCAGCGCATACAACCAAGGTATGATGAGTTACAAAACGCCAAACATCGACCGTATCGCGAATGAAGGTGCGTTGTTCACAGATCACTACGGACAACAGTCTTGTACTGCTGGTCGAGCGGCCTTTATTACGGGTGAAGAGCCATTTCGTACGGGTTTGTTAACAATTGGTATGCCAGGCTCTGACCACGGCATACCTGATTGGGCGCCAACCATTGCAGATCTGTTAAAAGAACAAGGTTACATGACGGGTCAATTTGGTAAAAACCACTTAGGTGACCAAGATAAGCACTTACCGACAAAACACGGCTTTGACGAATTCTTCGGTAACTTATATCACCTAAACGCAGAAGAAGAACCTGAAACTTATTACTACCCTAAAGACCCAGAGTTTCGTAAAAACTATGGCCCTCGTGGTGTCATTAAGTCTTATGCCGACGGTAAGGTTGAAGACACTGGCCCGATGACACGAAAACGTATGGAGCACGCAGATGAAGAGTTCCTAGAGAGCTCTTTGGCATTTATGGAAAAAGCAGTTAAGGCGGATAAACCCTTCTTTATTTGGCATAACGCCACTCGTATGCACGTTTGGACTCGCTTGCAGGAAAAATACCAAGGCAAATCAGGTGTAAGCATTTATGCCGATGGTATGCTGGAACACGATGATCATGTAGGTGTTTTACTCGACAAGCTGGATGAGCTAGGTGTTGCAGACAACACTATCGTTATCTACTCAACGGACAACGGCGCAGAAACCATGACTTGGCCAGATGGTGGCGCAACACCATTCCATGGTGAAAAAGGTACAACTTGGGAAGGCGGTATGCGTGTTCCTCAACTGGTTCGTTGGCCAGGCGTAATTAAGCCAGGAACCAAGATCAATGAAATGATGGCACACCAAGACTGGTTGCCTACATTATTGGCAGCTGCTGGCGTACCTGATGTAAAAGAAAAACTGGCAGAAGGCTACAAAGCAAATGGCAAAGAGTGGCGTGTACATTTAGATGGTTATAACTTCATGCCATACTTTGAAGGTAAGGAAGAAAAAGGCCCTCGTGAGTCGCTGCTTTACTTTACGTCTAATGGTGAATTAAACGCTGTCCGCTGGAATGACTGGAAACTTCACTTTGCAACGCTTGAAGGGAACCTAAGTAACGCAGTTCGTTTTGCTCCGAACTGGCCTAAAATCATCCACCTACGCGCTGACCCATTCGAAAAAGGCCCAAGCGAATCACAAATGTACTTGCGTTGGATGGCTGACAACATGTGGCTATTTGTACCTGTACAAGACGTTGTGGGAGAGTTCTTTAAAACACTCCCAGAATACCCAATGCAGCGTGGCACAGCGATGAACCCTGCTTCACTAAACTACGACTCTCTAAAAATGCAAGAGAAGCTGCAACAACTAGACAAAGTTGAACAAGAAATCAGCAAGTTTAAGTAAACTAAGTTAACGTTAGTTAATCAGTAACATAAGCCAGCAGACCATTCTGCTGGCTTATGTGTATCGCCACATAGGAACTTACTTAAATCGCCTGTTTAGCCTATACAAAGTGGGCATTGTGAGTACAAACTGAAAAGTAAATTACCACCTTCTAAAGAAGGTGGCTTTGTGTGAGCCCCCTAAAAGGGGGCCTTTGTTTAGTCCAGCGC
>NZ_JAWOUT010000034.1:0-10377 GCF_033339515.1 Vibrio sp. 2130-1
GCTCGTTCAATCATTGATATGAGATCAGATCGCAACTACCTAGAAAGGTTCAATTCGATTTGAGCAACAACGCCATTTGATAGTAAAGATCTGGATGGAAGGTGCCTAACGATTCTATTTGCTGATGAATAATCCAGATGATACATCATGAGGTAGTACACGATAAAATTAGGTAGTATATAATTCTTTATGGTCACTTGCAGCGAATACCTCGCATTTAGCCCCAACCCATTGCTATTAATATGTAATATTTTATTTTAAGAGTTCTATGACTTTGCTGGCGGTAAGCGCTTGAAGGTGTACCAATTGATATCCATCTGCATCAAAACGGATTACATACGGTGAAATGACAATTTCTGCCTGAAACTTCGCGTTAACGTCGTTAGGATAAATAAAGTTTCCTTCCCTTCTTCGGATTTTGAAATTTTTCCCGGTTATGGTCGTTCCCTATACGTTCAATTAAACGAGAAAGGGGAAACAAAGTGGAAAAAAATGCATGTTTAACAGGTATATTACTCTTAACGAGTATGACGGTCAGTGCCAAAGAGGTAAACCTCTATGGTGCAGGGGGACCTCATCCAGCAATTAAAGAAGTAGCAAATAACTTCATGGCACAGCCTGAAAATGAAGGAATTAAAATTAATGTCATTTCGGGTCCTTTGCAAACATGGTCTGAATGTGCGAAGGGAAACACAATGACTTGCGAGGCAGGTAAGGCTGATATTTTATGGGGCACGGCTGAGCACGTAAACGTTACTCTAATGGAAGACTTTTCATTTATGGGATTTAGCGGCAAAAATACTGAACCGCTTTACATTCGTCCGGCAGTTATCTTAGTTCAAGAAGGTAACCCTAAAGGCATCAAAAGTTTTAATGATCTCATTGATAATGAGAAAGTAAAGCGAATTGTTGTTAATAACCAAACAGTGGGAAGTGTGACATCTGGTACTGCTGTCTGGGAAGATTTAGCGGGCAGACTTGGCTCACTAGACGATATTAAAAAATTTAGAAGCAAAATAGTTTTTCAAGCTCCAGGTAGCGGAGCAGCATTTAAAAACTTCTACGGTGCGAGTGGGGAAAAAGCAGACGCTTGGATCACTTGGCCTGAATGGTACCACGCCAATAAAGATACTCGTAAGGTAGAACTGGTAACTATTGAGCCTGAGAGAGTTGTTTATAGAGATTTTAACATTACGCTTAGAAACGATGCATCGAAAGAGGCTAGAAAGTTCGCAGACTTCTTAAGTCACGAAGACTCTAAAAAGGTATTCCAAAAATATGGTTTTAAATAATAGCGCTTTGGCGGATTTAGCACAAATGAATTATAAGTCAATGCCTTATAATAAATCATCAAAGTGTGCTGGCAAAAATTTTCAATCAAAGCACAATAGGTCGTATTAACTGGGAACGCAAGACCACAATATATGAACGCCATCTATAATAGGTGGCGTTTTTTAAAATATTTATATTCATTTTTATTATCAATACATAGTACTGCATGATCATATGCTGTTCTATTGCTCCTCTATTTCATCACACTTCAATCCCACACTGCTTGAATTAAGGCATGTAGTACGGACCTCGCCCTCAAAGCCTTTGACAACCAAATATATATTCAAACTAAAATGAGACATTGGTATGGTCGCCAAACGTTACATTCTCATATTTATGATACTAACTAATGTATTGGCCGCGGCCGTGGGAGTGAAGAATAAGCTGCATCAAGCAACTCTCGCCTGAGCGGTCCATATCCTTATCTTAAAAGATCTTAGCTCCATCGATAAAATAAATTGAAAGGAGAATTACAACTACTCTTTAGGTAAAGGGCTCCCTAACCTTCTAACCTAATTAGGAACTTATCTATACGAAAAAGCGGAAGGCATGAGAGCCTTCCGTCTTTAAAGTAGATTCCAGAACTAGGTAGTTACTACTTGCTTTCACTGATCATGTCGTTAAAGTATTCAACTTGCTCTGTCATACTCAAGCCTTGGTTGTTTGAACCTAACGTCCACATGAAGAAGCCACCGTAACCATTATCTTTCTGCCATTTAGCACGATCTAGATTGTTTTGACGAGTTTCAACAAAGTTGCCATCCGGTGCCCATTGGGTGTTGATCGTGTTACCTAATACAATTTTTGACTTATCTCCAATGTATTCAGCATAGTTCTCCATTGCTACGTCGTAGAGGAAGTTTCGCCCTGCATCGTACGTCATCACGTTGAAGAAATCGAAGTCATTCTTGGTTGCCTTAAGCAGTTCAATGACTTCACCGTGGTGAGACGAGCGGCCAGACTCTTCAATGTAAGAACAATTTTCAAACACGTTCGCATCCATACATTCAACGGGATCTGCACCCACATGATACGTTGTCAAAGACAAGACTTTACTATTACCCACCTTCTCACGGATCAGCTTGATCAATGCCGTCAGGTCTTGGTTTTCCTTATCAGTTATTCGAGCCGATTTTTCAAAATCGAAATCTAAACCGTCAATGTGCACATAACCAGCTAACTGGTACTTACTGTAATCACAACTGCCATCAGGTGTCGTCGCAAGACATTCACCTTCAATCTCTTCAGGCTTCAAATTCTTTTTGTATACGGGGAATGGCGTATGTACTAAGTCAACCAATCCTGTCGCTACCGCTTCACGGCTATCAGGGGTACTAATCTCCGACCAAATACTCTCGTAAGTTTGACCGCCAAACGCAACCATCATCGTCGCGTTTTGATTGTCGAGCTTAAGAGTGGACCAAGCTAAGTATTGTGCTGGCATCCAATCCGGGTTGTAATCTGGCGGTGTTAACATACCATCAGAGATCGTAATGTTGCCGCTGTTATCCCATTTACCGAATGACAATAGGTAGCCATCACCATCTGATTTAAATAACGCTTCATAATCATTCAAACCCCAAGATGTTAGATAACTAATAGAGCGGTCTGGATTATCAGCTAAGCCGCCAGTGCCTGTTCTTTCTTTAACGGTAATGTTGGACGCGGCAGAAGTTTGCGCTTGGCTTGCCGTATTCACCGCTTTTGCAGTAATCGCATATACGCCCTTTTGAGCACCTAACCATTCATATTCGTATGGCGCTTCGGTGTCTTTGAACAGCTCATTACCATTGGCGATGAAACTTACTGACTCAACGTCCCCTTCATAGCTCTTAGCATCCGCTTTAATCGAAATCGCGCCACCTTCAAAGTAGCTTGAACCATCTACAGGAGATGAAAGCGAAACCACCAAGTCTTTATCGGTGATCGCCAAAGAAATAGGCTCCGCTTCTGCACTTGCTCCCTGATCATCGTAAGCAACAACAGTTAGGGTGAATTGACCTTCCTCCTGTGCCGGAACAGTTATGGCGTAAATATCGTCTTGTGAAGGTGTGCTTGATGTCGCCACAGTTTGGCCATTCAGTTGAACGTCAACACGAGATACCTCGGTATCGTCAGTCGCCTCAACGATGACGTCGAACGCTTTGTTTGGTTCAAGTTTTTGTCCATCTTGAGGAGATTGAACATTCACAACAGGCACTGGATTAGGATCACATTGCCCTGTTTCATCCCAAGCATCTTTCCATGCTCCTGGATAATCAGGATGGCCTGTACCAGGTGTCCAAACTGGGTTGCCACACCAACCTGACACAGTACATGAGTAAACATTGCCTATATTAGTGACCTCATCACCGACTTGATATGCCACACCATCTTTATATTGGGGAACATCACCACAGCTGGTTCCTGTATCTGTCACGGTAACAGTTAGACTCTTACGAGAAATATGATGCTCGTCATCATGTGCTTCCGCGAGAAGCGTCGCAGAGCCAGCCTTTTGAGCTGTCCAATCACACGAGAAATCTTGAGTTTTATTAGCGTCTAAGCGACATATTTCCTCATTATTGGCGAAAAACTTAACCGTCGCTAAGTCATCATCAACATCAGTGACATTTGCTGAAATCGTGATGGTGTCACCTTTTTGATGAGAGGAACCAGACTCTGGTGAGATGAACTCGATCATAGGAGGATTTGGCGCAGTAGATTCTGACTCAACCGAGACTTGTACTGATTGCTCAGTGAGCTTTTCTCCACTCTCATTGAATGCCATGACAATTATGGATGTCGCGCCAATTTCTGCAGGCAACCAATCATGTTTATACTCGGTTGTGCCTTCCACAACAAGTTGTTCTGACAATTTAGTGTTGTTGACCCAGAACTCTAACTTGCTTGCACCATCACCTTCTAAGTTCGTTATGATCTCTGTACTCGTGCCGACGTAAACCACTGAGTTTTGTACAGGCGCTACGATGTCTAACGAAAATTCTGGTGCAGGCACCTCTTCGCCATCCACTTTAACCAGAACAGAATCTTCAAACGCATTAAGGTCCGTCAGTTCACCACCAAAAGAAATAGTTAACGAAACCGATTCACCAGTTGCCAACTCACTATCGACCCAAGAACCGGCTGGGAACTTGAGCAGCACAGTGTTTAACACACCATCGGCTTGTGCAGTATGAGTAATCTCCCATGATGGGTATGTTAGGTGATTTGACGCCCAGCCTATATCGTTAATCGCTACAGGCAGTACAAATTCAACCACAGCCTCACGCATGTCGGCACTTTCCGAGCCCGTATTGTGTATGTCTAATTGATACGTGCTCCAGTATTCACTTTCCGATTGAGCAACAGCGTCCGCACTGAACTCCGCCGCCATAGCCTGTGAAATCGGATTAAGCAATAAGCCAGAACAAAGCATTGTTAGCCCTAAAGCGCGATAACCAATGGTGGCGTTTGCGCGGGTAACACCGCTCTTTCTTAGATACATAATTAAGTCCTTAATCTTATATTAATTTTTTAGGTACCACATGAAGACCTGCAAAAAGTATTGAAATACTTTTTGCAATCAGACCGAATTTACAAATAAAAAACAACCAAATAAATATAACCTTTTATTTTTTGGGTAAATATCAACATTTATAATTACACGTCACTTAAAAGTCACAAAAAAAACATCAAATAAACAAATGATATATAATAATAAATACATTTTCTGAATTTAAATAAAATAGAATAAGCACATCCACCGTAATAAAACCGTAACAATTAATTTTCTGTTCACAATGCCCCCAACCAATTAGTGCATTAACTCTATATTCATTCTCGCCACTAAACAACTGCATTATTAACGTTACATTTTTAAGAATATTCCCACGCTATTCCCCCTATGCCCTTGCATCCATAAACGCAAAAAAGTCAAACACAAACACTTCCACCTTAATTTCTTTTAATTAAAGCTAGAGGACTTAATAAATAATAAAACTCATCTGTCTAGTTAAACTGCAATCTGTAGCCGTTGATTGCTAATGTCTAAAAGCGTTGATACTTGGAGAGTCAGCTTTCTAATTGGTTTTCCGTGTTAACTAAAACAATTCACTAGACTATTCACTCATCGTGCAGATACACTAAGCTTCCTGTTATTATCATAGGAATATTTTGTGGACCCCAACTCTAGTCAATTGTGTCAACCTTTGTTAATTCATCGTTATCAAGGGAGGCATAGCAATGATTGAGCCTCTTCTTACCCTTCTGTTCGGTATTCTTTTTATCTTGGCAATTATTGGAGCAAACGGCTATTTTGTTGCTCAAGAGTTCGCCTATATGGCCGTGGACAGAGCTAAGCTCGCCACTCTGGCAGCAACAGGCGATAAAGCGGCAAAACGTGCGCTCGCTGTTACCAAACGAACTAGCTTTATGCTTTCTGGCGCCCAACTGGGTATTACCGTAACGGGACTGGTGCTGGGTTTTGTGGCAGAGCCGTTAGTCGGTGAGTCTGTAGGAATACTACTACAACGTTTTGGCATTTCGCTGGAAACTGGTATTGCTATCGGTACCATATCAACCTTGATTGTCGCTATGGTTGTACAAATGATCATGGGGGAGCTTTACCCGAAAAACCTCGCGATTGCGAATGCAGAATCAATGTCCCTGATGATGTCTAGATCAACTTTAATCTACATGTCAGTCTTTGGTTTCTTCATTAGCTTCTTCGATAAATCTTCCAACCTGCTGCTACGAGCTATACGCATTGAGCCTGTACATGACCTTGACGTAAGTGCCTCTGAAGAAGACCTACACCACATTATTGCAAACTCGCGCGAAACTGGTGATATTCCAGTCGAACTGTCACTGATGATGGACCGTATTCTAGACTTCCCAGATCGTGACGTTGAGCATGCGATGGTGCCCCGCTCTCAAGTTGGTTGGGTAACACCTCAAACCACGTTGACTGAGCTCGTATCATTGATGGCTCAGGCGCACACCCGCTATCCGGTGGTTAATAACGATGACGCACCTGTAGGTGTAGTCCATCTTCCCGACGTACTGGCTCGTATCGATGCTGGCCATTCAGACGATACCGTAGAGGCGGTGATGCGCCCTGCTACCGTGTTACCAACGTTGATGAAACTTCCAGACGCCCTTGAGCAATTGGAAAAGTCAACCAACCATCTGGCGTGTGTGATAGACGAATATGGCGGTTTTGCAGGTATATTGACCATCGAAGATCTGGCGATGGAAATCGTAGGTGAAATAACCGACGAGCACGATACTCATGTTGCTGACTCGGTAGTATCTCAAGCCGACAATGTTTGGTTGATGGACGGTGACGTCCACATCGACGAAGTACAACGAGCAATCAGTTACGAGCTGCCAAAAGACGATGTAGAAACCATAGCAGGAATGTTAATAGCCGAAAGAGGCGCACTTCCGTCTAAAGGTGAAACAGTGATCATCCCACTGCCTGTCGCACCTGCTGAGTTTGCTTCTGGCGAGCTATTCAAACGCCACCTTGAGGTGAAGGTGTTACGCATCGAAAGGCACGTTCCAACCGAAGTGCAAGTTAAGCTTGTAGAGAATCCAGTTGATGAGGGTGAACAATAATGACCGAACCGTTGATCGTCACTCTAGTGACCACTGCCCTCATCGTATTGAGTGGCTTCTTCGTTGTTATCGAATTTGCATTGATGGGTGCACGACGTCACCGCTTAGAGGAAAAGGCCGTTGAAAGTGCCTCTGCGCGTGCGGCCCTACGAAGCATGAATAATCTAACCTTGATGCTAGCGGGCGCACAATTGGGCATTACCTTTTGTACTTTTGCTTTGGGAGCCGTCACTAAGCCAGCGGTGGACTATTGGGTTGGGCCAATATTTGCTTCAATGGGTATGCCAGAGTGGGCCGTAGATGGCGCCTCTTTTGGCTTTGCATTGTTTGTCGTGACCTTCCTTCACTTGGTAGTAGGAGAAATGGCACCGAAGTCTTGGGCAATCGCACACCCAGAAAAATCGGCGCTAGCGATTGCGCTCCCGGCACGTGCTTACGTATGGCCTCTGCGTCCGTTACTGAACTGGATCAACAATCTCGCCAACCGACTGGTAAAAGCCTCGGGCGTAGAGCCAGTAGAAAGTGCAGCGGTCGGTGGCCAGGACATCAACACCATTCGCCAGCTTGTAGAGCATTCCGGTAAAGTCGGCACACTGCAACCGAGTATCCAGAAACAGCTCTCTGGTCTGATTGACCTAAGTTCCATTCCTGTTGAAACACTCGTAAAAGAAGGCCAGGTGATGGCTCATGTTAACAAGCATGCAACCGTCGCGGAAGTTCGAAAAGTTTCGATGGAATCCGGACACATGCGTATTTTGGTATTCGGAAATCATGGTCTGAAACCGTTAGTCGTTCACGTACGTGATACGCTGCTGGAACCTGCTGACCGACCTGCGCATGAAGTCGCTCGTAAGGCGTATGTACTTGAAGCTAAAACGCCAGTATACGAAGCGCTGGCAGGTATGCGTAAAGCGAGTGTCCAGCTTGCGGTTGTGCGTAAAGACGACGAAATGATTGGTGTCGTTACTTTAGCAGACATCCTAAGACGTGTGATGCCAACAACCAACGAGCGCCTTATTGCGCAATAAGCAGCGCTGTGCCTGTAAACGTGATATTTTGTGTCTGATCTGCTTAGCCAGATTAGACACATGTCACTCGAAAAAGTCCGGATAATACGTCTAGGTGAGATAACAAGCAAGGCATCTTTCCGCCCCCCGGAAATTGGGCCCAAACTCCCCCCGTTAACATCGTTAATACTCTATTCCACGCCTCCTCACGCATTCTCTGACCAGTTAGTAACCTCTTGCTGAACGATACTGATTTCAGCGTCTCTAGACATGAGAGAAAAGAGAGAATGCGCAAACGTAAAACAGTCGCAACGGTACTTACCGATAAGGGGGGCGCTACATGTCGTTGGAAACGGGCTCACAAAAAAGAAGGCGTATAAGCGAACCGATGTGAACCAATGAGGTGCAAGAGTTGAAGAGGCCGCGAGGCCCCTTCTATGAGGTGTATCTTTCTATTTGGTCTGTCTTTACTTCATTTTTAAAACCGTATAGGGTTTTAGGCTGATTCAGTCAGTTTCCAGCTCTCTAAACCCAGTAGCTTTTTGCCCAGTGGCGTAAGTTCAGCTCGGGGATACTTTACTTGCTCCCAATTGCGAGGGTCTCCCGGAAAAGCGTATCCCTCTGGTGGGAGACGATCTTGCCAAGAACGAATACGCCAGTCTCGTATTAGCTGGTTGTCTTCTTCTGCCGGAACCATAGAGATGTATTGTGCCATGCGCACGGTATCTGACTGATTCGGACGAATACCATGAGGAAGCAGACTATTAAAGATCAACAAGTCCCCTGCACGCATTGAAATAAACTCCACCTCAAAACCTGTTAAGTCAGGCACATAAGGGTCGCGGTCAGCTGGCTGCGTTTTACGCCACTCTTCGAGTTGACGATAAAGTTCCGGCACACATTGGAAGCCACCAGTTTCTTCGTTCGTATCAGACAGTGCCAACACACCCTGCACGTTTACTGGTAATGGATCGAGTGAAGAATCCGCATCCCAATGCACGAAGCCACTAAATTCACGCCCCGTTTTATTCTGCGGGTTCAGGTTTGCGCGATCAATGGTGACCCATAGGCTTTCTTGATCCCAGATATCAACAAATGCGTTATATACCTCGGGGTTCTGACGGTTATCCCACAACACTTGGTTATTATAACACTCCACCGTGCCAGAGTTGTTTAGCTCAACCATGGCGTGATCACGACGCTGAGCTTGATACCAAGTGCTCGAATCGTTTGGGTCCATTTCTTGAAACTCCCATAGGAAATCCTGTGAACGCTTTACCTCTTCCGGTGAGATGATTTGACGAAGCACCAAATAACCATTGTTCTGCCAAAACTCGAACTGCTCTTGGGTTAGCTTCTTCAGTGGCAATGTTTTTTTGATGTCTTTTAGTTGCGCTGAATTGATATTGGAAACGCTGTTGTTTCCAGGCGCATTATCGCCGAATCCATATTTGTTTTTCATAATGATCGATTCCTGTAGGGCTGATGATTACCAATTTAACAAGCGTTGAGCGCGCCTGATTGATCACATTCTGACAACAGTGAACCCCACAAAGTGATACAAATAGCGCAAATATTGATACTTTGCCGTCATAGAATCATTCTTGTTAGATAGGTTTGTATCACTCATGAAAGCTCAATACGAAAAAGTTCAATAGAGCCAAGACAACTCATGGCAGCTACTGATTCGTCGTTTAGAGGCGATCCCTTTTGAATGGCATTTTCATCCTGAGTATGAGCTGACACTAACGCTGAACAGCAAGGGCGAACGTTACATTGGTGATACCATCTCAGAATATGAAGATTTTGACCTCGTGCTGTTGGGCCCGAATATTCCCCATACATGGCAATCAAGAACAAGCCTACAAAAAGACAAAGAGCAGAAAGTGTATGTATTGTGGTTTGACACACAATGGATAAATGAACTCACCCGCTTATTTCCTGAATGCAACGCCTTTTCTCCTATGTTGCTCGACGCTCATAGAGGGCTGCATTTTTCTCAACCTGTCGCGCAGCGCTTGTTGCCTTTGTTTGAAAAGTTAGACACCGCAACACCGATGCAAAAGCTCACCATTATGCTGAGTATTCTGGATGAGTTAAGCAGTACGGCTGATTATCAACCCATTTCCGTAAACCAGACCTTGATCCGACAAGGTTCCGATAAACGCCAACAGCGGTTACTCAGCCAATTGCTGGAAGCTATACACGCAAATTACACCGAGCCGTTATCAGTGACAGAGTTGGCTTCATTGGTTGGAATGAGTGAAAGCACACTAGGGCGATTTTTTAAAAAGATGATGGGGCAAAGTGTTAACCACTACATTACCCAAGTAAGGCTAGGTAAAGGCTGTTCGCTTTTTGTGCAAACCGATAAACCGGTTTCAGTCGTTGCGGAGTTATCTGGCTTTAATAACTTATCGAACTTCAATCGATTGTT
>NZ_JAWOUT010000035.1:0-7836 GCF_033339515.1 Vibrio sp. 2130-1
GAATCAGCTTTAGTGTTTACGGCACAATGGTTTGAGTGCGGTGGTATGCGTTGCTCACCACTTAACGCGGCGTTATGTTCTCCGAGGAAAAAATGGAATATTGTATAAAAAAAATAGAGAAAGCCCTTCTCGAATATTTTCGTTCAAACCTTGAAAGGTTGTCAGATAAAGAAATTGATCTGATCGATATTGGGGTGTTTCCGTGGCACTCTAAGATAGAAGTTTCTTTCTATGAATCTGGAGATTCCGCATCATTGGATGATATTGCAGCATGGAAGTTATATGATTTTTCCAGCATGAATGAAGGGCATTGGAATTTGGGTTTAGATGTTGCGGAAGATTTGTCTAAAGAATGGGATAAAAGTAGAGATATTTTACCATTTTTGTTTGATTTTTCATCTGCTGTTACATCGGATGCTGTAAGAGCAGCTATCGGTGAATATAAACTGTCAAACAACTTCTGTGTTCAAATTCTTGATCCGGACAAGCCTAATTCTAAAAACTACTGTGAGTGGTAAGAAACTAAAAATAAGATGTCGTTTCTAATAGATAATGCGGCTGCTAATTCAACAAACATAACAAAGCATTTAAGCGTGATTCTCAACGCTTGGCATTTTCAGTTCAAGGTTGGGTTTCGTGTTTACGGCGCAACGGTTTAGTGTAGGTGGCAGCGTTGCTCACACCTTAATGCGGCGTTATAGCTTTGGAGTAAAAAGTGGCATTCAATCTATCAGAAGAACAATTAGTCAATACAGAGGTTGAGCTTGGTGCTGTGCTTCCTCATGATTATCGCGAATCAATGAAAATTGAAAATGGTGGTGAAGTAACGACTGAAGAGGACGATTGGGAACTTTATCCAATTAAGGACAATTCTGATCGGAAAAGGTTATCTCGTACTTGCAACCACATTATTGAAGAAACTAGGTCATGTTTTGGTTTTGGCAACTTTCCACACAATGCATTGGCAATTGCCGGCAACGGTCTTGGAGATCAAATGGTTTTCTTAAAAGAATCAGCACAGTTCAAACCAGAAGTTTATATTTGGCTTCATGAAACTGGAGAGACTCAGTTGCTTGCAAGTTCATTTGCCAAGATAGAAAAGCAATAACAAAGCGTTTAAGACAGATTCCCAACGCTTGGCATTCTCAGTTCAAGGTTGGGTCTTGTGTTTACGGTGCAATGGTTTAGGTTAGGTGGTTAGCGTTGCTCACTACTTAACGCGGCGTTAGAGCGCAGAATCAAGTCAGGAGAAAGCATTATTAAAGGGTTGAAAGATTTGAAAGAAAAATTAGTGGCCATATCAGATTATTTTGCGCAGGTTCCAAGTTTACTTTGGGGGGGCGCATATTTTTTATGCATTTTGTTATTTGCGGTAATTTTTACTTTCAGCAGTAGCGGTTTTTACCATTCGACGTCTCAATTTGAGCGAAGTTTAGATTATGATTCTCAAGAAATTTTAGAATCAATTGAATCGATTTTAAAGCCGATGTCAAATTTCTCGCCAGATAGTTATGATGGGTGGACATTAGCTGAAGACAAGTTTTCGGTGCACTCTTTGCGGACATACGAGAATAAAGTAGAGTTTTCTGTCTATACTATGTTTACCAGAAATACTGACGCTGTCGGGAAGAACACAACCTTTTACTTTATACGTAACCCTGAACTAAGTACTTGCACAGAAAACGACTGTTATTCGACACGTATTTTGCAAACCAATGAGCCGATCCTCGATAAAGAAAAGAAGTTAATCACTCTTATTCCTCAAGTTTTATCTTATTATTCGGATATAAGCTTAATAGAAACCCCTTTTGCTCTCGACAGTAAGATTGATGGCTATGTAGCAGCAAAGAATGGTTTTCCATCAGAATCTAGTGGTAATTTTGGTCGTATGCTGTACTTGAGTATCGTTACAATAACTACTCTTGGTTACGGGGATATTGTTCCAATCTCTGACTTAAATCGCTTTTTGGTTGGTCTTGAATCAATCCTTGGAATGGTAATTATAGGCTTATTTTTAAACTCACTTTCTCGAGAACGGCGAGATGCGCTCTAACAAAGCATTTAAGAGTGATTCTCAACGCTTGGCATTTTTCATTCCATCGCTTAGTTCAGTGTTTACGGTGGTAAGGTTAGGTTCAGTGGTCGCGTTGTTCACACCTTAATGCGGCGTTAGTTGAATAGGGAAAATCCGTGAATATTTTTGAAGCATTTCTTAATGTGCTTGCGCAAGTCTGGTATCTAGTGCCTTTATTGCTCATTGTTAGCGTTTTCAAAAGTAGGTGGCTAAAAGGTGTGTTTGGTGAGTTTCTCGTGAACCGTCTTTTGTCCAAATTACCAGAGCCTGATTACACACTAATAAAAGACGTAACGTTGCCGACTAACGATGGTACAACTCAAGTCGACCATATTGTGGTTTCTAGATATGGCATTTTCGTCGTTGAAACTAAGAATATGAAAGGTTGGATATTTGGTTCAGCTCGCCAGAAACAGTGGACACAAAAGATTTACCGTCATTCCTCTAAATTTCAGAACCCACTGCATCAGAATTACAAGCACATAAAAGCTCTGGAAACCTTGCTAGGTTGCAGTGAAGAACACTTGCATTCAGTTATTGTTTTCATTGGCGACAGTACCTTTAAAACCGAAATGCCTCCAAACGTTACCTACGCTCGAGGAAGTATTCGATACATTCAGCAATTTAACGAGGTAGTGTTCTCTGACAATGATTATGCTCGGTTAACAGAGTCTATAAACCAGCTAAAGTTAAAGCGCGGAGTCATTACGGATTTAAAGCATCGTAAACATGTCAAAGAAGTTGTTGCATCCAAAGTTAGCTCAAATGAGTGCCCCCGTTGCGGCTCTGAAATGGTGTTGCGTGAAACCAAGCGTGGTGAAAATATAGGTAAACAGTTTTGGGGTTGTTCAACCTTTCCCAAGTGTAGGGCTGTGAAACAATTCAACTAACAAACTGTTTAAGAGTGATTCGCTACGCGTGGCATTTTTACTATGCGTTGGGTTTAGTGTTTAAGGTGGTATGCAGCGGCTTCGGTATTGCGTTGCTCACACCTTAACAGGGCGTTATGTGTCTTGGTCAGGATTACATCGAGCCAGCTATTTAAAATGAGATAATATCCGCTTTTAAATGAATTACAGGGAGTGTAAATGAAAAAAGTCGAGCGATTTGAGTCACTAATCAGAATCATGGATGTGGTTGTAACATGTCTAGCAGTACTAATAGTGGCAGTTGGTATCTTTTCCACTGTCTTGCATGGAATTCAACTAGGTATTGGTGCTCTCATATCTGGGATAATGCTATGGATAGCCAAATTTTTCATATGTGGCATATCATATACATTGATTCAGATAGCAAAGAACACTGCTCCAAAAGCTTCGGTTGAAAACACATAACAAACTGCTCAAGAGGGATTCGCAACGCGTGGCATTTTCACTATGCGTTGAATTTAGTGATTAAGGTGGTTTGCAGCGTCTTCGGTATTGCGTCGCTCACACCTTAATGCGGCGTTAAGTGTTCATGTTACTAGCATGTGCTCAAATCTTAGTTTTAATAGGAGATTTTATATGAATGAAGAGTGCCCTAAATGTGGAGCTAAATTTTCGGTAGCTGAAATCGGTGGCGGTGGAATATGTGGAGCTTGTCGAGAGCCAATTGATTGTCCTTATTGCCATGAAACTGTTAGAGAAGAGCGTACTACAGGAACATTTACCTCGACACTTATAAAAATCCCCGACAGCCATCTTTCTCGATACCTTGGCATCTCTGATGATGATTGGGAAGAAATGGGAGCTGAGCTTAATGCAAACACTGGCAATAGCGGAGAAATGACTTACTGCTATTGGTTCATGGTGCCAGAGGATACTCCTGAGGAGATTTTGCATAAAACTGGTTGGAAAGCTGGACAAACTATCGATGATATTCCCTTAGATGTTGTAGATAGCGAAGGTGACTATTAAGAATTTATCGTGGAGCAAGAACACTTAACAAACTGTTTAAGAGTGATTCGCAACGCGTGGCATTTTTACTATGCGTTAGGTTTAGTGGTTAAGGTGGTATGCAGGAGCTTCAGTATTGCGTTGCTCACACCTTAACAGGGCGTTAGTACGGGTTTGACATCAAAGGTCATAAGTTTTGGTGTTTATCTATTTTGGCGCTCGTATTTACACCTTTCAGTTAGTGCCTTTCACGTTCTTTCCGGTGGCACTATATGGGGAGTGTTCGCTTTGATTTCACCGTTTACGGCTTCTAACTCTTAGCCTATTTCTTTGGCGCTTCTTCATTTTCGTGGTGGCTTTTGAGAGAACTTTGATTACTTTTGGTGTGGTTGTTGAAGTACGAGGACCGAATCCTTTTCTAATTTGAAGCAAGTGAAAGTAGGGTTGTTCAGTGCGTTTTTCTTCTAGCCAACTTTCGTCTTTCAATGGGGTAAAGTTTTGTAGCTGCCCGTCTCACTTCAGTGTTCAAAGCCTTTCATATCATGCCAGTTTTCAATATCTTGGAGCGCACAAATAGAAGTAGCGCATGTACTAACAAATTGCTTAAGAGTGATTCGTAACGCGTGGCATTTTTACTATGCGGTGGCTTATGATGATTAAGGCGCTGTGCGGTAGCTTTTGTATTGCGTTACTCACACCTTAGCAAGGCGTTATACAAACGGAGGTGACTGTGAGTTTAGAAGAACTTAATCTTGAAAATCTTCCCCTTCAAAATGAACTGGTTAAATCTGCTTGTTCTGCGTTTATTTCTGAAGACAATGTGGTTGCCGCAGTGCTATTAGGCTCATTGGCTTCAGGTAAGGGTGACCGAGTATCTGACGCTGACATTTTGATTCTTACTCAAAATGAATTCCATAAGTCCACACAAGAGTGTTTCTCAGCTTTTGAGCGTGGCAAAGAGATTTTCTATCGTAATCAAGGCTTCCATAATGAGAATGCTTACTTTACAAAGTACATCTTTACGGATTTAACCAGCACAGAGATTCATTGCCTAGATCTAAGCGAACCTTTTGATATATCAAGACCTTTCAAAGTGCTATTTGATAAAGCGGGTGCCGTAGAGTCACGATTAACCGAAGCTCCAGCACCAAAGCACGAAGACTTTCCTGCATACACAAATGGTGACCAAGGCTTAATCTGGGAACTTTTAGAGTGTATAAAGTGGTTAAGTCGAGGTAAAAATGAACTAGCCAAATCTTACCTTAAGAAGTTGGCGGAAAAGCTGTAAAAGTTTGTATAACAAAGCGTTTAAGACGGATTCACAACGCTTGGCATTTTTAGTTCGAATCAGCTTTAGTGTTTATGGCGCAATGGTTTAGGTTCAGCGGTCGCGTTGTTCACCACTTAACGCGGCGTTATAGCGCAAGGCAATGTTGGAGTTTGGTTTGAATAAAGAAGTTAAGAAAAAGATTCATCAAATTAGGGATATTTTGGCGAGTTTTGAGAAATCAGACTTTCATAGTATGACTAGTTTTTATCACTCTTCTGGCTTTCCAAATGGTTGCTGTGGAGATGCTACAGATTTGCTAGGTCTGTATTTATTGCAGTACCACAACTTAGACAGTGAGTATGTCTGTGGTAATGGGCTAGGTGAAAATTTCAACCTATCCCATGCGTGGTTGGTGTGCAATGGTTATATTATTGATATTACAGCAGATCAATTCAATGAAGATGGGTATGAACTACCTGCTGTTGTTATTGAAAAACAAAGCTCGTTTCACGAATTGTTCGATGAAACCACAAGTCGTAATACTAGTGTTAGCTACTTAAAAGGCACGGGTATTCCGAACGTACTATCGAAAGTATTGTCAGTAATGCGCGCGTCGGAAAATGCGCTATAACAAACAATTTAAGAGTGATTCAGCACGCTTGGCATTTTTGGTTTGAGTTGTGTTCAGTGTTTACGGTGGTCAAATTGAGTGTCGTGGTCGCGTGCCTCACACCTTAATTGGGCGTTATGTGTCGGATGAATGTTTGAGGTTAATTTCTGGGTTTCTTTGAGCGTTCGTTATGCGTTTTCGGCAGTGAGCTGAATCGTTTTCAAAGTGTTTCAGTGTTGCTTCATTTGAGTTTTGGTTCTGGTTTGTTGTGTGTTTCGTGGCTTTAGAACGCTGAAATTGAAATGTCCTGGAAGCTGTTTTTGTCGCTGAGGTTTTCGCTCTGAAAGTTTGTGGTCGCAAAAGGTGAGACGTTGGCTGAAAGGCCGCCTTCTTTGCTGTTGATTCTGTAAGTGGTTTTCTTTGGAAAATTTCGCTGTGGCATTCAGGTTAAACTTGGCTTTTTCGGTTGACGTAGCAGAAGCAAATTTTTCGTTTCTACGGTGGTTTAATTGGAGTGCATCGCACGTTTCACATAACAAAGCGTTTAAGTCGGACTCGCAACGTTTGGCAGTTTTGGTTTGCATTGGGTTTTGTGTTTACAGCGCAATACGGTAAGTTGTTCGTTAGCGTTGCTCGCCACTTAACGCGGCGTTATGTTTTCAGAGGGAATTTTGAATGAGTGATGAAATTTTGATCGCTATATTTACAGCGATTGGTGCAATTATTGGTGGTGGTATAAGTCATTTCACTAGCGCTAAGATAAAGCAAATAGAATTCAGGCAATCAAATATTAGGTATGAACTAGAAAATCGCAGAAAGTTGTACAGTGAGTTTTTGGCTGAGGTGAATAGTTTAGTTTTGAACTCAATAGAGAAGAAAAGCTCAGAGCCAACTTTTCTTTCAGATATATCTCGGTTACTTGCTGAAATTGAGTTACTTGCGGGAAAAGATGTGTATGACAAAGCTAAAGAAATTGTTGGCCATATTCTTGATCTTAATGCAGAAATTTCGGTTGAACGTAAGAGTATGCCTGAAATTCGAGCGCAATTTGTTGAGTTAGTAAAAATCGAGTTTCGATCAATCGAGCAACAAACATAACAAAGCGTTCAAGACGGATTCACAACGCTTGGCATTTTCAGTTTGAATCAGCTTAAGTGGTTACGGCACAATGGTTTAGGCTAGGTGGTCGCGTTGTTCACCACTTAACGCGGCGTTAGTATTCGGCAGGAGATAACATGTACATTTTGGTAGTAAGTTCGAGCTTAGACCCAAAGAGTCGAAGCCGTCAAATCGCTAAGCTCTGTATTGACGAGCTACAATCGTTGGATAGACAAGTTAAATTTGTTGATTTGGCTGAACTTAATATACCGAATTTTGACAACGACAAAATATATCAGACGGAACAATATAAGACGTTACATAAATTGACGTCTGAAGCTAGTGGTCTTGTTTTATGCAGCCCAATTTACAATTGGGGATGTTGTTCTGAGTTAAAAAAATACATTGAGTATGTTGGGTCTACACCTCCTGATGGCAGCTTAACTGGCGCGCTCTTCGATAAAGTGGTGACGTTTGTAACTTCAGCGGGTCTGCCTCATAGTTACATGGCTGATTCTACGCTGTCGACGTCATTAAGCATTGATTTCAAATGCATCATCAACCCTTACAACTTGTATGTTCATAATCGTCATTGGGTCAATGATGCCCTTTCGGAAGAAAGGAAACCGAGGCTTGAAAAATCTATGAAAGTGATGGACGAGCTCTGTAGCTTGTTGAGTACTAGAACATATAAGTCTGGGTGGGAACTGTAATGCTAACAAACAATTTAAGAGGGATTCTCAACGCTTGGCATTTTTGCATCCACTTCAAATCTAGTGATTACGTTACAATGCATCAGGTTTAGTGGTGGCGTTGTTCACCCCTTAATTGGGCGTTAGCTATTTCTCGTATATAAAGGAGTTCCAGTGGTAAAAGTTCTCGTTAGTTCATGTTTGGTTGGAAACAA
>NZ_JAWOUT010000036.1:0-7027 GCF_033339515.1 Vibrio sp. 2130-1
TATGCGTTGTTTTAAGTGATTAAGGTGGTATGCGGCAGCATCGGTATTGCGTTGCTCACACCTTAACAGGGCGTTAGGCGACGGGCAGGAAAGTCCTTTGTTCTCATTTTCTTAGGTCTCTTTGAGCATTCGTTTTTCTAAGTCGGCAATTCAAGATTGTCTGTTCAAATTCATGAATCTCTCTGGCCGTAAAACATGCCAAGGTTTGCGGGTTGCCTCATTGGTTTTCATAGCCGGTTGGTTGTGAGTTTCATTGGCTCAAAGTGTGGCAGGGGCAAGTTAATTGAGGCTTTTGTTCTCGCTTTAAGTTTGTAGCTTTACGTTTCGTTTCCTCAAAAGCAACTTGATCGCTGAAAGTCTGTATTTCGTGGTCGCTGGCATCTTAGCTGAAACATAGTGACATTTGTGGTTCTTGAATCACAAAAAGTCAGTGGGTGTTTGGTTGCTTATTGGGTTTCGGGTAATCTGCTTGCAAACATCCTTGAACACTGGTGGGAAACTTCGCCTAACAAGGCGTTTAAGGCGGATTCACAACGCTTGGCGATTTCAGTTCAAGTCAGGTTAAGTGTTTAAGGTACAATGGTTTAGGTTTAGTGGTTAGCGTTGTTCACCACTTAACGCGGCGTTAGCTTAAATCATTAAAAAGGATGTGTAATGAGAAATAGAAAATGGATATTTGCAGCTATTTTGCTCATTGGTGGACCTTCACTATTGCCATTTAGCTTGGAAGTGATATCCCTAATTGAGTTACTAGGCTTTTTGGGGTTATGGACAATTTATTCATCCTACGCTGAATACTTGGTGAATCATCCTAGATTCAAAAGAGGTCTGCGTTTAGCTACTAGTTGGGATTTTCAGCCGCAAATGCTGTTCTCTCCTAGTGAACTTAAGGCATGTCCCCAGTTAGTTTTTCATATGCTTCCAGTTCAGAGTGTAATGGTCTGGACTTTGAATATTCTGTTTTGGGGTGGTCTGGTTTGGTGCTACATAATTTAAGCTAACAAATTGTTCAAGAGGGATTCACAACGCGTGGCATTTTTACTATGCGTTGCTTTTAGTGATTAAGGTGGCATGCGGCGGCATCGGTATTGCGTTGCTCACCCCTTAACAAGGCGTTATGTGATAAGGTGCAAATGCGGAAATTTTGTGGAAAATAATAATGAAAAATCCTGAAATAACTTCCTTGTATAAGTATAAGCCGATGAATCAGTTTACATTGGATATCATCGCTTCCGAGCGTATTTATTATGCTTTACCTGAGTCGTTCAATGATCCGTTTGATACCCAATGCTCTTTTATGAAAAGTACAGCTATAGCTCCTTCTACTGATGCGGATAAAGTCGCAAGAGCCTTTCCTGATGACTCTGAAATTGTGCCGTTTGAACTAAAAAACGTATCTTCAGATATCGACGTTTTTCAAGGTAAGTTGAAAAATTTTGGGATCGTCTCATTGGCTGAGAGTGCTGCTGATATTCTAATGTGGTCTCATTATGCCGATAACCATAAAGGCATTTGTATCGAATTAGAACGAAATGAGAATAATGCGCTGGGTAACCCTGATGAAACTAATAAGGTTAAATACACGCAAAGCTACCCCTCATTAAGCTCAAATGTTTTGCTCGATAGTGACCAGTTTAACTCCTCTTTAAAGCGGGTTTTATATACCAAGTCTAAACAATGGGAGTATGAAAAAGAGTGGCGGACATTTAAACCACAAGGTGGCAAAGTTTATCCATTACCAGGAAAAATCAAGTCTGTAACCTTTGGTGCTAGCTCATCACAAATGGACATAGAAATTGTAAAAAAATTAATTGCAGGTACGGATATCAAGTTGTTCCAAGCTGAGCTAAAACAAAATGACTTTGGTATTAAATCCAGAAAAATCACATAACAAACTGTTTAAGAGTGATTCGCAACGCGTGGCATTTTCACTATGCGTTGGTTTTAGTGTTTAAGGTGGTATGCGGGAGCATTAGTATTGCGTTGCTCACACCTTAACAGGGCGTTAGGTTTTAATGGAAAAATGGACAAAAATCTTGTTGTAAAATGGGCGGATCTTTTAAGTTCCAAGCTGAATCGTAGCGCCTTTGAAATTTCTGAGTCTGGTTTGATGAGTTATGACTTTTCAGCAGATAGCGTAGAAGTTTTGTTTGAAGATGAATCTTATTGTAAGTTCAATTATGCATTTGCTTTGGAAAATCCAAAGGAGGGGCAGGTGGCCATTTTTACTGAGCACTGTGGGTATCATGTGCTTTCTAATGTTGGTGTCACTGTCATTGAACACTTTGGCTCATCGAAAACCGTTATTGTCCAAAGTGAGTGGTAGGCTACAAACCTAACAAGGCGTTCAAGAGGGATTCATGCCGCGTGGCATTTTTGGTTTGCGGTGAGTTTTGGTGGTGAAAGTGGCTTGCGGAAGGTTGGTTTATGCGGCATTCACCCCTTAACGCAGCGTTAGGCTATTTGGGGAGTTTGGCTTATGAATTATCGACAGTTAGCAAAAGATCACCTGAAATTCGCACACAATGAACTGAGTTCCTCTAGTGACCCTCGTTTAAAATATGCTGCTCTTGAGCTTCGTATGGCAATGGAAGCTATTACATACGACAGGGCGCTAGCTTATAAGGATGAATTTCCACCAAGCGAATATGAGACTTGGCAACCCAAGAAAGTTTTGATGGTACTTTTGGAAATTGATAGTGATGCTGATACTAGTAGCACCATTTCAATAGGTGTACAGCCTGATAGTCACACTCTACCTGACACGATGCAGTTATTAGGTACTGAAAAGACATTTACGTTGAGAATGTTAAAAAAGCATTATGATGCTTTGGGTAGCTATCTTCATGTTATCTCGATGAAGCAAAGTCGTACAGGCAACCTTCAAAATATGAACAAATTGAGGCGACGATGCGAGGAAATATATCAGTTTTTAGATGAAGCTTTGCGATCTCCCGTCTTCAATATGACATTAGGTAATTTTTCTTCCCTAGTTTGCCAAGAGTGCGGCAAAACGATTAGGAAACGTATTCCCCATTCATTTAAAGAGCCAATTTTAGCAGATTGCTTTAATTGTAAGGCGAAGTATACGCTCACCGATGGCGGTAGTGGGAATGTATGTTGGACTTTAAATCAGCATGAACTTCAATGTAGCAATCCTAAATGCCAGAAAAGCATAACTGTTCTAGATCATGAGTTAACCGTTGGTCGCCATTGGATATGCCCAGCGTGTAATGGTAAAAACACTATAGTGCTGGGTATACAACACCAAAATCAAGAAGAATAGCCTAACAAACTGTTTAAGAGTGATTCGCAACGCGTGGCATTTTTACTATGCGTTGCGTTTAGTGGTTAAGGTGGTATGCGGAAGCTTCGGTATTGCGTTGCTCACACCTTAACAGGGCGTTATAGCTCAGGGGTAACATGAAGTATAAGTTAATTAAATCAATGGCTCACAACTTCACTCACTCATTTGTTGGTGGGTGCAACTATGTTGATGACGCATTTATATTTGAAGATTTATATACTTTAGCTCGCCTGAACAAAGGTAAGCCAGTTCAGATTTCTTGGGTTCCAGCTCGTACTGAGGAGTTATTTAGGCTTACTCCGAGAATTAGAAAATCAATAGGTTACTACCGAGAACGGCTTCCGAAACATGCAGCTAGCCACAATGTTTCTTTAGATCGCCTTAAAGAGTTTTATCTTCAAGTCTACATGGCTAAAAATCACCAGGTATATGTTAAAGCCATTACAGTTGATGACCGGGGTAAGAGAGTTGAGCAATACGTTTACGCTTGAGCTATAACAAACTGTTTAAGAGTGATTCGCAACGCGTGGCATTTTTACTATGCGTTGCGTTTAGTGTTTAAGGTGGTCTGCGGTGGCGTCGGTATTGCGTCGCTCACACCTTAACAGGGCGTTAGGGCACAGGGCGAAAATGGATAGAATCGTAGAATTAATCAAGCAAGATCCAGTTAGAGTTAAAGCCTTAGAGTGCGTATCTAAATTGGGCTTGCCTCAGTGTTACATTGCAGCTGGTTTCGTTCGTAATCTTGTTTGGGATGCACTGCATGGCTTTGATGTAGCAACACCATTGAACGATGCGGATGTTATTTACTTTGCGCCAGACGAGAACGACCCTAATGCATATTTACACCACGAATCTCAGCTCAAGCAGCTAATGCCAGAAGTTAACTGGCAAGTTCGTAACCAAGCACTAATGCATACTCGGAATGGCGATTTACCCTACACATGCTCCCTTGATGCTATGAGCTATTGGCGAGAACAAGAGACAGCTGTTGCCATTCGACAAGTCGCACCTGATAGCTATGAATGTATTGCAGCTTTTGGGTACGAATCCTTATTTGGTTACTGTGTCACACATAACCCTAAAAGGTCACGAGAAACGTTTGAAAATCGTGTAAATTCAAAGGGCTGGCTAGTAAGGTGGCCATCTTTGAGAACAGTGCCCTAACAAAGCATTTAAGAGTGATTCGCAACGCTTGGCGTTTTCGCTTCGCTCAAGTATAGCCAAGCGCTGCTCACACCTTAATGCGGCGTTATACCAATTTGGAGAAACAATGAGTACAGCGGATTACGGTGCAATTAGCATCGATACATCAATATTTGATGGAAATGGGTTACGTATAGAGTCTGGGTTATTTAAAAAGCTAGAGCAATTTAAGCCTAGTGAGGTACAGGTAGTCCTATCTGATATCGTTTATCAAGAAGTTGAATCACATTTAAAGAAAAAGATCAGTGATACACGGTCTGCTCTAGAAAAGTCTCTAAAAAATACAGTAGTACATCTAAATGTAGGGGAATCGATAGTTAGTGATGCTAAAGGAATGTTATTAGCAGAATCTGTCGAGGATATTACAACAGCACGGTTGCAAGACTTTGTAGATAGTACGGGGTTGCTAGTTATTAATTCTGAGGATCATCTTGATGTTAAGTCAATGATTAGTGCTTATTTTGATAACGAGCCTCCTTTTGCTCAAAGTGGTAATAAAAAAAGCGAGTTTCCTGATGCTATAGCTTTGATGACATTAGAAGCTTGGGCTGAACATAATGGTACTAAAGTTATCGCAGTTACAACTGATAACGATTGGTTAAAATATGCAGAGAACTCGGAATGGATTGATTGCACACAAGACTTTGCAGAAGCACTTTCGATATTCCAACCACAGACGGCTCCATATACATTTTTTGCTTCATTAGCAAAAACATTAGTGCCTGGCAGTTCGAGTCCATTTTACTCCTTGGTTGAAGAGCATGCGGCAGATTACACAAGCGAATTAGATCCGTATGCAGATGCTACATCCGGGTTTTATTGGGAGCAGAACGATATGGTTGAAGTATCGTTCAACAGTATGGAGTTTTTATCCGATGGGTCATCCCCAATTTTACAATTAGTCGAGGTTGACTCTGAGCAAGTAGTGGTTCAGGCAATAGTAAGTATCGAAGCGGATGCATCTTGTTCGTTTTCACTATCAGTACATGATTCTATTGATAAAGATTATGTATTTTTGGACTCAAGTTCAGCAAGTACCTCGTTTGATTTTCAAACCGAGGTTCTGATAACGTTTTCGGGCGATTTTACTGATTGCGAAGACTTTTCTTCAATAGAAATTACTGATGTTGAATTCATTTCTTCTCCATCAAGTGTTGATTTTGGTGATCTAGAGCCCGACTTTTGGGGTGACTAAATTGGTATAACAAACTGTTTAAGAGTGATTCGCAACGCGTGGCATTTTTACTATGCGTTGCGTTTAGTGTTTAAGGTGGTATACGGTGACTTCGGCATTGCGTTGCTCACACCTTAACAGGGCGTTAGTCATCAATTATATTGGGAGTATGTAGTGAAAATATATAAATTGATAATGGGAATACTGATTATTATCTCGATTTTTTTATTAGTTGAGTATGCTGAATTAATTATAGCGTCTGATGTTGAAAATATTAAAAAATGGAATGATGCTGCGGGGTTTTGGGGGGATCTGTCGGGGCCGATTATCAGTATTTTAGCATTTTTGGGGTTGCTATATTCACTATCACTAACAAAAAATCAGTATCTTGAACAATCAAATGAAAATACATTTTTCTCATTACTCGAGTTTCATTCATCAAAAGTTCATCAGTTGAGAGTTGATAATAATGAAGGGTACGAGGTTTTTAAATTTCTTTCAGAAAAGTTCAATGATTACTATAAGGAATTCATTTTTTCATATGTAGGTTCTAACTTTATATCAATATTAAATAGTCAGGTCGTTCTTGAGCACATTCTCCAAGATAGTGAGTTTGACTTTTTGATCAATGATGCTATTGAATACTGGCCGAACAAACCCGATAATCCCACCAGTTCTGATTATTTAAGTTACTTTAATGAGAGCGAGTTTGCTCAACATAGATTAAGTCAGGCAATCCACGATGGGCTTAGTGAGTCCAAAAAAATCAAAGTATACTCGCTCTGTGATGTATACTTTAATTCAAGACCCACTAAGGATATACAAAATGACTTGTCTGATATTTATTCGTCGTTCTACCATGACTATGGTCATGTAATAGGGCATTATTTCCGTAGTATGTATTATGTTTTAGAGCATGTAGATAAAATGGAAAATTCAAATAAGTATGCAAAGATATTTCGTTCTCAATTATCTCGTTATGAAATAGTCATGTTGATGTACAATATGACAAGCGATTATGGTAGTAAAAAATTTAATCTGTTAATTAATAAATATGAATTATTTAATGGGATTTATGAAAAAGACATTTGTTATCATCCGAAAGAATTTGATTATAAAGCATTTACCAACGAAGTATTGAAATATTGAAGACTAACAAACTGTTTAAGAGTGATTCGCAACGCGTGGCATTTTTACTATGCGTTGCGTTTAGTGTTTAAGGTGGTATGCGGCGGCTTTGGTATTGCGTTGCTCACACCTTAACAGGGCGTTATGTGTCAATGGGTTTCTAAACAGAGTGAGAAAGATAAAAATGCAGTTTATTTGGGAAGTCTCGGACG
>NZ_JAWOUT010000037.1:0-5980 GCF_033339515.1 Vibrio sp. 2130-1
GGGGTCGCGGGTTCGAGTCCCGTCCACTCCGCCACTTATATTAAGCCTCAGTCGAAAGACTGAGGCTTTTTTCGTTTCTACAGCGGCGTTTCCCTGAAGTGTGTTTACACCTAATTAGACTACTCCCCATAATCCCTACTAAGTGAACTTTGCGTGATTACACACTAGGCTTTAATTAATATAGGCCGTTGATGCTGTGGAAAGACAATATGACCTACAAACAAACCTAAGTAATCTATGGTATTCAAAGGCGTTCAACGGCTTGAATCTTGATGAGAAAGAAAAAACGAACTGTGCGCATAATCCAGAAAAGCGTCATATATACCCCCAATCTCTCCTGGCTCAAAAATCAAACGACTTGAAAAGAATTGGAAGGTGAAAGATTGAAGGAGCTCTTCATTAGCGAGGTGATGATTTTCGACGCTGAACATTTGATGAGTCTCAGAAAAAATATATCGCCAAAGGGTAAGAAGCGCCAGAACAGAGAGGGGTAGCTTAGCTCGAGGCTGTAAGCTATGCGGAATACTCACAAACGTCAAAGCTCAAACCCATTAAGAGAGTCGCTCTAGATCTAAGTGGTTATGTGCTCACTAGCGGTACTAGAAAATAGTTAAGTATTCCAAATGGATTATATGAAAAAGCCAACTGCTAAAGCGGTTGGCTTAGTATAAAAATCTCGACGTACTTTAGAGCGAGAAATGATGTCTAAAGAATACGTTTTAAAACACCATCTGCCTTTAGGCGGGTGATTTTTCTGACCAGTCGCTGCACCCCTATAGGATAGTCTTCTACTTTCTCTAATTGCTTATAAGTACAGATAAGGTGAGTATGCTCAAGAATACGCGAAACTTCGTCTTCAAACTTCTCAGTGAGCTTCGCATAATTGTCTTGTATGAGTAGCCCATTTTCTAGGTCGAGTGACCAAGCACGTGGATTTAGGTTATTCCCAGTAAGTAGCATATAGCGTTTATCAACCCAAATACCCTTAAGGTGGAAGCTGTTATTGTCATGCTTCCATAGGTGAATTGACAATTTACGTGCGGCGATATTCGCTTCATTGGCTTTCGCAAAGCGACGCAAATTCACTTCGTAAAGATATGGAAGTCCGCCAATGGTTTTAAAGTCTTCCTCAGGTGCAATGTAAAAGTCGTTGGCGGTTTTATCACCCACAACAATAGTTACTTTCACACCACGCTTCATGGCTCGTTTCACTTCACGATGAAGTGCTTTAGGGAAGTTAAAGTAAGGCGTACAAATGAAAATTTCGTCTTGGGCTGCTGCCAATAACTTTACAATCTGTTGATTGAGTAGATTACGGCGTTTGCCTAGCCCAACTAACGGAGTGACTTTTACGCTTTCTTCTGTTGCAGCTTGGTCTTCAAACTTATAGTTTGCTTGAGCAAGAGAAGCCCTCAGTTGGCGAATCGCCGACTTTATTTCTTTGGTTTCTGGCTTATCTTTTCCTGCAAGATCATTAACGGCAGGGTGAGCAATCATTTCTTCCTGAATGAATTGCACCATTGAATTCGCTAAAGATTCATGTCGAATCACATGGTAACGATCAAATCGATAACGTTCATGATAATGGAGATAAACGTTATTTAAGCTCGCCCCACTGTAGATAACAGTATCATCGACAATGAAGCCTTTTAAATGCAGTACCCCAAAAACTTCTCTGCCACGCACTGGTATGCCATAGACAGGGATTGGGTGTTGGTACTTACTGGCATATGCTTTGTAAAGCGCTGAATTACCCTCAGATGTCTCCGCACCAATCAGGCCACGCTGCGCTCGATGCCAGTCGACACAGATATTGATGTCCAACCCAGGATTGCGCTGTTTCGCTTCATAAAGCGCAGTGAGAATTTCACGTCCAGCTTCATCATCTTCCAGATATAGAGCGACTAGGTAAATTCGCGACGTTGCTTTGCTGATAGCATCTAAAAGACGGGTTCTGAATGATTCTGCTGAATACAGAACATCAAAGTCTTCCGGATTGACAGCGAGACTTGGCAACTGTTCGAATGGATTCCTACTTACTATCATATCGGTATGAGTACCTTAGTTTAGTGCAATATTGCGAACCTGCCATTTTATCAAAGATATGATTTACCTGGCTACAAAAGCACGCGTTTTGATGTCGTTGAAGAGATGAATTGCATTGGAATGAGATCTTTACCGCTATCTACATAACGTTGAAATGCCATTTTTAGCGGGTGTGGTAGCTCAGAGCAATCAATTGTTGTGAATCCATGCTTGGAATAATAGGATTCGAGATGTGTAAACGCGAAGCAATAATCGCCATCAGTGAAAACATTGTTTTTACAATGAGTTAGTAGTTCTTTTCCAATCCCTGTTCCCCTAACTTTCGGAATGACCAACATTCCTGTCAACAGACGAACTTTATCTACACTTTTTAAACGTAGTAACGCAATGATTTCACCCTTATGGCTTGCTGTAATGATCAATTCATCCTTTTTGGCTCGACCCGCAGGGTAATACGCTTTGTATAGTTTCTTAATGAGGGGGAGCTTGATGGGATTTAACACTTCTATGATTAATGAGTCTGGTATTGTCACTGCGGTTAAAAGATAACTAATGTAGAATGTCGACAGTTTAAGAGAACCTTATCTGGTGTTGCAAACCTACTATGCAAATTAAAACAAATGCGAGCCTAAAGGCTTACCATACTTTTGGAATTGAACAATCGTGTTCCTATTTAGCTATCGTTGAGTCGCTCGAAGATGTTATTGAGCTATTTCAAAACCCAAGATTCACCCATTTACCGAAACTTTTTTTAGGTAAAGGAAGTAATGTTCTTTTTACAGAACATTTTGAGGGATTAGTGATTGTTAATCGAATCATGGGTAAAGAAGTCACGGAAACGGATGAGCACTACCTATTACATATTGCCGGTGGTGAAGATTGGCCTGAATTAGTTTCCTGGTGTGTGAATCAGGGGATCGGTGGGATCGAGAACTTAGCTTTGATTCCAGGTTGTGCTGGCTCGGCTCCTATTCAGAACATTGGTGCGTATGGCCTAGAGCTAAAAGACATCTGTGATTATGTAGATGTTCTTGATCTAACTACGTTTGAAAACAAAAGAATGCACGCCCAAGACTGTGAGTTTGCCTATAGGGATTCCATATTTAAACATGCGTTGCACGGAAAGTGCTTTATCACCGCATTAGGGCTTAAGTTGGCGAAGCAATGGCAGCCGATTAACCAGTACGGTCCTTTACAAAGTATCCCAGAAGAACAACTCAGCCCTGCTTCTATCTTCGAACGAGTATGCCAAGTGCGAAAGGCAAAACTGCCAGACCCAACCAAGATAGGTAACGCAGGTAGTTTCTTTAAAAACCCAGTGATCACGCAAGATCACTATGATCGACTAACAAAAAAATACCCTAACGTAGTGGCCTACCCAGCTTCTGGAGGAATGAAAATTGCCGCTGGTTGGCTTATTGATCAGTGTGGATTAAAAGGGAAGTCTGTACATGGTGCGCAGGTCAACCCTATGCAAGCTTTGGTTTTGACCAACATAGATAACTGTAGTGCTGATGACATTGTCGCGCTTGCTTCTTTAGTGAAGCAGACAGTATGGGATAAATACCAAATCATACTTGAGCATGAAGTACGCTTTCTCAATCGTACCGGGGAGACCAATTTGGCTCAGATCGAGGCATCTAGATGAGAAAAGATCACTCTACGAAACTTCATATTCTAAAGTTATTAAGTGATGGAGAGTTTCATTCAGGAGAAGCGTTGGGCGACGATCTTAATGTTTCTAGAGCGGCAATCGCTAAGCACATTAAAGGTCTTAGTGAATGGGGTATTGATATTTATCGAGTGCAAGGGCGTGGTTACCAATTAGCTTCACCATTGCAGCTGTTAGACGAGACACTCCTTACCACTAGCTCGGAGTCACTTGTTGAACTTGTCCCTGTGATTGACTCAACGAACCAGTATTTGCTCGACAGAGTCGCGGATTCGGAAAAGGGCCGTGTTTGTATTGCTGAATATCAAGCGCAAGGTCGTGGTCGCCGCGGTAGACAATGGGTCTCACCGTTTGGCTCTAACTTATATCTCTCTATGTATTGGCGACTGGATGCAGGAATGGCTGCGGCAATGGGCTTGAGCTTGGTGATCGGGATTGCCGCAGTGGAAGCTTTGGAAGAAGTAGGCATGCAAGATGTTAAACTCAAGTGGCCGAATGACTTGTATTATCAAGATAAAAAACTGGCCGGAATCTTGGTTGAAATGTCGGGTCAGGCCGGTGGGGCTGCTCATCTAGTGATTGGGATGGGCCTGAATATTGGAATGCCTGACGACCAGCCCGAGATTGACCAGCCATGGACCACGTTGAACCAAGTAAATCAGAGTCTCAAGATCGATAGAAATGTTCTAGCAATGACTCTTATCAAGCATTGGAATTCTGCACTTGTCGAATATGAAATGAAAGGGCTTACTGGCTTTATCGAACGTTGGAATCGGTTAGACAATTTCCTTAATCGTCAGGTCAAACTGCTTATTGGGCCTAGAGAGGTACATGGCGTCGTTCGAGGCATCGATCATCAAGGTGGAATATTAATCGAAACCTCCCAAGGACTAGAGACTTATATTGGTGGTGAAATCTCGTTGCGTAAAAGTGACTAAGCTTCGATTACTTTCGCAACGAGACTTTATCAACCAAGTGGTTAACGCCTTTGTGTAGAATCAAGTGGGCTCTCTCACGAGTTGGAAGAATATTCAATTCTAAATTGAGCCCATTAATATCATGCCAAATTTGCTTTGCTTTTTTCTTTGCGTCATCGACAGAGAGTTGTGTGTAGTGGCTAAAATAAGAGCCTGGTTTCGTAAAGGCCCCTTGGCGAAACTTTAAAAAGCGTTCTACGTACCAATGTTCAATGGTCTCTGTTTCTGCGTCGACATAAATTGAAAAATCTAAAAAGTCAGATACGAAGACACGATGCGGGTCATGTGGATAGTCCATTCCACTTTGCAGAACGTTTAAACCTTCAATAATAAGAACATCCGGTCTATCCACTTTTCTTAGTTCATCAGTAATGTCATACGTGATGTGAGAGTAGATGGGTACTTCAAGATCGGGCTTTCCTGCTTTTACGTCAGACATGAACTCGACTAAACGCTTGATATCATAGGATTCAGGGAAGCCTTTACGATGCATGATACCGCGTTCTTCTAGTACTTTTTTCGGATATAGGAAGCCATCTGTTGTAACCAAGGACACTTTGGGATGATTCTCCCAACGAGAAAGCAATGCCGTTAGAATACGAGCAGTCGTACTTTTGCCTACAGCAACACTGCCAGCGATACCAATTACGAAAGGGGGAGCATGTTCCTCTGTATTTAAGAATTGTTGTAATACGGAATTGCGGCTTTGACGAGCCTGGACATACAGATTCAAAAGACGAGACAAAGGAAGGTAGATCTCTACCGCTTCCTCCATGGTTAGGTTTTCATTAATGCCCTGAAGCGCAGTCAAGTCGTCTTCAGAAAGTGTCATCGGTACAGAGTTTCTTAACTCGGCCCAATTTGCACGGTCAAATGACAAAAATGGACTCATGGGTCTCTTTTATCCTTGGTTTAATAGAAGCAAGAACATACATCAAGCGAACTTCAAAGCAAACGACAAAGGTCGAAGTTTACTTTAAAAAAGCTAAGTTTGTACGAATTTGCAGCAAACGAATCTAAAAAATCGAAATTTATGATTTTTTTTCAAATTACTATTGCAACCTAGAAAATCATTCAATAGAATGCGCACCACTTATGCCGACTTAGCTCAGTAGGTAGAGCAACTGACTTGTAATCAGTAGGTCACCAGTTCGATTCCGGTAGTCGGCACCATTCTTTCCTTTAGTAGTCTGAATGGCTTGAAAATTTGGAGGGGTTCCCGAGTGGCCAAAGGGAGCAGACTGTAAATCTGCCGGCACTGCCTTCGATGGTTCGAATCCGTCCC
>NZ_JAWOUT010000038.1:0-5864 GCF_033339515.1 Vibrio sp. 2130-1
CTATGCGTTAGTTTTAGTGGTTAAGGTGCTATGCGGAGGCTTCGGTATTGCGTGCCTCACACCTTAACAAGGCGTTATGCGACTGGAAGAAAAATTATCTCATCTCTCGTTTTCGCTCTCTTTGGCCATCCATTTTTCGTTGTCGGCAACTCAGCATTATCGGCTCAATTTCATGAATCTCTTAGACCGCAAAACATGCCAATATTGGCGGGTTGCCTCATTCGCTTTCCGAGCCGGTGCATGGAAATTTAGCTGGATTAAAAGTGTGGAAAGGGCAAGTCTATCGATGCTTAGTATTTGTTTAACGTTCGTCGCTGCTAGGTTAGTTGGCTTAAAAGCAACATTGTTGCTGGAAGGCCGCATTTCGTTGTTGTTGAAATATCGGCTGTAACATAGTGACTCTGCTGTTTCTTGAATCACAAAAAGTCAGCAGGTGTTTGGTTGCTTATTCGGTTTCGGGTAATCTGCTTTCAAACAACCTTAAACCCCGGTGGGAAACTTCGCCTAACAAGGCGTTTAAGGCGGATTCACAACGCTTGGCGATCTCAGTTTAAATTGAATTTAGTGTTTAAGGTACAAAGGGTTAGGTTTAGTGGTTTGCGTTGTTCACCACTTAACGCAGCGTTATGTGCTTGGAGGGAAAAATGAATTCAAAGGAAGTTGTCGTGGCATTTTGGGAAGCAATGAAAACTAATGATTTCGCGAAAGCGAGCGAGTGGCTTAGCCCGGATTTTGAAGGGTTTTGGCCTCAATCTTGTGAGCTTACTGTTGGACGAGACAATTTCACAGCAATCAACTCTTACTATCCAGCAAATGGCATTTGGGAATTCGTCGTTCATTCAGTTGTCTGCGATGGCGAAACGGTAGTCACTGATGTTTCTATAACTGATAGCGTGCAAAAGGCGCGTGCTATTACTTTTCATACTGTAGAAAATGGGCTTATTCAAAAACAAAAAGAGTTCTGGCCAGAACCAATGGAAGCGCAAGAATGGCGCTCGAAGTGGGTGAGTGTTGTACAAGAATAGGCTACGTACATAACAAAGCGTTCAAGAGGGATTCTCAACGCTTGGCGGTTTCGGTTCAAAGTTTAGCTTTTGTGTTTATGGCACAATGGTTTAACTTGGGGGTATAGCGTTGTTCACCCCTTAACGCGGCGTTAAGTGCATTCGATGTCAACATGACTCAATAGCATGTATTTTATTGCAACAGGAAGCAGAGATATGATGAAGCTTTTAGAACCATGGTTGTTTCACCGTAGGGCTATGTACATTGCAAGAAAGTTAATTCCACTGCTTCTCTTTTATGGAAAAAAGACTAGATACTCTAAGGAAGAAGTGGACTATGCAATTGAAAGATCAAAATTATCGAAAAAGCACGTAACACTAGCATATGCTATTTATTGTGTAGACTTGTCGCAATACGACTTCCACAGAAGTGAAAGTTTCGAAGAGTACTTATCTCACAAATGTAAGTATGATCCAGCAAATCAACGATTTGATGTAGCCTCTTTTGCTCACTACTCTTCGGATGATTGTACTTCTAACGATGGTGGAGGTGGCGAGTAATGCACTTAACAAATTGTTCAAGAGTGATTCAGCACGCGTGGCATTTTTAATATGCGTTAGGTTTAGTGATTAAGGTATTATGCGGAGGCTTCGGTATTGCGTGCCTCACACCTTAACAGGGCGTTAACTGGCGCAGAAAATACGAAAGCACAATGATACAGTTTCTAGGTTCAGAGATTTAGCGTGTTCGGTCGGTTTCCTTAGCTGAGCTAATGCGACTAATTTCTGTTTGATACTTAAGTTTACTGATGTGAAAGGCGGCACAAAGCCTTCTAATAATATAAGGCATTCGCGATTAGTTCGGCGCACTTACATCGCCGAAGTATGGTGTTGTGAGACGCATTTCAAACTAAAGATAAACGATAATCTTTTTGTTAAATACATATTTGAGTTAGCTTTATTAATCATTAATTAGGAAAACCAGCTGTGGCTAAAGTGGCTGTAAGCTCGGCGAAAACTGAAAGGCGCTCAGTTAACAAACTGTTCAAGAGGGATTCGCAACGCGTGGCATTTTCACTATGCGTTGCGTTTAGTGTTTAAGGTGGTATGCGGTAGCGTCGGTATTGCGTTGCTCACACCTTAACAGGGCGTTATGCCGCTATATGAAAAACGGGAGAGGACATGAAAGGGGAAATTGTTCGCTGGGTTGATGAGCGCGGTTTTGGGTTCATAAATTCCAATGAACTGGATGGTGACATTTTTGTTCATGTATCCAAGTTCAAAAAAGGATACCGACGCCCTCGAATAGGGGACCAAGTAGAGTTTCAACTGGCAAGTGTTCAGCCTAAGTTAAGTGCGGAAAGTGCTCAGTTAGTCGGTGTCAAACCACAGAAAAGCAATTCTTTTTCAGTTGTATTATCAGCAGTTATCGTCGGTCTAATAAGCGCAGCCTTATATCTGTTTTATATAGAACCTAAGCTAAACCCTGCATATGAAAATATGGGGTTTAGTTGCCAAGGTAAGACCTACTGTAGCGAAATGGCATCTTGTGACGAAGCAAAGTTTTATTTATCAAATTGTCCAAATGTCAAAATAGATGGCGACAATGATGGTACTCCTTGCGAGAGTCAGTTATGTGGTAGTTGGTAGGATCGGCATAACAAACTGTTTAAGAGTGATTCGCAACGCGTGGCATTTTCACTGTGCGTTGGTTTTAGTGTTTAAGGTTGTATGCGGCGGCTTTTGCATTGCGTTGCTCACACCTTAACAGGGCGTTATGTATATCGTTTGCGTAAATCATTGACAACAGTGTAAAATTGCATATTATTCACTTCGGCACTATGGTCTAATGCGGAAAGACGGCGGTTACTAAAATTTCTAGTTAAACCCGACGACGTAGGTTCGATTCCTGCTGGTGCCACCATACCTCAAGATACCCCATGTCAATTGAAAGCAATCATTTAAAAGAGTTCTTAGACGATGTAGGTCATAGTGTTCATTGTATGAATACTATCGCAGTTGCGTTGTCGACAATAACAGAAGAAACGACAGCACCTTCAACTTTAAATATTTCTTGGAAACCCGGAAATGCAAAACAGTCATCAATGAACTCTAGGCGTTTTGCTGTAAAGTCTGCAATTGTCTATTCTGTTGAAAGTTTGTTTGAATACTTGTCTAAGGTTAGCAACTCTGAATTGTGGCTTAACGAAGACATGAATTTTAATGTTAAAAAAAATCCTACCGACTCTAAAGCGGACAGGGTCGTTCGATTTCTTGAAGCTACACCAGAAGTGGAGCCTGAATGGATCATTTTAGTTGAGCTTCTATGCCACTGGAGAAACAAAGTTGTTCATGCTAAAGCATCTAATGCGAAATTGTCGAAAGCATCGATACAACACTTAAAAGAGAATGCTCAAGCAATATTCGATAGTTACCATCACTTTGATGTTAATGAAGCTTTATCCAACTACGGCACGGGAAAGTTTACTTTAAAGGATGTATCTACGTTGATCACTATGGTAATCAAGAGCATCCGTGCTGTTGATAAAGTTTATGTTGAACAGGCTTCATCTTTACCAGCTAACGAGTTAATTGCTTATTTGTCTAAGGATGAACAATTCATTCAATTTATGAAGCTTGCTGATGAACATACAAAGGCAAGAAAAATAAAAACTTGGCTGGAGATGCACTTTGCATTTTTGGGAGAAAGCCGAATAAAAGAGATCATTGCAACACTCTGATATACATAACAAAGCATTTAAGAGTGATTCGCAACGCTTGGCGCTTTCGCTTCGCTCAATTATAGCCAAGCGTCGCTCACACCTTAATGCGGCGTTATGCGACCTAAAGGAAATTGAGATTTATGGATAAATTTGAAATTCTTCAAGAACTTGGTGCGGGTGACTTTCAGCACCTAAACGGTTCATTGGAAGCGCACTTAAAAGGGACTCAAGAAGTTCTAATGAACTGGGGTAGTAGCGAATTACTTCAAGTTGCAGGGCTCTTTCACGCTGCTTATGGAACAGCGGGTTTCGATGAAAATATGGTTTCGCTAAGTCAGCGCCAAGAAA
The DNA here is from genome assembly GCF_033339515.1 of Vibrio sp. 2130-1. NCBI lineage: Bacteria > Pseudomonadati > Pseudomonadota > Gammaproteobacteria > Vibrionales > Vibrionaceae > Vibrio > Vibrio sp. 2130-1. The sequence goes on from NZ_JAWOUT010000038.1 coordinate 4,076, forward strand.
TAGCACGAATTATTGGTAGTGACGAGGAAGCTCTAGTTTACTTGTATTGCTCATGCGATCGAGACTATGTATTGCCTCAATTCGGCAAAGCGCCAGAAATCCAATTTAAAGACAGATTTACAGGTTCAACCTTCAAGCTTGACAGTGCAATGGTGAAATTGTTTTGTGAGTTAACTGTTGCTAACGAGCTAGAGCTTGTATTTAGCAGTGACGAGTTCAAGCTCAAGTATGGTGCTGAACTATTTGAGCTATTTCAAGGCATGGACAGTTACTTAAGTGCCGAGGCCAAAAAAGCTTACAAATCAGCATTATCGAATTTCGCATAACAAAGCGTTTAAGACGGATTCACAACGCTTGGCATTTTCGGTTTGAATCAGCTTTAGTGTTTACGGCACAATGGTTTAGGTAGGGTGGTAGCGTTGCTCACCACTTAACGCGGCGTTATAAGTTTGAGGAAATATGACAACAATCAGAGAAGTTTTAGTCCGTACAGAACAAACGTTGGAAACTGCAAAGCATGGCTTTGACGACCTAGTTTCATCAAACAAGACTCGACGTTTTACTGGTTTAAGGAACCTTATCGTATTTGGTCGTTCGGTAACTTTTGTGCTTCAAAATTTAAGGACAGCTGTTGGTAAAGAAAGGTTCGATGCATGGTATGAACCTCATCAAGAATCGATGAAGCAAGATGTGGTGATGAAATACTTTGTGAAACTCAGAAACGAACTTGAAAAACAAGGACGTTTACCTGTCTCGACATCAGCACGTATCCATAATTTTTCTTCTGATATGATCTCACAATATAAGAAGCCACCGGGTACTGTTGGTTTTTTCATCGGTGATCAACTCGGTGGTAGCGGTTTTGAGGTTGAGCTTCCAGATGGTAGCAAGGAAAAATATTACGTTGAAATACCAACCAGTGTTGCAGAGGTAACACAACATTTTAACGAATTACCTGTGCCTGATGACGATGAACTAAAATCAAAGACTATTGAGCAACTTTCTGAACATTTCCTCAAATCTTTAGAGGCTCTTCTGGATAAAGCAAGAAAAGAGTTTCTTGACCAAGACACACAAATCATAAATGGACGCCGGTTGCCACCATACATGAGAGTGGTGAAATAAAACTTATAACAAACAATTTAAGAGGGATTCCCAACGCTTGGCATTTTTGCTTCTACTTCAATTTTAGTGGTTACGGTACAATGCTTTAGGTTGGGTGGTAGCGTTGCTCACCCCTTAATTGGGCGTTATGCGCTCGCAGAAATGGAGATAATCAATCATGGAAGATTTAGCTAATTCGTTAAGAAGTTCTGGCCTAAAAGTCAAAATTAAAAAAGGAAAAATTGCAGTTCGGCTTGACGGGCTTTCAAATCCGGTTTCGATAATAAAAGATATACCTGCTGATGAGTATAAAGTGAAAACTAATGATTCGATTCTATCGATAATTGCCTGTCTTTTGCTATTTATTGGTCTGTCAGGTATTTATGAGTTTAGTGGTAATGCTTTGATAAATATTGCACTTATCTCCGTTTCTATATTGTCTTTTGTTACAGTGTTACTTACAGAGTTTAAGCTGACTAAATTACGCGCTACTGTAGTTGCTTTCAATCGTGGAGAACGCGCATAACAAATTGTTCAAGAGTGATTCGGCACGCGTGGCATTTTTACTATGCGTTGGTTTTAGTGGTTAGGTGGCATGCGGGGGCTTTGGTATTGCGTGCCTCACACCTTAACAAGGCGTTATATTAATTTAAAAGAGGTCGTTTAGGTGAGAAGTAGTTTCTAT
>NZ_JAWOUT010000039.1:0-4980 GCF_033339515.1 Vibrio sp. 2130-1
ATGCGTTAGGTTTTGTGGTTAAGGTGGTATGCGGGAGCATCGGTATTGCGTTGCTCACACCTTAACAGGGCGTTATGGCTTTCGGAATAATTCGAGTTAGGTAGCACAGTTGGTATTACTAAATATAGTGCCATGCCTCTCGCTAATCGAGCGTTATCAACTTATCATATATCAACTGTTAATCGAAAAGTTGAAAGTTTATGTCATTCCCTCCTTGTCCAAATTGTCAGTCTGAGTATGTGTATCAAGATCAAGCTAACTTGGTTTGTCCGGAGTGTGCGTTTGAGTGGAACCCTGATGAAGTTGCCCAAGATGAACTTATTAATGTTAAGGATGCAAATGGTACTTTGTTAGCCGAGGGTGACAGAGTTACTTTGGCAAAAGATCTTAAAGTTAAAGGTAGCTCCCTGGTGTTGAAAATCGGTACAAAAGCAGTTGTCAGGCGTATTTTTGATAGTAAAGACCACCAACTCGACTGCAAGGTCGATGGTGCTGGAGAAATGATGGTAACAGCGGCGTTCGTGAAAAAAGCTTAGGCTCGCGAAGTTAAGTATCGCCATAACAAAGCATTTAAGAGTGATTCCCAACGTTTGGCATTTTTCATTCCATCGTGGGTTTTGTGTTTACGATGGTCTGGCTAAGTTTTGTGGTAGCGTTGCTCACACCTTAATGCGGCGTTAGTACGGGTTTGACATCAAAGGTCATAAGTTTTGGTGTTTATCTGTTTTGGCGCTCGTCTTTACACCTTTCAGTTAGTGCATTTCACGTTCTTTCCGGTGGCACTATATGTGGAGTGTTCGCTTTGATTTCACCGTTTACGGTTTCTAACTTTTAGCCTATTTCGTTGGCGCTTCTTCGTTTTTGCTGTGTTTTCCAAGTGAACTTTGTCTTTCCTTGGGGCTGTCGTTTGAGTGCGAGGAGCGAATCCTTTTCTAATTTGAAGCCAATGAAAGTAGAGCAGTTCCGTGCGTTTTTCTTCTAGCCAACTTTCGTTTCTCAATGGCGGTAAAGTTTTGTAGCTGCCCGTCTCACTTCAGTGTTCAAAGCCTTTCATATCATGCCACTTTTCAATATCTTGGAGCGCATAAATAGAAGTAGCGTATGTACTAACAAATTGCTTAAGAGTGATTCGTAACGCGTGGCATTTTTACTATACGGTGGCTCATGTGATTAAGGCGCTGTGCGGTAGCTTTTGTATTGCGTTACTCACACCTTAGCAAGGCGTTAGCAGACAAAAGTAAATCAAGGAAGAGGGTGCATTATGTCTGATAAAGTAATTAAGTCTTCAACAGCTACAATTCAAGTCGGTGCGACTAAAGCAGATGGGAAATTAGAACTAACGGAGTCGGATTTAATTTTTATTCCGTACAACGAAAAGTTGGGTTTTGGTCCATATCAATTAAAGCGCCAAGACATTACTGCCGTAGCTAAGTGCTTGGGCAAAGGTGGTGGTGTAATTCCAATCACTACGGATGCATTTCGTATAAAATTAGCCAACAATACGTGTTACGAGTTTATTGTAGCGAAGCCAGAGCAATGGATAGAAGCACTCGGTGAAATTGTCAGCTAACAAACAATTCAAGAGGGATTCGCAACGCGTGGCATTTTTACTATGCGTTGATTTTTGTGATTAAGGTGGTTTGCAGCGGCATTGGTATTGCGTTACTCACCCCTTAATTGGGCGTTATGTTTCTAGCGTAATATGATGACTATTTCGTCAATTTATTTCTTATGATTCAATATGTTGTGTAGGTTGCATTTTAAAGGAGAACCGAATGTATACTCATAACAAAGTTGAATGCCGAACATGCCAAAATTCAGTTGTTGGCTGGACGAAAGATCTAATTCAATTAGACAAGCTCTATAGCTTAGTTTGCCCAAAGTGTGGTTCAAGCAACGAGTTTTACGCAAAGTGTAATTTCACTTCCGATGGTATCGAAAATGGTGCAGTGGCAATGAGGAAACTTGGGTCCTAAACATAACAATAAATTTAAGAGTGATTCACAACGCTTGGCGCTTTCACTTTAAGCCAGTTTAGTGTTTATGGCACAATGCTTTAGCTTAGGTGTTAGCGTTGTTCACACCTTAATTTGGCGTTAGGCTAATCAGGGAGATAAAGATGTCACTTTGGGTTTTGGTTCCGCTTTCATTTTTCCAGCTTGGAGTAGGTTGCATTATAGGTTTTGGGCTTATATTTCTCTCAGGTATAGATCGGGGAGAGAAGCTTTCTGAATTCAACAATAATGTTTGTGTAGCACTATGGTTTCTATATGTCTTTTCGGTGTTAACGAGTTTCGGACTAGTAATTTATTTTTACTTAATTGATAGCCAAGCATCGTATTATCTATGGTATTTAACGCAATGGGTGGTATTGGCCGTTCTTGTAGGCTACTGGCGAATTGCGAGCGTAAAATTAGCCTAACAAACAGTTCAAGAGGGATTCACAACGCGTGGCATTTTTACTATGCGTTGGTTTTAGTGTTTAAGGCGGTATGCAGCGGCTTCGGTATTGCGTTGTTCACCCCTTAACTGGGCGTTATGTGGTCAGAGAGGCCAAGGGTTAGTAATAAATATGGCTCAAGTTGAGAGATGGCAGAAAATAGAAGCAGAGTTAATGGCGGCTTATGCTCTGCTTCCAGAGACAACCATTGAATCCGACAATGGTTATAGAAAAATTGAGTTTTTTGATTACATCGCCGCAAATGAGCTTTTGTTAGCAATGGAAGAGTTGGATGGTGTTATAGAAGATAACCCGATCCCATCAAAGCAGTTTTGGAATCATCTAATTCAAGCTGCGAACATGATGGGTCATAGTCATGCTGATAGATATAAATCAATTCGAAGTGCAGCCACATAACAAGGCGTTTAAGGCAGATTCCCAACGCTTGGCGCTCTGCATTCAAAGTTGGGTTTAGTGTTTAAGGTACAATAGTTTGAGTTAGGTGGTTAGCGTTGCTCACTACTTAACGCGGCGTTAGGCGCCTATGAAATGGACTACGGAGTATTAGTTAATGAAACTCGAAGAACAAATTGAGAAGTTATCAGACATAGGGTTGTCGCTGAATAAAGGTGTGACCATTAACGATTTGCTCCTTTCATATTCGAGAGAAGAATATGAATCGAATCCTTTTGATTTAATTCTTTTTGTGTATGGAATAGAGATTGAAGAAGAACCATGGGGACGGTTTGTTTGTGATCAAGCGTGGAATTTCGATGTAGAGGCGATTGAAGACGACGGTTCCTATACTGAAATCGTAAAGCAGTTCCATCGAATTACAGGCAGAGCTAAGAGTTTAGAAGGGCTGCGAGATAGTGTAAACCTAGAAGAACATTATGCAGAGCTTCAATATTCAGTTGATGGTGTTAATAGGCTAATGAAGCCTGAAATAGATGATGATTGGGCAGATGCTAAAACTATCGATATTATACTAAGCGATTTACGTCAACCGGGGTTCGACTTCTATCCAAAGGATAATGGGCAAGCCAGTATCTGGTTCTATCTGTCTGAAAGTCAGGCTATAGAGCTAAACAAACTCGCCAATAATGTGTTCAATTTAGAACGTAAGCCATGGTGGAAAGTATGGTAGTTCTCAGTGAGTTCAAGACGCCTAACAAAGCATTTAAGAGTGACTCACAACGCTTGGCGATCTCAGTTTAAATTTGGTTTTAGTGTTTAAGGTGCAGTGGTTTAGGTTAGGTGTTTAGCGTTGCTCGCACCTTAATGCGGCGTTAGCCGTCATGGAGCTTGCTATACTCAAAGTGATAGAATAGTATCACTTTAGTATTCCTCTGGAGCAGCTCTCATGAAAGTAGAACTAGTTACATCACTCAAACGCCAAGCAACAAAGATCCTTGCCGATCTCCACGACACTAAAGAACCTGTGTTAATTACCGAACATGGTAAGCCATCGGCATATCTGGTTGATGTTGATGATTACGAGTTTATGCAAAGTCGCTTAGCTATTCTTGAGGGGATTGCACGAGGTGAACGTGCATTAGCTGACGGTAAAGTGGTGAGTCACGATGAAGCCAAGGACAAAATGTCAAAATGGCTGAAATAATCTGGACTGAGCCAGCGCTATCCGACCTCAATGATATCGCTGAATACATCGCACTTGAAAATATCGTAGCTGCAAAACAATTGGTTCAAGCGATCTTTTCTAAAGTCGAGCGCTTAGAGGCTTTCCCTGAATCGGGTCGCATTCCGCCTGAACTAGAACATCTAAGTTATCGTGAAGTTGTAGTTAATCCGTGCCGTATTTTCTATAAACAAGACGGCGACAAAGTATTTATTTTGTTTGTTATGCGTGCTGAGAGAGACTTGCGTAAGTTCCTATTGAACAAGCAATAACCTTTGGGAATGAGCGGCTAACAAACTGTTTAAGAGTGATTCGCAACGCGTGGCATTTTTACTATGCGTTGCGTTTAGTGTTTAAGGTAGTATGCGGCGGCTTCGGTATTGCGTTGCTCACACCTTAACAGGGCGTTAGTATTCAGGAGGAAAATTAGTGCTTCATCAGATAGACAAATATCAGTGTTCTGCTTGCAACATTAAATCCAAACATATCACCGTATTGATTAGGAACCCTAGTCCTTTTGCTGGTGTAAAACATCAAAAGTGTAAAGAGTTTATAGCAGGGTTAATCAAAGGTTGGGCAGTTGGCCCATTTTTAGCTTCTATGGATGAGTTTTCTCGACATACGATCTGTGAAAACTGTGGTATCAAGACGGTAGAGAACTAATAAGTAAGACTTCTTTCTAAGTTCGGTGTAACAGGTTGGGTCTGAATACTAACAAACTGTTCAAGAGTGATTCGCAACGCGTGGCATTTTCGTCATGCGTTGATGTAAGTGATTAAGGTGGTATGCGGCGGCATCGGTATTGCGTTGCTCACACCTTAACAGGGCGTTAGGTGCTAGGAGGTATAGACGTTGACTAATTTATACATTATCGGTAATGGATTTGACTTATGGCATGGCT
>NZ_JAWOUT010000040.1:0-4383 GCF_033339515.1 Vibrio sp. 2130-1
AAGATGCCATCGATAAGATGAAAACATAGAAAAAACGCCCTTAGAGGGCGTTTTTTGTTTCAATCGAACAGCGAACTTTTTGCCCTGTAAATCGCTCTGAAAGCGTCACAAACTTACAGCCCGATTTCTGGCTAAGTAGGTAAGGATAAGTGCTTAAAAACGCTCCTGGAGCGTTTTGAGAGCGTCAGGTTGGCGTTTTGAGATGCTAAGTCGGCTATTTAACGTAATAGGAATAATAAGCACCAAAACAACGTTATGTTGCTTTAAATTATGAGCTTCTTTGCTTCGATTTGAAGCCATTCAAATGTGTTTTCGGGCTCTCCATGCATTTCCATTTGATGCCAAAGTTTTTCAAATGACAAAATAGTGACTTGTAGAGCAACTTCTTCATTTCCAATTTCCATTGTTAAATTTTCGAGAAGTTTAATCGTATGAGCATCTACTAAAGTGTCGTATTTTTTTATTTTACACAAAGCCATAACGCAATACTCACAAAGTGTTGATATGCATGTAACTTTATAATAGTGCTCAATTGCGTATATAGTGGTTTTTTTTGGCCTAAGTCTATTAAGAACGTTCAATTGCTCACACAAACCTAGTCTTAAATATGATGTGTATGAGATAAATGGGATAAAGCGTGAAACTAAAAATTTATTTTAAAACATCGAATAACAAAGGCTTTGAAATCGCATCATATCAAGAACATTACGAGACAATTGTTGCTCAATGGCTTTCGTTAGGTCGTACACTAGAATCGAGTTCTTTTTTCCTTGTGCTGTACGATGATGATGGTAAGTGTGTAGATGCCAAATATCTTTCAAAAAATAATTTTAGTCGATTGCTGATAGAGTGGGACTGCTTTGGTTTAAAAGAAAGTAATGAGTAATTTAACGTAACACTCGTTGTGCGAACTGAACGATAGAACGCAAAAGGTTGCCCAAACCGGCGACCTTTTTTACATCTGGCAGATACGAAAAACGCCTCCCAATGGGAGGCGTTTTTCTTGAGGACGTTCATTACCTTAGAAAAGGATCGTTGAGATCCCAGCTCTTTGATTGTAATCTCAATCCCCAGATGTGACAAAACCGACCCTGCAAGGTCGGCTTTGATCGGAATACTTACTGGTTTGACGGCCTGTGTAAGTCCTTTCATGATAGCCCATATCGTTTAAGCACTTCAAGTATTCCTGCACTCTGTTTGGACTCAAGATGTTTTGGACAGAGCGATGCGCATCAGCCACCGACCAAGGGAAGTTCCAAAGGTGGCAGGTAAAGGCACTAATCAAAACTTGCGAAAGCACGATAAAACCGCTCTCTTGTAGCTGCTAGAGGGAGAACTGCGGAAAAGGAATAATTGATTAGTGTTGTGAGACTGGAATGGGGGCGTAAAGCCTTACTCACAGCGCAGGGCAGCCCGAAAGGGAAGAGACTTACCCAATCTGAAAGCGACCAAAAAGATACCCAAATCACTCATAAATTTGAGTTGAAATGGGTAGGGGTCGGCGCAGCCGAAAGGGTGGTTTGCGCTAGCTTGGCTAGCCTCCTCTTTGCTCTTACTGTCATTGTTTGATACTTCATGATTTCCCTTATTTGCATTTCTTTATCTTACTTTCTATCTTTTGTTAAGCACATAAGCAAGGCTACACAAAGACCCCTCCACTTCGTTACGTTGTCATTGTGCCTTGTAAGGGACGCTACGCTCCCTTAACCCTAGTTAAAAGCACTCAAACTAAAGAATTGCCATGACTGAAAAGAAGAAAGTAATACGAGAAAAGTCCATCAAGATCAGAGTCACTGAGACTGAACTTCAAGCTCTGAAAGATCGGTGTGATGGTGCGGAATTAGCTCCTTGGATGAGAGAGACTTGTCTTGGGGAACGGACTCTTAAAAGAGCCAATGTTCCTAAAGTAGACCCCGCATTATTGCGCCAGTTATCTGGACTTGGAAATAACTTGAATCAGATCACTAGAGTAGTGAATACCCAGAATTATGATGTCGTGAATGTGGTTCAAGTATTGGCCCAACTTTCAGCAATCGAGCGTCAGCTTGGGCAAATAATGGCAAAGTATGAGATCTCAGTATGATTGTTCAGTTCGCTCGTAGAGGTAAGGGTATTGGGAGTGGCCCTGTTGATTATCTCTTAGGGAAAGATAGAAATCGGGAGAGGGCGACACTCAATCAAGGCGATCCTGATTTAGTTCAATCACTCATTGATTCGAGTCCTTACGCCAAAAAGTACACATCGGGCTTTCTCTGTTTTGCTGAAACGGACTTATCACAAGAGATTAAAGATCGCCTCATGGCTGATTTTGAAAAGGCTTTGTTACCAGGCTTAGACAAAGACCAATACTCCATTCTTTGGGTAGAGCATCTTGATAAAGGGCGGTTAGAGCTGAACTTTGTTATTCCAAATATTGAGCTTCATTCTGGCAAGCGACTTCAACCTTACTACCACTTTGCAGACAATCCTCGTATCGATGCGTGGCGCACCATTAAGAATCTTGAACTAGGGCTTCATGACCCAGATGACCCTGCTAATCAGCAAGGCTTGGTGAGTGCTAAAGACACTCCATCCGATGCAAAAGAGATTCAGCAACTTCTTACCGATGGTCTACTTAATCTTGCTCAATCAGGCGCGATCCGTAGTCGAAAAGGGGTAATTGGTGCGCTTGAAAGCAAAGGATTTGAGATTGCCAGAGTGACAGCTAAAAGCATCAGCATTAAGAATCCCGAAAGTGGGAAACGAAACATAAGATTAAAAGGTTTGTTGTATGAGCAAGATTTTGAATATGGCGAGGGACTTCAATTCGCAATCGAAGAAGCAAGCCAACGCTATCGAGCAAACGCTAAAGAAAGACTTCGAGAGGCACGAACAACGTATTCAAGATGCGTTGAAATCAAGCGAGCAGAAAATCATAAACGACATCCAAGAGCAGCAATCACGTTTGAATCTCTTGGTGATGAAAACATGGATTTGGTTGCCAGTGACCCTGTTATTTTTGGTGATCGTCAGTTACGGGATCGCTTGGTATCAAGGGCAGACGATATTAGACAATCAGAAAAAGATAGCCCGCCAAAAAGCGATCCTAGAGCAGTTCCAGAACAAGACTTGGGGGCTTTCTCTGTACGAGAGCCAGAAAGGGGAACGTTTTATTGTGATACCAGAGGGTTACTCGATTCTGGAGGGGTGGACAATGAACGATGGCAAGAACGAGCTGATCAAGTTGGAGAGGAAATAAATGACCGAGCTAGAGAAACAACTTTTGCACGCCTTCGAGGTTTTAGAGAGGCAGCACAAGGAGCAGCACAGCGAGTTCGTGAAGCTCTACAAGGATTTAGAGAAAAGATTCGAGCAGAGCAGCGAGGAGAACCAACGCTTACAGAGCAGTGTGAGCAGCTTGACCATGCAAGTAAACAACTTGACGCAGCAGCTCCAGTCGTTGGAAAAGCAATACAGCAAGAGCAGTCGTTAGCACGACAAAATCGCAGAGGTCGAGGTTTCGGATTTAATCGTTAATACATTTGAAAACACGCTTGCCAGGAGTACAATGTACTCCTATTCTTTTGGGAGAGGATCGGGTTATTAGCTACGCATTAGAGTTTATTGAAACGCCATTGTTTGAATCTCAGCGAAAAGAGATGCTCACGGATGAAGAGTTTCGAGCGTTGCAGTCAGACATCATCAAAAACCCAGAAATGGGATCGTTGATTGTCGGAACGGGAGGGCTAAGAAAAGTTCGCCTTGCTGGAGAATCGACAGGTAAGAGTGGTGGTTATCGAACGATTTACTTACTGATCCAACCTGATGTTGTCTATTTGGTGTTGCTGTACAAGAAAGGGAGAAAGGACTCTTTAACTCAGAAAGAGAAGAATCTCCTTAAAGAAGTGTCGAGGTCGATTAAGAGAGAGTATGACAATGAGCAATAGTATTTTTGATGAACTTTATACATCGATGAAGCAAGCCGAAGCGATTGCAAAAGGAGAGCAGACTCCTGCGAATGTCACTCGTTATGAGATTGCCGATGTTAAAGCGATCCGAGCACAACTGGATGTCAGCCAAAAAGAGTTGGCACAAGCGATGGATGTGAGTATTGATACCGTGAAAAGTTGGGAGCAAGGACGGAGAAATCCGACAGGTTTAGCAAGCAAAGTCCTAACTCTACTCTCTAAAGAGCCAGAGCTTTATGCGAAGTTTTCAGTTTAAAGATTAAGAGGTGTCTATGAGTGCAGCTGTTACTTTTGAGCAATTCTGTCAGCATTACGAGTACGATCCGAGAAGTTCGTTATCTCGCTTTGAATATGAGAAGTACAAAGAGAAGAAGTACAAAGAGAACTTAGAGATAGCTAACGAGCTGATCACCAAAGATGCCATCGTTAAGATGAA
>NZ_JAWOUT010000041.1:0-3893 GCF_033339515.1 Vibrio sp. 2130-1
TATGCGTTGCGTCTAGTGTTTAAGGTGGCATGCGGGAGCATCGGTATTGCGTTGCTCACACCTTAACAGGGCGTTATGTGTCTATGGAGGAAAGAGTGATATCCGATATCTTAGAAGAAATTTTGACACCAGTTTCTAGGACGATTAATAAGGTTATTGGCTTTCTAGTGGTTGACGTATTCGTTGAGTTTGGATGTTATTTTCTGGGTAAAGTAACTTTGTTACTACTCACGCTTGGTAGGTTCCCTGATAAAACTAAATCACAAGAACATAAAGGTAAAATATCACTGTTCGGGCTTACTATTTTCTTTTCGATTTTAATTTTCATCGCACATAACAACCAAGTAGGCGCATAAAAACCAAGTAACGGCGTATCAAACAGTTGGGGTTTCATCATTCGATTTGCTCACATCTTGAGTTCGCCACATAACAAATTGTTCAAGAGTGATTCGGCACGCGTAGCATTTTTGCTATGCGTTAGTTTTAGTGGTTAAGGTGTTATGCGGCGGCTTCGCTATTGCGTGCCTCACACCTTAACAAGGCGTTAGGCGAATGGAGTAAGTAATGAGATTTTTGATTGTTATTCTGGGGATGTTTTCTGCATTAACAGCGACGGCAGAAGAGACTCGATGTGGATGGCTTGAAAATCCTTCTCCTGCCAATATGTGGTTGATTGATCGCGATGGCTCGTGGGATATATCAGTCCAAGGTACTTCAAATGCATTGGACGATAAATCGATGGAACTGCTTTATCAAGCGACTGCAAATGAAAATGAATTTGTTAGAACAAATCGAAGCTATGGTTTTAGTTGTGCTTGTTTAACATTGGACGTAGACGAAGAGAAAAATTCGATTACAACAATCTATAAATCCAAGCAGTTACCTTTGAAGCAGTGTTTAGAGGACATATCCATAACGAAAGATATTCCACTTCCTTTTAAGTAATTCGCCTAACAAATTGTTCAAGAGGGATTCGCAACGCGTGGCACTTTTACTATGCGTTAGTTTTAGTGACTAAGGTGGTATGCGGCGGCTTCGGTATTGCGTTGCTCACCCCTTAACAAGGCGTTAGTCGCCAGAAAAAGCTAGCAGTCAAAATCATGTTTCTAAGCTCAAAACTTGGCTACTGGTTGTTTGATTCATAGTTCCATCTTCGACGGGCAAAGCTCAGTTTCATCGGTTCTAGATCAATGCATTGCTATTTACCAAGCGGTTGTTTCGTTCTTTGGTGGTGATAGAGCGGGGCGATCGAGAGTCTGTTTTTGGTTGCTACTTCGCTCGGTGAGTTTGTTGGTACAAAAGCCGATTTACTCGCTGAAAGGACGTTTTCTCTGGTGTGGTAAGTTCCACGTGGTTTCAGTGACTTTGTTGAAAGTCCGCACTGTGAGATTAGCTTTCCAAAGGCGCTATTTGGTGTTGTCCGTCCGTTTTCTGCGGCGTTGTTTGTTCCAAGTGGTTTCATTGAGTAGCCGCTTTGAGACTACGCCTGACTTAAATGCATCAAAGCACATAAAGTTTGTTGTTCGCAAAGTTTAGTTCGGCTTAAAATTGTCGCTCGGTGCCTCGCGACTAACAAACTGCTCAAGAGGGATTCGCAACGCGTGGCATTTTTACTATGCGTTGAATTTAGTGATTAAGGTGGTTTGCGGCGGCTTTTGTATTGCGTTGCTCACCCCTTAGCAGGGCGTTAGTTTCATAACATTTCCTATACACCACTGAGTGCATATGTTATTCTTTTTATTTCATAAAATAAGCCCTAAAATTATACATGGATGAGTGATGAGTAACGTAATTTCAGTTAGCAGTTTACCGTATAATTTGCCAAGCAATGAGCAAGAACAATTAAGAATATTAGCTAAAATAATCGGTTTTAAACCAGAACTACTTGTTGGGGCTGGAAAAGTAGAAGTAGATGCGATTTGTTCGATGATCTTGTATAGACATCTCAGTCAGAAGCAACGAGTAGATGCTATGAAACTGATACGAAGTGTTTCGAATAGAGCCTTAATGGGAAAACTAGTAACAGGAGCGCTAGACACTACTTTTGTTAACCCACAATATGGCATGTGGTCAATGACTGAGAAAGAGTTACAGTCTGATAAAGATTTTCATAGCTTTTTAGACAATTTCGCTAGTTATATAGGTATTGGTGCTTCAAGCCTTGGACTCAAAGACCTATACAAGGAATCTAAAGCTAGAGGTAAACTTGGCAGAGGTGGTTTAGCTATGCTTGTCATTTGGGGAGCTGTTGCGTTTAATAAGTCTGAATTAAAAAAAGTTAATACAGAGTTAGAAAATCGAAGTGTACGATTGGTTTCGGGGCTTCATCAATGATTTCAAATATTATTTCTTATGTGCTTGTCACTGTCTTCGCTATATGGTTGTGGAATGATGCTCCAGCTCAACATAGAGATAACCTGTTCTATGTGGCCGTAGTATGTTCTCAAATCGGTTTCTTTATTTATTCTCGAAAGTTAGAGAAACTTAAAAATAAGGTAGAAGACTTGGAAAATAAGCACTCTCTAGAAACAAAAAACTAACAAGGCATTTAAGAGTGATTCCCAACGCTTGGCATTTTTTATGTCATCGTTGGGTTTCGTGTTTAAGGCGTACAGGTTTCGTCTGGTGGTAGCGTTGCTCACACCTTAATGCGGCGTTATGTTAATCGAAGTGTGTTGCAATTAATTGAATATTGTCTTGAGAAAGAAATTACATTACGTATCATGCATTTAAGTTGGTTATGTAAACTAGGTAAATAATATGAAAGATAATGTTCCCGCGAAAATGAGTGATTTGTACGAATATTCAGGTTTTTGGCCTCGAGTTGGTGCTAGTCTAATTGATACTGTGATAATTTGTGTCCTTACATACCCGATTCTAGTAGCGGTTTATGGCTGGGCATATTTTGACAACGATGCGTTAGTACAAGGCTTCGCTGACCTGATTTTAAGCTGGATTTTTCCATTGGTAGCGGTCATTGGTTTCTGGCTTTATCGTCAAGCGACACCAGGTAAAATGGCTATATCAGCGAAAATTGTAGACGCTAAAACTGGCGATAAACCTACCCTTCAACAGTATATTGTAAGATACCTTGGGTATATCCTAGCGACAATCCCTCTTGGACTAGGTATATTTTGGGTGGCTTGGGACAAGCGTAAACAGGGGTGGCACGACAAACTCGCCAATACCGTCGTTATCTGCGAAAAAGATCGAAACACACCTCAAGAAGTTGAATTCTCATCAAAAAATTAACATAACAAAGCATTTAAGAGTGATTCCCAACGCTTGGCATTTTTCATTCCATCGTTGGGTTTCGTGTTTACGGTGGTAAGGTTTAGGTCTGTGGTCGCGTTGCTCACACCTTAATGCGGCGTTAGAGCGCAGGAGAAAAAAGTATGAACATGACCGATATAGTTGAATACATTTCATATCTTATCGCCGGCATTATTATCGCTCCTTTCGGCTTTATGCTGTTTAAAGAATTCATTGGTAAAGATCGCAAGACGGTTACAGATGAAGTCAAATCAACAGTAGGTGACGAATCTAGAAAGTTTCTGGGTGGTAGGTATGGTGATGCCGTTGTAGGTCAATTTGTCGAGTTTAAACTGTTAATAGCGATAGGCTTGCCAGTAGTACTATTTCTAGGAATTTCTTCCTTGGTAAATTCTCTTTTGAAAGTTCTGTTCAACCTGTGAGCTGCGCTCTAACAAACTGTTCAAGAGGGATTCGCAACGCGTGGCATTTTCACTATGCGTTGATTTTAGTGTTTAAGGCGGTATGCGGCGACTTCGGTATTGCGTTGCTCACCCCTTAACAGGGCGTTAGCTATTTCTCGTATATAAAGGAGTTCCAGTGGTAAAAGTTCTCGTTAGTTCATGTTTGGTTGGAAACAA
>NZ_JAWOUT010000042.1:0-3696 GCF_033339515.1 Vibrio sp. 2130-1
AAAACGCCAAAAGTTACCCTGTCCCTTTGATATTCCACCATGTCCTCCAAGAACATAACGCCCTGTTAAGGTGTGAGTAACGCAATACCGAAACTCCCGCATACCACCTTAAACACTAAACGCAACGCATAGTAAAAATGCCACGCGTTGCGAATCACTCTTAAACAGATTGTTATGTTCGTACTCGAAGATTTAGTGCGATTACATCAAGTTGTCCTACTGCATTAAAATTCAAACGATAATGCTTGTAGCCTTCATAGTCATGAATAATTTCTGACTGAACGTGCTTTGTAAGCCACGAAGAACCATAAATCTCATAACAACGGTCATCCCTTTCTCCCTCATGTAAGTCAAATACCATTTGCCACTTAAATGCTACAATATCTGAAAAATGAAGCCTGACCGCTTTCTCTTGCCAATCGTTAAAATCGACTAGAAGGTCGCCCGATTCCTGATGGATACTTGGGTAGTTTGCATCAGCTGTGGAAAACTCCAAGTTAAGTAATTTTATTGTTTCCATGCTTTCTCCAGCCAAAGAACATAACGCCGCGTTAAGTGGTGAGCAACGTAGACCACTAAACCTAAATCATTGTGCCGTAAACACTAAAGCTGAATCAAACCGAAAATGCCAAGCGTTGGGAATCCGTCTTAAACGCTTTGTTATACGAATTTTCCCGATTGGATCAATGGATGAAATTAAAGTTTAGGAATCTGGCTATTTCCTTTGAAGACAATGATTTATCCCCAACCCAATGCATGGCCTTTTCTCACCATCAGCCATGTGAAAAGCATCGATACCAGCAAAGTTGACACAAAAGTAAATTTAACTCCCCCCACTAGCGCTGCCACCATAAGACCTGCTGCTGTAGCAATAACCCGCACTTCATACCCTGACATATTGCGAGATTTACAGGACACACAAGCCACAATGTAGGAAGCTATCATTGACACTCCAAAGATCAAAAACTCAATATGATTTGGCGTGTCCACATAATCTTTAAACAGATACCACATAATTATTGTCACCTATCTTTTAGCACCAAATGCTCCAGAACCTAAAAATATTTATCTTGGATTGAGGATCAGATACTTATTTGAGTGAGCATACTCGGAGCTCTGCCTGATACTTGCGTCTGCACGCATTCGTATAACGCCCTGTTAAGGGGTGAGCAACGCAATACCGATGCTGCCGCATACCACCTTAAACACTAAAACCAACGCATAGTAAAAATGCCACGCGTTGCGAATCACTCTTAAACAGATTGTTAGGCGTCTTATTTTATTTGGTTATCGTAAGAATCAATCTCATTCAATGCACTTTCTAGCTCGCGAAACCTGTAGAGAAGTAAATCAGGGCACATTTTCGTTAAAGTGACAACATGTTCAATACAGCTATGTGAAGGATTTTCAGTAGATTTTTGAGCTTCAGAAATCACCATATCTAATACGGCTAAGCTGGGATGTAAATAAACATTTTTTAGGGCACCAAATGTAATTTCTAAGTCCTTTTTGCCTACCTCCTCCCGACAACGGTTTAGTGCTGCTGAACTAACATTAGCGAACTGAGGCAGATCATAGCCTGCTTCCGTAAGAGTTGATTCGTCACAATCTAAATCAACCAAATGGCCAACAGATAGTTTTATAATTTTCTGTTCAAAGTGATTCTCTTTAGTTTGTTCAGCTGTATTTAGCCAACCGATGACGGCAATAGTAAATAAAGCTGTAGCAAACATTAGGGTCCCACTACCTTTAACTTTATGTAGTGTCATGTAATCTTATCCTCCAATAATATATTTCAAATTTTACAGACAATTCGGATGCCTAACGCCCTGCTAAGGGGTGAGCAACGCAATACAAAAGCCGCCGCATACCACCTTAAGCACTAAAATCAACGCATAGCAAAAATGCCACGCGTTGCGAATCCCTCTTAAGCAGTTTGTTATGTGTCAAATTTTAAACTCGAACTTAGCTTTTTTAGGGCCAGTTTCCCCTTTTTCGGAAGGCGCATACTTCCGTTTTGATAATATTCGCACAGCTTCAGCATCGAACACTCCTTTAGGTACAGAATCAGTAACCATTATGTCAATCACATCACCCTGACTATTAATATTAAACGTGAGTACAACAGTACCGACTAATTTGTTTTTCCTTGAACCTTTATGATTCCTCGGCGATACACTGTCCCGAGCTTTGTGTTCTCGATAATTTGGGGAACTAGCACTTTCAATTAAACCAGCGCAGCCAGACAATAATACCGCTATAAATAATATTAAAATCTTCATACTTAATCTTTGACAACATAACGCCCTGTTAAGGGGTGAGCAACGCAATACCAAAGCCACCGCATACCACCTTAAACACTAAAACCAACGCATAGTGAAAATGCCACGCGTTGCGAATCCCTCTTGAACAGTTTGTTATGTGCGTGCTAATTGAGGTACTTTTGCCAATGTTGCTGCCCTGTCAAAACTACTCTGTAATCTTCGTAGTCCAATGAACTGTAGAGCTTTTTAGCTGCAACATTATCATCACCGACCTCTAGTGTGATTTTGAGGTAATCATTATCACGACAATGCTGTTCGATACCATTCAGTTGCGCTTTGCCCACACCTTTACCACGAAAGTTGTCCGACACCATAAAGTCATGGATATTCATCACTCTTTGCGCACGATAAGTTGAAAACGATTCAAAGCAAACCGCAAAACCGGCGGGCTTATCGTCGACAAAACTGATAAATCCGTGGAAATAAGGCAATGCAAATAACTGAGCAATTACTGAGAGATCTAGCTCAACTGAGAATCCAGATAGGTACTCTCTAAACAAAGTCTCGAATATACCTTTGTCTTCAATGCTTTCTGTTTTGATACGCCTGATTGTGATTTCCATATCCATTTCCACCAAAGCACATAACGCCGCATTAAGGTGTGAGCAACGCAACCACGAAACTTAACCTTACCACCGTAAACACTAAACTCAACGATGGAATGAAAAATGCCATGCGTTGGGAATCACTCTTGAATGCTTTGTTATGTGCGTGCCAAACGGTAGCGCCTTACTGTGCCCTCACTTTCATCGGTGTAGTTACCAAGATACACACCACCACAGTTTTCAATAACCTTTTGAGATGCTGTATTATTGATGGAGCAAGTAACAATGACTGGGGCGATTACAGCGTGATCACGAACCCAAGCCAAAAGGAATGAGGCAACACCTTTACCACGTGCAGATGGTCTGGTTTCATAACCGATATGTCCAATGACATTTTCAACATTGGGATTTGTGCCTTTCCGAACTCGGATAGCCCCCAAGATTTCAGAGTTAGAGATACAATAGTAAGTTGTACTTGGTAGGAACCCATTTGATAACTCTGATACAGCTTTAGAGCGTTCAACCAAACCAGATAAATAAGCTTCAGGATCTTGCTCAACACCGGAGTATTTGGGAATCCCCGACTCAAAACACTCTCTCGCATAACTAGCCAATAATGGCGCTAAATCTGGACTTGCTTCTACCACTTCCATGTACATTATCCTCTAAAGCACATAACGCCCTGTTAAGGGGTGAGCAACGTCATACCGAAGTCGCCGCATACCACCCTAAACACTAAAACCAACGCATAATGAAAATGCCACGCGTTGCGAATCCCTCTTAAACAGTTTGTTAGCTGTGTTTTACAACACGAGCTTTGCTCCCAA
>NZ_JAWOUT010000043.1:0-3576 GCF_033339515.1 Vibrio sp. 2130-1
ACCGACTCCGTCAAGGTTGAGTCACCAGGGAGTACGGATGCCTCTGGTGAGCAAACGGCTAAAGTGACTTGGGTGGGTACAATACCTAGCAATGACACAACGGTTAATATTACCGCGGAATTTAACTTGGAGGGTTCACCGCTCAGTGTAACTGAAACCACGAGTGTCACCTTTAAAATGCTTGGTATTTGCGGTGGAAAGTTTAATGATAAGGATAAATCTAACGCCAAGGGCGCTTGTTTGAAAGTTCGAGATATTTATGGGACGTTGTTCACCGGTACACCATCGGAAGCTGCTTTAAATCAGCTGGGGTATACAAAAGACTCACATCATGATAACCGCGGTAAAACATATGGGACTCTAGGTACTGAAACATCAGAATGGGGTCCAGCTGGCGGCAAATTTGGTTTATTTTACAATACCGGCATCGGTGGAACGCAATATCAGCGTTACTGCGAAAATCTAGCAGATTTAAACTTTGCTGGGCGTAATAACTGGAGTCATGCGTCGAGAACAGACTTGGATTATCTATTTAGGTATACAGGTAATGTTTGGACAAGTTATGGTTGGGCAACGAGATTCACTTCTTGGACTAATGAGATAAACTCTGATACAGCTTACGTAGTGCATTTAGGAAATGGAGGTGGGGGATTCCAAACCCTTAATTACGCTGCTTATGCAACATGTGTCTCTAAATAGGTGGTTTAGCCCTCTTAGCCGGGGGCTTTCCCGAATTCAACTTCGATTTATGACATTCTTACGATGGTGTCAATGAAGTGGCTGCTAATTTGAAAGCACTCGTTTGACAACCCATTTGCGGGGTATGACGTGGACTTCTATGTTGATACGGATGATGTAAGCAAGGTGGATGTGTGTGCGTATTAACATGAAGGAGATCGGGTTATCGGGTGATCTGCATCATGCGTTTCAACTCCTTAGATTTTAGCGTTTAGTTTTTAATTTTGGGCCCTTCGAGACCTTTTTCCTTTTAACCATGCAAAGAATTGGGTGTGAGGGTGTATTGAATGTCAAAACCCGTCTATAACGTTTGGTGCTCGTCAGTCTTGCCATACATCAATCCACGATAGGCAAAATAGTCTTTACCGATTTAGACCCGTTTGCTTTTACCGGTTCTCTCTTGCTTAGTTTTAGAGAGAGGTTTGGGTGAACTTCGCACGGAATGCTTTGGACTTAAGCTGTATATAGCGGCAGAGCTCAGTTTATCTAGCGCAACCGATGCCGACGTAGCCCCCAATTTACTTAAGCAGATGCGTCTAACAATCCTTGAGATATCCGCTTATGGAGCTTTTGACAGAAGTAATTGTGATGACGCTATATGAATCAGAGAGCGGATCCACTTATCCCATCACGAGAGGAGGGAAGCTTCTAAAAAGGGGCATCCTCGCAATTTATCGGTAGGTTATCAGAAGCTCTACGGCTCCAATAAGGGGGGGCTGTGAAACGAGATATAGAACTCGATTTAAATGCCGCCCTCAATATCCAAAGACATGATGGAATTAAAGGCGGCTGAAGTCGTTTCTAATTGTGAACTTACGACAGTCTATATCTGATACACATACGGAGCTTGGATACCAAGTGGAATACCCAACTTCCAGTAAGCGACCAAAAATATAGACCATCCAATTAACATAGCTATAGAAAATGGCATCATCAGAGAGGCCAGTGTACCAATTCCTGTTCCCTTAACGTACCGTTGACAGTACACAACGACAAGAGGGAAGAAGACCATTAGTGGTGAAACAATATTTGATACGGAGTCACCTACACGGTACGCTGCTTGAGATAGCTCGGGAGATATTCCTACAGCCATCAGCATTGGCACTAACACAGGACCAATCAACGCCCACTTTGCTGATGAAGAGCCTATAAGCAGATTAACTGATGCAGTAAGCAGTATCATGCCAACGATAGTTACCTCACCTGATAAATTCATTGCCTTTAGACCTTCAGCACCGTATAGCGCTAGCAGCGTACCTATATTCGATTGAGCAAACGCAGATAAGAATTGGGCACAGAAGAACGACATAACAATGTAAGCGCCCATAGTAGACATAGTGTCTGCCATTGCCTTAATAACGTCTCCGCTGGTCTTAAACTTGCCAGATACTTTACCGTAGACATAACCAGGAATAATAAACAGAATGAAGATCAATGGAACGATAGACTTCATGATCGGTGCAGAGAAAGCTGTTATTTCACCTTGTGGCGAACGTAGCGCTGATGTTTCCGGTACTAATGCTACAACTAGCAAAGTGATACCCGCCATCATTGCCCAACCGGCATAACGAAACGCTTTTGATTCCAGCTCAGAAAATGAGGCTAGGTCTGGAGCAGCTTCGGCATCCTCATCAATTGGCATGTTTGATAAACGAGGCTCAATGACTTTATCTGTCACATACCAGCCAATAGCCACTATGATGATTGAAGATAGACCCGTAAAGAAGATGTTTGCTAATGGGTTAACCACGTACTCAGGATCAAGAACTTGTGCTGCCGTTTGTGTAAATCCTGCAAGTAATGGATCTATACCAGAAGGAATAAAGTTTGCGGAGAAACCACCTGATACACCTGCAAAAGCGGCTGCAATACCTGCAAGAGGGTGACGACCTGCTGCATGGAAGATAATACCACCCAGAGGAATAACCAGTACATAACCCGCATCCGCGGCGGTATGTGAGACTATAGCAACCAAAATAAGCATAGGGGTAAGAAGCTTTGCAGGTGTGAAATTAAGCATTTTCTTAAGACCCGTCGTAATAAAACCCGACGAGTCTGCAACTCCTACGCCTAACATTGCAACCAATACGATACCTAGCGGTGCAAAGCTAGTGAAAGTAGTCACCATATTTGCTAAAAAACTTGATAGTGCTTCACCCGTTAGAAGGTTGGTAATTGTGAGAGCTTCGCCCGTTCGAGGGTTTAGAAGATCGAATGATACATTCGATAAAAGTGCTGATGCTGCCCAAGTAATGACCAATGCCCAGAAAAACAAAATCGCGGGATCAGGGATCTTGTTGCCTGTTCTCTCGATAAAATTCAAAAAACGTTCCATCCCGCTTGGGTTCGACACTGCAGATACGTTTATAGACTGCTTACTCATTATTACCCCTAAATATAATGTTTACGATTACGCGCTAAAAAACTCGTAAACAGCCTAAAAGTAAACACTAAAATCAACAATTCTATCATTTTTGATAGAGTACATAGCAAAAGTGACATATTTTCTTGTTCTGTAGTTTTCACTGGCGTTGTGATCTAATCGTATATTTTACTGTGTGAGCAATCTACTCAACACATGCCAGAAGGATTGTTGGTGAAAAACTTAAACTTGCTAAGTACGGTGCGAAAAGAAACGCAAAAATAGGACTAATCTTATTTCTG
Organism: Vibrio sp. 2130-1; assembly: GCF_033339515.1. Lineage (NCBI taxonomy): Bacteria > Pseudomonadati > Pseudomonadota > Gammaproteobacteria > Vibrionales > Vibrionaceae > Vibrio > Vibrio sp. 2130-1. Next base: position 3,403 of record NZ_JAWOUT010000043.1, read on the forward strand.
ACTTGTCGGAGGTGGGGTATTTTCTCTGTTGAACGTAACTTTAATTACTGTTTTCATTAAGCCTGTTTGCTTTCTTTAGTAATTGCTTGTTGCTCAACAATGGCGTTGTTGCTCAAATCGAATTGAACCTTTCTAGGTAGTTGCGATCTGATCTCATATCAATGATTGAACGAG
>NZ_JAWOUT010000044.1:0-3391 GCF_033339515.1 Vibrio sp. 2130-1
TTGGGAGCAAAGCTCGTGTTGTAAAACACAGCTAACAAACTGTTTAAGAGGGATTCGCAACGCGTGGCATTTTCATTGTGCGTTGGTTTTAGTGTTTATGGTGGTATGCGGCGACTTCGGTATTGCGTTGCTCACCCCTTAACAGGGCGTTAGGCGAAAGGAGAATAAATGAATAATCAACCCAAACCATTTGTGTTTGTTTTAATGCCATTTAGTAGCGATTTTGATGATATCTACAAGCTTGGAATCAAAGAAGCTGCTGCTGATGTTGGAGCATATGCAGAAAGATTAGATGAACAAATTTTTAATGAAGGAATGCTTGATCGAATTTTTAACCAAATAAGCAAAGCAGATATTGTCGTTGCTGATATGACGGACAGAAACCCTAACGTATTCTATGAAGTAGGATATGCGCATGCATTAGGTAAAAAGATAATACTTTTGACTAAAAATTCTGATGATATTCCTTTTGACTTAAAGCACCAGCAGCACTTGGTATATGAGGGCAGTATCGTAAGGTTAAAAGAATTATTAACAAATAAGCTCAATTGGGCAATTGAATCGTCAAAAAATGAAAATAAGGCTCAGGATGAAAGAACATTATCGCTTAGAGTTTTCGATTTAGAAATTCCTTGTTTTGAGACAAATAATCTTCCAACTGTCACAGGTTCTGCTCCTGAAGGAAGTAGTTATTTCTCACTGCCGATATATTTGAGGAATGAATCATTTAAAACAACATCATCAATTAGTCATGTTTACTTGTTCATGGAGAGTGACTCGGAAATAGTCCCTGCTGGATATAATACAAAAGAGAGTTTTACAGTTGGGGATGAGCGTTCCAAAAAGAAAGAAATTTTGCCATACGAACTAGCTTCATTTGAGGCACTGCCTTTTGACTCTGACGATGGTTTAGTTAAGCAAGTTAGGCTACCTATTAATTTCACCGAGATTCCCACTGGTGCTATAGAAGAAAGAGCTATCGGCTTCATGTTTAAACAGAACTTCACGAAAATGAAAGAGCGTAAATTTAAACTTCGTATCCATACGCATGATCAAATTTATGACTATACGTTTAATATGGCGATCGATGGAAGTTTCGCCTAACAAACTGTTTAAGAGTGATTCGCAACGCGTGGCATTTTTACTATGCGTTGGTTTTAGTGTTTAAGGTGGTATGCGGCGGCTTAGGTATTGCGTTGCTCACACCTTAACAGGGCGTTAGTCGCCAGAAAAAGCTAGCAATCAAAATCATGTTTCTGAGCTTAAAATTTAGCAGCAGTTTGTTTGGAACACAGATTCATCGTCGATCATTAGAACTTAGTTTTAGCAGTTTTGAGTCCAAAATTTTGCAAGTGTCCTAGCGATTGTTTTGTTCTTTGGTGCTGACAGAGCAGGGCAATCGAGAGTTTGTTTTTGGTTGCAACTCCGCTCGGTGAGTTTGTTGGTACAAAAGCCGATTTACTCGCTGAAATGACGTTTTCTCTGGTGTGGTAAGTTCCACGTGGTTTCAGTAACTTTGTTGAAAGTCCGCACTGTGAGATTGGCTTTCCAAAAGCGCTTTTTGGTGTTGTCAGTCCGTTTTCTGCGGCGTTGTTTGTTCCAAGTGGTTTCATTGAGTAGCCGCTTCGAGACTACGCCTGACTTAAATGCATCAAAGCACATAAAGTTTGTTGTTCGCAAAGTTTAGTTCGGCTTAAAATTGTCGCTCGGTGCCTCGCGACTAACAAACTGCTCAAGAGGGATTCGCAACGCGTGGCATTTTTACTATGCGTTGAATTTAGTGATTAAGGTGGTATGCGGCGGCTTCGGTATTGCGTTGCTCACCCCTTAGCAGGGCGTTATACATTTATGGTGACCATGATGATTGAAGAATGCGCATTGTGCTTACAAGTTAAAGAACTAAAGGTTAGTCACCTGATGCCCAAAGGGTTGTATAAGAAACTACGAAAATCAGATTGTAGTGGCCAAATTATATTGAGCCAAAGTCATAACAGAACGTCCGCATTTACTGATATGCAAGTTACAGATAACTTTTTGTGTGGCGAGTGCGAGCAAAAGTTTAGTCGTAATGGGGAAAATTTGGTTGTTCGAGATTGCTACAATAGTAAAACTGAAGTATTTCCATTACGTTCAAAGTTCGATGAGTCCAAGGTCATCGCACGACATTTCGATAAGCAATTGTTAGATCATGTTGAAGCAAATATTAACCGAGGTGCTTATCTGTATTTTGCTGCGAGTATTGTTTGGCGGGCCTCAGCTTGGAAGCGTAAGGAAAATTCGAACCAGAATTCTCTTGGTCCTGTATACCAAGAACAGATTAGAAAATACTTAAACAATGAATCTACTTTTCCTGAAAATGTTTACCTCATTGTCTATATAGATACTGATTTACAACCTTTACCAATGATTTCGTTCCCTGTCTCGACCAAAAAGGTAGGCTATCACCAGCATATCTTTTACATTCCAGGGGTTAGGTTTTTGTTACTTGTTGGGCATGACATAGGTGAACTCAAAGAGTACTTTAATGACCGTAAATCAAAAGTAGTATTTTTAAAATATAGCTATCAGCAACATCCTGATTGTAGCTTCGTAGCAAATAGTTTGAGTACGGATTTTAAGCCAAATAGCCGTTTGAGAGACGAAATAAGAAAAAATGTATAACAAACAATTTAAGAGTGATTCGGCACGCGTGGCATTTTTACTATGCGTTGGTTCTAGTGATTAAGATGGTATGCGGTAGCATCGGTATTGCGTGCCTCACACCTTAATTGGGCGTTAGCTTACAGTCTGAAAAAACAAACTCATATAGCTGATGTTAGGTAGGGCATATCGTCAAGATGAGCGCTCTGATTGGCAAATATTTTGCGTGTATCAGCGGTAGTTAGTAACATTTTTTTTAGCGGGCATTATTACCGTGTGCGGTCGTAGCGTTACTTGGTCTTGGTCTTGGTCTTGGTCTTGGTTGTAATTTCAGCTTCACTTCTGTTTCATTCATGGCAAAGTTTTGCACGTGAAAGCAGCAAATCCAATACGAGCCTTGGTGGGTGAAGTTCCGTGAGTCTCCACGCTCGGCAGTTTTGGCAAAGCTCAAGTTAATACTAAGTTCATCACCTGAAGTTATCGGCTATGTTTATAATCTCGACTTCACGTTTAATGTCAAAATAAGTTGTTGTTTTAGTTTAGAATGCTCGGAAAGTAATAAGCTAACAAAGCGTTAAAGACGGATTCGCAACGCGTGGCATTTTTACTATGCGTTGATTTTAGTGATTAAGGTGGTTTGCGGCGACTTCGGTATTGCGTTGCTCACCCCTTAGCAGGGCGTTATGTGTCAATGGGTTTCTAAACAGAGTGAGAAAGATAAAAATGCAGTTTATTTGGGAAGTCTCGGACG
>NZ_JAWOUT010000045.1:0-2987 GCF_033339515.1 Vibrio sp. 2130-1
ATCAACTCGAAACTCCTTCGGGTTGTATGGTTAAGTGACTAAGCGTACACGGTGGATGCCTTGGCAGTCAGAGGCGATGAAGGACGTATTAACTTGCGATAAGCCCAGATTAGGTAGTAAAAACCATTTGAGTCTGGGATTTCCGAATGGGGAAACCCAATACCATAAGGTATTACTGTTGAGTGAATACATAGCTCAACAGGGCGAACCGGGGGAACTGAAACATCTAAGTACCCCGAGGAAAAGAAATCAACCGAGATTCCGAAAGTAGCGGCGAGCGAAATTGGACTAGCCCTTAAGCTTTACACGCGTTAGACGAACAGCCTGGAAAGGCTGACGATACAGGGTGATAGTCCCGTAGTTGACGACGTGTGTTCAGTGAAATCGAGTAGGGCGGGACACGTGATATCCTGTCTGAATATGGGGGGACCATCCTCCAAGGCTAAATACTACTGACTGACCGATAGTGAACCAGTACCGTGAGGGAAAGGCGAAAAGAACCCCTGTGAGGGGAGTGAAATAGAACCTGAAACCGTGTACGTACAAGCAGTAGGAGCAGGCTTGTCCTGTGACTGCGTACCTTTTGTATAATGGGTCAGCGACTTATATTCAGTGGCAAGGTTAACCATCTAGGGGAGCCGTAGGGAAACCGAGTCTTAACTGGGCGTTCAGTCTCTGGATATAGACCCGAAACCAGGTGATCTAGCCATGGGCAGGTTGAAGGTTGAGTAACATCAACTGGAGGACCGAACCGACTAATGTTGAAAAATTAGCGGATGACTTGTGGCTAGGGGTGAAAGGCCAATCAAACCTGGAGATAGCTGGTTCTCCCCGAAAGCTATTTAGGTAGCGCCTCGGACGAATACTACTGGGGGTAGAGCACTGTTAAGGCTAGGGGGTCATCCCGACTTACCAACCCTTTGCAAACTCCGAATACCAGTAAGTACTATCCGGGAGACACACGGCGGGTGCTAACGTCCGTCGTGGAGAGGGAAACAACCCAGACCGCCAGCTAAGGTCCCAAATTACTACTAAGTGGGAAACGATGTGGGAAGGCTCAGACAGCCAGGATGTTGGCTTAGAAGCAGCCATCATTTAAAGAAAGCGTAATAGCTCACTGGTCGAGTCGGCCTGCGCGGAAGATGTAACGGGGCTAAGTAGTAAACCGAAGCTGCGGCAATATACTTTTGTATATTGGGTAGGGGAGCGTTCTGTAAGCGGTTGAAGGTGTGTGGTAACGCATGCTGGACGTATCAGAAGTGCGAATGCTGACATGAGTAACGATAAAGGGGGTGAAAAACCTCCTCGCCGGAAGACCAAGGGTTCCTGTCCAACGTTAATCGGGGCAGGGTAAGTCGACCCCTAAGGCGAGGCCGAAAGGCGTAGTCGATGGGAAACGGGTTAATATTCCCGTACTTCTTACAATTGCGATGGGGGGACGGAGAAGGCTAGGTGGGCCTGGCGACGGTTGTCCAGGTTCAAGTGCGTAGGCTGAGAAATTAGGTAAATCCGGTTTCTCTTAAGGCTGAGACACGACGTCGAGCATCTACGGATGTGAAGTCATTGATGCCATGCTTCCAGGAAAAGCCTCTAAGCTTCAGATTGTAAGGAATCGTACCCCAAACCGACACAGGTGGTCGGGTAGAGAATACCAAGGCGCTTGAGAGAACTCGGGTGAAGGAACTAGGCAAAATGGTACCGTAACTTCGGGAGAAGGTACGCTCTCGACGGTGAAGTCCCTCGCGGATGGAGCTATTGAGAGTCGCAGATACCAGGTGGCTGCAACTGTTTATTAAAAACACAGCACTGTGCAAAATCGCAAGATGACGTATACGGTGTGACGCCTGCCCGGTGCCGGAAGGTTAATTGATGGGGTTAGACTTCGGTCGAAGCTCTTGATCGAAGCCCCGGTAAACGGCGGCCGTAACTATAACGGTCCTAAGGTAGCGAAATTCCTTGTCGGGTAAGTTCCGACCTGCACGAATGGCGTAATGATGGCCACGCTGTCTCCACCCGAGACTCAGTGAAATTGAAATCGCTGTGAAGATGCAGTGTACCCGCGGCTAGACGGAAAGACCCCGTGAACCTTTACTACAGCTTGGCACTGAACATTGACCCTACATGTGTAGGATAGGTGGGAGGCTTTGAAGCGCAGTCGCTAGATTGCGTGGAGCCGTCCTTGAAATACCACCCTTGTAGTGTTGATGTTCTAACGTTGACCCCTTATCGGGGTTGCGGACAGTGCCTGGTGGGTAGTTTGACTGGGGCGGTCTCCTCCCAAAGCGTAACGGAGGAGCACGAAGGTGGGCTAATCACGGTTGGACATCGTGAGGTTAGTGCAATGGCATAAGCCCGCTTGACTGCGAGAATGACAATTCGAGCAGGTGCGAAAGCAGGTCATAGTGATCCGGTGGTTCTGAATGGAAGGGCCATCGCTCAACGGATAAAAGGTACTCCGGGGATAACAGGCTGATACCGCCCAAGAGTTCATATCGACGGCGGTGTTTGGCACCTCGATGTCGGCTCATCACATCCTGGGGCTGAAGTCGGTCCCAAGGGTATGGCTGTTCGCCATTTAAAGTGGTACGCGAGCTGGGTTTAGAACGTCGTGAGACAGTTCGGTCCCTATCTGCCGTGGGCGTTGGAGAATTGAAAGGGGCTGCTCCTAGTACGAGAGGACCGGAGTGGACGAACCTCTGGTGTTCGGGTTGTGTCGCCAGACGCATTGCCCGGTAGCTAAGTTCGGGATCGATAACCGCTGAAAGCATCTAAGCGGGAAGCGAGCCTTGAGATGAGTTCTCCCTGATACTTTAAGTATCCTAAAGGGTTGTCGTAGACTACGACGTTGATAGGCAGGGTGTGTAAGCGTTGTGAGGCGTTGAGCTAACCTGTACTAATTGCCCGTGAGGCTTAACCATACAACACCCAAGGGGTTTTGATGGACTCAATGAAAGAACATTGAATGTGTAAGAACGAGAATTAAAAAA
>NZ_JAWOUT010000046.1:0-2919 GCF_033339515.1 Vibrio sp. 2130-1
CTATGCGTTGCGTCTAGTGTTTAAGGTGGCATGCGGGAGCATCGGTATTGCGTTGCTCACACCTTAACAGGGCGTTAGTTTTTTAAGAGGTAATGATGAATAAAGTGATTGTTAGTCACCCTTACTCGGGTTCACTTCAAGAGTTTTTCACTCATGAACTATTAGGTAAAGATTGGGGTGGAAACCATTCTTATTATAAAACTCTGTGGGGTAAGAATGCTGACTCCATACGAACTATTTCGTTAACGTTGTTTTCCTGTTACGACGAAGTGATTTTTTCTCCTGTTGATAATGTGCTACCTGACTTTGAGTCACATATGAACTCAGAGGAATACTACCATCCTGATTTTGGTTTAAGAATGCCTGCTAGACCTAGTGAACTAGGCTTCGACTTCGATATTTTTAGTTACGTTAATTGGTTGGGTCTAGATTTAGAAATTCAACGATTACTATCAAAAGTGCCTGAGAATGTTCGTGGACAAATTTTAATTCAAGTGCTTTGTGATATGGAGTTAGCAATCAGGCACAATGCTGAAGTAATTTCGTCTACTGGTCGTAAGTTATTGATGGAGAGAATATCTGCGATTGACCCTCAATATCATAATGTGAAAGCTCTTTCTGTAGACTACTCAAATGCTCTTAATCACTACTCAAATATAATTCTTCCTGATTTTGAAATTTCAAGTATAGATTTGCTTCATAAGATCAAAACGGATAAGTCGGTTAGAGAATACGGAAAAAGCTTTGTTCGCACACTTTCAAAGTGCGATGAACAACTAACAGAAATAGACTTCGCACTTCTAATTAAGCAGGCTAATCTAAAGAGTGCTAAAAATAGTAGTATTAACAAATACACTGGTTGGGCAGCGCAGATTATTTCTACAGTTGGTATTGGGATTCCACTTCCACCTGTAGTAGGTGCAGCAGCTGTTGCGCTAGGTGAAACATCTAGAATCACTTCAAGATCTGACAGTAAGTGGATCGAACTAAAGCCAAGGATGGTGGCAATTAAAGATGAATATGATTTAGATCGCTTAATTGAGGGCAAAAACTAACAAACTGTTCAAGAGGGATTCGCAACGTGTGGCATTTTTACTATGCGTTGGTTTTAGTGTTTAAGGTGGTATGCGGCGACTTCGGTATTGCGTTGCTCACCCCTTAACAGGGCGTTATACGCTTTTGAGGAAATAATCCAATATGAACAAGGTAGTATTTAGAAATTGCGATGAGAATAGTCAGTATTGGGTTGCTCTAGAGAAGCTGTTTCAAACAGAATGGTCTGATTTTCTGTTCGTAGATACTTACAAACCACAATCTAATCTTCCACCGGTAATTGTCGCTCTCAGAGACAATCAAGTTATCGGTGGTCTTGCTTATTCGCGCTTTAAAGAGCCTCATGGTGACTCAGAAGTTATTTGGTTTAATGCTGTTTATGTTTCACCAGAGTGGCGCGGTCAAGGTATTGCTAGTGAACTGATTAACCGAGGTGTTAGCCAAGTATCAACAGCAACTCAAAGTAACCTGTATGCTTACACAAATGTACCATCGTTGTACGAGTCATTAGGTTGGTTAGCAGTTGACATTGAAAGTGAGCCAAATCATAAGGTTATGAAAGTTTCTTTGTAGTGTCAGCACGCGTATAACAAAGCATTTAAGAGTGATTCGCAACGCTTGGCGTTTTCGCTTCGCTCAAGTATAGCCAAGCGTCGCTCACACCTTAATGCGGCGTTATGTTTAATTGAAATTCAAAGGCTTAAAGGTCTTAGGCTTTAGTTCTTTGTCCCTCTGGCAATCCGTCCCTAGTAGACTCAGCAAATCAGTATTGTCGGCCTAAGTTCTTGAACCACTCAGCCCGTAAAACATGCCAATGTTCGTGGGTTGCTTCATTGTCAGGTCGTGGCGGTTGGCTGTTGGTGTAACTGGCTTGAAGTCACTTTTGGATTCTTAGCCAATCAGCATTTCAGGTTGGCAGTTGCCTCGGCAATTTGCCATTGTCTTGCGCTTTGGTTGGAAAGAAAGGGTACTTGTTGTTACTCGGTCGGGTTGCCTCATTGGGCTGGGAAGTGGAATGACTCGTTTTTAGTTGGTCGCCTTTGGCGGCCAAGTTGGTTTAAGCCTTGTGGTTTGCTTCAGAAAAATAGTTAGAAATATCAGCTCTTTCTCAAGTAAATCAGTAGTTTGTGGTAAAACATAACAAAGCATTTAAGAGTGACTCACAACGCTTGGCGATCTCGGTTTAAACTTGGTTTTAATGTTTAAGGTGCAATGGTTTAGGTTAGGTGATTAGCGTTGTTCGCACCTTAATGCAGCGTTATGTGCTTTGGGAGAAAATGGAAATGGATATTCCCGACAGATTCAAAAATGTAAGATACGTTTCATCCCGCATACCGGGTTGCAAAGATGATTCAGACTTAACGCTTGGAGCTAACTGACAGGTCTTTGCTTATAACCTGCTCAGAGACTTCGGTCTAAATCCACCTAACTACCGTTCTAGTGAGCTGTGGGATGACTCGGAGTATAGTGAGCTGGTTACTGAGTTTAAGCCGTTAGATATCATGATGTATAACGACTCTACAGACTCATATGGAGCACATGTTGGCGTATATGCTGGTAATGGATTTGTCTACCATCTTTCTTTATCCAACGGCGTGCCTAAGTTTGAGCGTCATATGGACTTGCTTCAACAAAGTAAATATCGGTTTTTTGTTGGCGCCAAGCGTATAAAGCAGTCTGGTGCATGACGTAAGCACGCACATAACAAACTGTTCAAGAGGGATTCGCAACGCGTGGCATTTTTACTATGCGTTGGTTTTAGTGTTTAAGGTGGTATGCGGCGGCTTTGGTATTGCGTTGCTCACCCCTTAACAGGGCGTTATGTGAATGGAGGCGTAATGGAGCATGATTTCGAAGGTTTGTATT
>NZ_JAWOUT010000047.1:0-2410 GCF_033339515.1 Vibrio sp. 2130-1
GAATCAGCTTTAGTGTTTACGGCACAATGGTTTGAGTGCGGTGGTATGCGTTGCTCACCACTTAACGCGGCGTTATGCCTCTTATTGGTATGGCGCAATATGGTAAGCTCTACAGTTGTATGTTTTATAGACTTTCCTCATTTGAGATGTTTGAGGTTTGGTTTATGGAACATGACGGTTTTTCTCGTTGGAAGAAAGAAGCTGATAATTTTTATGTAGCTTATTCTTCAACATTAAATGTAATAAAGTTTGGTGTATCTAAAAACCCATCGAAGCGGATGAGTCTTTTTAACTATCGAAAACCAGGTAATACTAATGATTTTATTCTAATTGGTGAAACTTCATTAGGTTCAGCTGCTGCTGGAGAGTTTGAGACCTTGGTCTCTCGTCGGCTCAGTCATTTGAATAGGTATTATAACTACCATGATGATAGAGGCGGATATTGCCGAGAGTTATACGTATTGGATAAAGAGTCCGCAAAGTCGAAAATTGACCAGCTATTAAGAGAAGAAGGGCATCAACCCTTAAAAAAAGGAAAATCTTCCTCCCGATACTCAGATAAGAACTTTACTTGCAGTGAAATACATATCAAAACTTATACTGCAGGTGGTGCTTTGAAGCCGCTAGCATACTATTTGTTTAACAATTATGAAGTTTTACCAAGTATAGAAGCATGTGACCTAGAAGGTGTGTATTACCCAACGATATAAGTGGCATAACAAAGCGTTTAAGACAGATTCCCAACGCTTGGCATTTTTCATTCCATCGTTGGGTTCTGTGTTTATGGTGGTATGGTTAGCTTTCGTGGTAGCGTTGCTCACTACTTAACGCGGCGTTAGGCATTAATCGTCAGACTCTCAAATTTTACTGATATAATGCCTTTTATTTCAAAGTAGTAGAGTTTGTAAGTATGGATATAGACACGTTAACTCGAACAGAACTGATTGAGTTAAATAATCGAATCGTGGCTCGTTTGGAAAGTATGGATGAGCTTGAAGTTCAAGCCAAAAGGCAACAGTTCACACTTGGCTCTCCAGCCGAGTTTGTCGATGACAAAGGCACAGCTCGTGTCTGTGTCGTGGTTAAGTTCAATAAAAAGACAATATCAGTGTCAACAGCCAACGGTGAACGTTGGAATATTCCGGCAGATCGGCTGCGTCCGTTGGCAAATGCCTAACAAAGCGTTTAAGTGGGATTTGGCACGCGTGGCATTTTCAGTTTGCGTTGAGCTCGGTGGTTACGGCACTATGCGGTAGCTTTTGTATTGCGTGCCTGCACCCCTTAACGCGGCGTTAGGCATTACGATAGGATTCAGTTTTGGACAATAATATGGACAACATAAAAAACGAAATTTCATTAAAAAGGCGTCAATCGTATGCTAAAAGGCAAACGGAGATGATACTTTGGGCTCTGTTTGGTCTAATTGTTTCTGGGCGAGCTTGGTTTGATATGGTTACAGGGAATGGTTACCCATCTGAAATTATATCTATCCGCTATTTTGAAATATTAGGCGGTTTAATTATGTTTGTTTTCCCTGTTCTCTATAGTTTGATCTTTGGTGTGTTTCCCTTAGAGAATCTAAGGAATAAACGAGAATCTAGAACTGAAATTATTGAGAAATCTGAAAAAAGTAATCGTGATTCAATATCTGCTAAAGTGGTATCTGGCTCAGACTTAAATGAACTGTTAACTATTGAAGTTAAGGAAGAAAGTTCCGAAGAGTATATTACAAATTTAGTTTTGAGTTCTCGAAAGTTAGCAAGTAGCCTATATGCGAGATCTGGTGTTTACTTATTAATTGGTGTCTTAATCGCATTTTCAGGTTTGGTTTTTTTCTACTTACAGACCTCCTCATCAATAAAAGCTGATGATCCTGTAGCGTTATTGATATCTCTAGCTCCTAAGTTCGGAATTTTGTTTTTTATTGAGTTCATTGCACTTTTTTTTCTAAAACAGTACAAATCTGCTTTGGATGAGTTCAGATATTACGAATCATTACAACGCTCTAGGGAAGAGACTTTGGCTATTATCAAGCTTATGAGTGATAGTGAGTCAGTTATTGATGTATATGAAATGGTGGAGAAAATAGGTTTTAGGTCTACTACTGAGAAGCTGGATAGTGGTCAAACAACAGAACTTTTGGAGTCCAAAAAACTAAGCAAAGATGAGGCAGAAATTTTTGCGAAAATTCTAGACATTGTTGGGAAAAGGTAATGCCTAACAAAGCATTCAAGAGTGATTCCCAACGCTTGGCATTTTTCATTCCATCGTTGGGTTTTGTGTTTATGGTGGTATGGTTAAGTTTCGTGGTAGCGTTGCTCACACCTTAATGCGGCGTTATACGAATAGAGGGAATTTATGTACAAGAGTACTGATTTTAGCTTGGATTCAAAAGAGTTCAGGTTTAAGA
>NZ_JAWOUT010000048.1:0-2323 GCF_033339515.1 Vibrio sp. 2130-1
AGTTGGTTAGAATACCGGCCTGTCACGCCGGGGGTCGCGGGTTCGAGTCCCGTCCACTCCGCCACTTATATTAAGCCCTAGTCGAAAGACTGGGGCTTTTTCGTTTGGTCGTGTTCCCTAGAAATGTATTTACACATTGAAGGCGATACGATGCGGCTATCTTGACCCTTTTGGCGCATGAGTTTCTCAGGAAGATGAGCCTGCTGCCTGCACTTCCAATTACTCCGAGTTTGTATCATGTCCTCGTTGAAAGATTGGTCATTTGAACAATGAGTCTTTATAACACTCGCCCTCAACCGTAGTAGAATGAATAGTCTTCCTCACTGCGCGTTTTGTTAGCGTCTCTCTTAAACAATAATTTTCTACTTCTTATTTCTCAAACATTCATTGCTCCCATATTTAGAGCGAAACCGTCGTTGCGTGGATTGCGCAATTTCCCGAAATATAGTGAGGAAGAGAGCTAAGTCTTCCGAAAATTAATGCCTTTTAGAAAACTTTGTTTTCTTTGCTGAACTTGCTAGTAGCGATTAACCTAAGAGGAGTTCTTGAGGAGTATGTTTGATGATGCAACAAATAAAAAATGAAACGCTGAAATCTGTATTTAAGCAATGGTCTTCCGAAGAGGGAATTGTGGTCATCAACCCTGCAACTGAGCAAGAGTTAATTCGGTTAAAGCCTAGTACTCTTGAGGAGTTAGACGATCTCATTGGTCAGTGCAAAACGGAGCAAGTCCGTTGGGCTAAATTAAGTGCCAAAGAGCGCTCTCGTCGTTTGAGGGGGTGGTATCAACTACTTCTTGATAATGCAGAAGACATAGCCACGATTATTACCTTAGAGCAGGGAAAACCTTTAGCTGAGAGCAAAGGGGAAGTGATGTATGGTGCCTCTTTTGTCGAGTGGTTCTCAGAAGAAGCAAAACGTGCTTATGGCGAAGTTATTCCTGCCCCCACGACAGATAGACGTCTATCTGCAATTCGCCAGCCTGTGGGAGTATGCGCTGCAATTACACCTTGGAACTTCCCTATTGCGATGATTACAAGAAAAGCAGCACCAGCCCTAGCGGCAGGTTGTGGCATGTTGATCAAGCCATCAGAGCTTACCCCTCTCACTGCAATTGCTGTTGTTGAATTAGCTTATCAGGCTGGTATTCCTAAAGAACTGCTTTCTGTCGTGGTATCAGAACAGGCAGCTGAGTTTGGTCAAGTACTAAGTACTGATCCTAGGATTCAGAAGATCTCTTTTACGGGGTCTACGCGCGTTGGGAAAATTTTGATGAAGCAAGCCAGTGATTCAGTCAAGGCGGTGTCGATGGAGTTGGGTGGTAATGCGCCTTTCATCGTGTTTGAAGATGCAGACTTAGATGAGGCTGCGGAAGGGCTTGTCGCGTCGAAGTTCCGTAATGCAGGGCAAACATGTGTTTGTACCAATCGGCTATATGTTCATAAAAATGTAAAACAAGCTTTTATTGATAAAGTATTGTCGAAGTTAAGCAAATTAAAGCTTGGAAATGGTTTAGAGAAAGGTGTCACATTAGGTCCTGTTATTACGATGGCCTCTAAGCATCGACTAGAGGCGGTGATCGATCAAGCTGTACAAGAAGGAGCCTCTATTGCTAACTCTCCACAGAGACGGCCTGGTCGCTTTATGGAGCCCGTTCTTTTGGATAGTGTGACGCAGAATATGTCGATTGTTCAGCAAGAGCTATTCGGGCCTGTGTTGCCTATTGTTACCTTTGAAAATGATTATCAAGTTCTCGAAATGGCTAACGATACAGAATATGGTTTGGCTTGCTATTTCTATACGAATAGCTTGAAGCGTATTGTGACTTTTAGTGAAGGTTTAGAGTATGGCATGGTTGGAGTGAATGAAGGGATCATCTCTACTGAAGTGGCTCCATTTGGTGGAGTTAAAGAGTCGGGTGTTGGACGGGAAGGTGCTAAGCAAGGACTCGATGAATATCTGGAGACAAAGTATATTTGTCTTGGTGGTTTAAGCTGATTTCAGAGATGGCCGATTGAGTTAAAAAGCTAGGTTTTTACCTGGCTTTTTTTTTAGTTGAAAGGCATACCATTTGCCACGCGCGTTTGTGGTTAATATTTTCTGGTTACTTAGTGAGTCGATAGTTAGCTTGCGGTAAGCGGTTTTTAATAATCAAAGCGCTTATGTTATTTCGTGGGTAGTAGGAGAGAGCTTAGCTTTAAACTAATACAAAAAAGCCGCATCAAGTGATGCGGCTTCTTCTAATATGGCTCCTCCTGCTGGGCTCGAACCAGCGACCTGCGGATTAACAGTCCGTCGCTCTACCAACTGAGCTAAGGAGGAA
>NZ_JAWOUT010000049.1:0-2312 GCF_033339515.1 Vibrio sp. 2130-1
TGGCGCTGGACTAAACAAAGGCCCCCTTTTAGGGGGCTCACACAAAGCCACCTTCTTTAGAAGGTGGTAATTTACATTTTGTGGTGGAAAATCGAATGAAGAAACCCAAGCGAGTGGTGATCAGTTGGTCCAGCGGTAAAGATTCGACATTAACGCTTGAGCGCCTTAACGAGAATCCAAATTATCAAGTTGTCGGTTTGTACACGACTTACGTAGGGAAAGAAGTCCCTTTTCAAGCAACTCCGCTTGAGGTTGTACAAATGCAAGCAGACTTACTTGCGCTTCCGCTCATTACTATCGAACTGCCTGAAGTCTTTCCGAGTAACGACATTTATCAATCAACCATCGTTAATGCATTACAAAGTAGTGGTCTGAACATAGAAGCTGTCGCATTTGGTGATATGTTTTGTAATGGCATTGCCGATTACCGACGCAGCTATATTGAACCTGTTGGCTGGGAATGCGTCTTTCCTCTATTAGGGGAGAGCAGCGAAAAACTAGCGATGGAAATCATAGAGCGTGGTATTCAAACGATGTTAATCACCATCGACGGAAGAGTTCTCCCTCCAGAATGGTGTGGTCGCTGGTATGACAAAGCCCTAATAGAGTCATTACCAAGTCAAATTGATCCCTGTGGGGAAAATGGTGAATTTCACACATTGGTTACGTCTTCGTCATCTTTTCAAGGACATATCGAGTTGACGAAGCGAGATGTAGAATCTGGAGATAGATTCAGCCATCAAAGATACCATGCTAAAGCATTGCCAAAACAAATCTACGCAGTATGATCGCAACGTTTCTGTTCTTTAGGTAAGGCTCGTGCGAGTAGCAAGTAAGAAAAAAGTCCTAGTTTTTGACTCCGGTGTTGGTGGTCTTTCTGTATTCCAAGAGATACATCGCCTATTGCCCCAGCTAGACTACTTATACTTATTCGATAATCAGGCTTACCCTTATGGTGAACTCGATCAGGCTGTACTCATTTCACGAGTTAACCAACTGGTCTCTTCATTAGTCGAAGAACACCAAGTCGACATTGTCGTCATTGCTTGCAACACGGCGAGCACCATAGTGCTTCCTTCCTTACGCGAAAACTTATCGATTCCCGTTGTTGGTGTTGTCCCTGCGATTAAACCCGCATCGCTTTTAGCATCAAAAGGGGTAGGGCTGATCGCCACTCCGGCGACAGTAACACGCCAATATACTCACGAGTTAATACGGGACTTTGCGCAAGGCAAACCAGTTGAGCTGGTGGGATCAACTCGCTTGGTAGATATGGCCGAAGAGAAGTTGCGAGGCAACAGCGTTTCTCTCGACGAACTGACAAATATCCTGCTTCCCCTTCGCGATAAAGTCGATGTTGCGGTGCTCGGTTGTACTCACTTCCCTTTAATCAAAGAGGAGATTCATCAAGCTTTGGGTGGGGACGTTACTTTAATTGATTCAGGCGCAGCGATTGCACGTCGAGTAAAAGCATTGCTATTAAGTGATGAAATTGAGGATACAGAAGAGGGAAGTAAGTCGATTTATGCCAGTGCAACTCCTTGGCAGGAAGATGCACTGAACATTTGTTTAAAGAAGCTAGGTTTTAATCCTGTTCAGGTTTACCACCATCCGGATGTTTAGGATCGTTCGCAATTCTCACTTTTAGCGTTCTCTCCATATATTCCTTTTCATTAAGTTTAGCGATAGCTGGCTTGGCATCTGCCGCAGCCATCACTACAAAACCAAACCCTCTTCTTTTTCCAGTACGCTTATCTTTCATTAAGCGTACCGCATAGACCTGTCCATATTCAGCAAACAAATCGCGAACATGACTCTCATTGGCCTTATAAGGTAGGTTGCCGACATACAGCGTTTTAGTTGAAGGATCAGGATCCGAAGATTGAAGAACAGGTGTTTTGCTAGAAAATGAAAAAAGAAAAGCAGTAGCGATAACACCAATGAGGAAGCTCAAGGCTGGTGGGATGATGAATTGAGAGAAAATGATTCCCCCAACGATGGCCAGCCCAACACATAAAATCAGATTTTTTTTAGACGTCATTTTAATTACTACACATAGTGATAAAGAGATCGATTGTCCATTAACAGAATAGACACATGAATCTTACGTATATGGTTGGTGTTTTTCCAACCAATTGCTGTGATATGTCTCAAATGTGACGAAGAAATATGCAAATATCGCACTTTTGGCTAATTTGTGACCGGTTGGTTTTTTATTTGCAAAAAACGCTTGTACTAATTTCTCAACCCCCTATACTGCGCATCCACCGACACGGAGTGAGACGAAAGTCACACAGCGAGTCGGGAAGAGA
>NZ_JAWOUT010000050.1:0-2287 GCF_033339515.1 Vibrio sp. 2130-1
TTCCTCCTTAGCTCAGTTGGTAGAGCGACGGACTGTTAATCCGCAGGTCGCTGGTTCGAGCCCAGCAGGAGGAGCCACTTTTAAAGCCGCATCACTTGATGTGGCTTTTTTGTATCTGCTTTATACGTCATTTCTCGCTTTCCCATTTATCTGCACTTCATTTCTAAACATCAGCAAACATTAAATCCTTTCTTCAAAAATACTTATTTCACGCTAAAAATTTAATCCTCATCGTAATTTCAATACGCATTAGTATCCGAGCACATTCATCTTCACTAAGATGCCCGAGTTCTTACATTTCTTCTTTTAGCTATGCCTTGCATAGTGATAACACTTTATTTGTGAGCTAAATATGAAACTAAAAACTCAAGCCTATTTATTATCTGCGATCATATTGCTAGCTCTCCTAGCTCTGACCGCAACGGGCTTATGGACTCTTCGCGTCGCAAGTAACCTTGATAACAAAGCTCGAGTTACTGAGCTATTTAAAAGTGCGTACAGCATACTTACCGAAGTAGAAAAGATGGCTATCGAAGGCAAAATGCCGGAAGACGAAGCGAAAGCATTAGCCACTCGCCTACTTCGTAACAATATCTACAAAGACAACGAATACGTTTATGTCGCAGATGAAAATATGATGTTCATCGCCGCACCACTAGACCCTCAACTGCACGGAACCAGCTTCCATGACTTTAAAGATGGCAGTGGTAATAGCGTAGGCCAACTCATTCTAGATGTATTGGGGCACAAAACAGGTCAGATCGTTGAATATACCTGGAGCCAAAAACAAGCAGATGCCAGCATTGAAGAAAAACACTCGATAGCAGAAAAAACACCACACTGGGGCTGGGTTGTCGGTACAGGTATTGGCTTTAATGAAGTTAACGCACGCTTTTGGTCGACAGCACAATGGCAGCTTGTGCTATGTCTGATTATCGCGGGAAGCATTCTAAGTGGCCTGATCATTTCGATTCGCAAAATGCTTAATCTACTTGGTGGAGAGCCTAACGACGTGCGTAAAGCAGTTCAAGCTGTCGCTCAAGGAGACATTCAGACCAGTTTTGATACTGTGGCACCGAGAGGAAGTATCTATCGTGCCGTGCAAGATATGAGTCAATCACTAGCTACTATGGTGACAAACCTAGAGAAGTCTATGCATGCACTGCGCGCAGAGTTGTCTGCCGTAGAAGCTCGATCAAATACGATTGCCGATCTTACCGTATCTCAGCAGCAATCAACGGCGATGATTGCCACTGCGATGACTGAAATGGCATCTTCAGCCAACCATGTTGCCAATTCAGCAAGCGACACCGCAAACAATACGGACGAGGCTGACAAACAAAGCCAACATACTCAGAAACTCATTCATAACACGGTTGAAAACATTCAAGGTTTAGCTTCTCAATTAAATACTGCGAGTAAAGCGGTCGCCGATCTAGATCAGGATGTAAATAATATTGTAAAAGTGCTCGATGTGATTGGTGATATTGCAGAGCAAACAAACCTGTTGGCACTCAATGCAGCCATTGAAGCAGCACGTGCTGGAGAACAAGGTCGAGGCTTCGCAGTCGTTGCTGATGAGGTACGCAACCTAGCAGGACGCACACAAGACAGTACAAAAGAGATTCAGTATATGATCTCCAATCTGCAAGAAGGCTCTCGCAATGCCATTCACACAATGGAAATATGTGCAGAAACCAGTGAAAGCACTGTTACAGAGTCTAAGAATCCTCTGAAGCTCTACAGCAAATTGTAACGGCGTTAGAATCTATCACCACAATGAGCCAGCAGATCGCTACTGCTGCCGCTGAGCAGACGCAGGTTAGCGATGATATTGCGCTACGCATAAACCTTATCGATGAAAGCGGAGGCCAACTCAACTCTGTCGTAACCGAGAGTCAATCAAGTACTCAAAGTTTAGCTTCACTAGCGAATGAGCTAGAAGGTTGGGTAAACAAGTTCTCAGTAAAGCACTAGTTTAAAGTCAATTGTTCAATAAAAAGCACGTTTTCAGACGTGCTTTTTTGTTTTTATCGCCTTTATTTTGCAAGTGAATACACTATCAATGTTAAAACATCGCTTAAAGCATGGCGCATTGCTGCTAAAAACGCATAAAAACAGCCCACTCCGAGCACAAATTCATCAAACGATATTTTATTTTAATTTTATTGTTGACCTGAAAGCCGAAAAGCCTTTTAATACACCTCGTCGCCCGGATAGCTCAGTCGGTAGAGCAGAGGATTGAAAATCCTCGTGTCGGTGGTTCGATTCCGCCTCCGGGCACCAC
>NZ_JAWOUT010000051.1:0-2114 GCF_033339515.1 Vibrio sp. 2130-1
TGTTCGATATGGTGCTCGCGGCGCTGGTCCATGGCTTCGCGGACTTGTTGCCCGAAGCCGGTTGGCGCAAGGTCGGCCGTCTCGCCGTGGATCAGCCGCCGGTCCAGCCAGGTCGCGCCGTCCGATCCGATCTGTTTGTTCAGATCGACCGGGGAAAGGACGCGAACGCTGGCCTGACTGTCTCGGCCGGCGTCATGGGCGGCGGCACGGCTGACCAGATCATCGGGGATGCGCCATTGGTCGGCGTCGATCCGCTCGACGATACCGGCCCGGCGTAGCGCCTCCAGCCGGCGCACATGGGCATCGACATAGCCCTCATAGTCGCCGCCTGGAACGCGGCACGTATAGGAAGAATAAACGCCCTTTTCACCCAAGTCCAACAGCTTTGGACCGCAGTTGACTCTTTCGACACCCCTGCGATGCAACCCAATCCGGCTGACGGGGAGCCAGCAACGCTGAAAATTTACCCTCCTCTTTCCCACTAGCGGCTCCTTTTCCGACAACCAGCACGGCGGATCCCTGCCGCGGCGCTGTGAACGCAGCATTTTGATTGGTATCGTTGGCCTTCAGGCTCGTCAGTCAAACAGACCCAGGAGCAGCTCAGCCGGTGGCGCCCGGCTTTCGGGTAACGCCCTGGTCCCGCTGGTTTCGGCTTTGTGCTTCAGGTGATCAAGGATCTGCTTGATCACTATAGGGTCTTCAATGCAGGCGATGACTTTCATGGCGCCGCCGCAGCCGCTGCAGGTCTCGATGTCGATATTGAAAACACGCTTGAGCCGTTGCGCCCATGTCATCGACGCTCGCCGGTGTGCTGGTGTTGCCGGTTCATCAGCCACCCTGACCTTGTTGCCCCTGCCCCGTTTTGCCGGCGTGACCAACGCCCGGTGCCGACTGTTGGGTGCGAACACCCCGTGGAAGCGGGTTAGGTTGACTCTGGGCTTCGGTACCAGGGCGGCCAGCCTTGCAATGAAATCCAATGGTTCGAAAATGACGTGCGTGGTGCCGTCCCGGTACGGCGTCTTGAGCTGGTAGCGCACGTTGCCGCCTCGTGTTAACGACAGCCGCTTCTCGGATACCGCCGGGCGGCTGATGTACCGGCACAGCCGTTCGAGCTTCTTGCGTTCATCGGCCCTGGCCGCCACGCCGGCGTGCAGGCTGGACCCGGCTACCTTGCCAATCCCGTCACCGAACGGATCACCACTGGTCGGCAGAGTTTGCAAAGTGAACACCTTTCGCCCCGCCTGTGAACCGACAGCGATACGGTAAGTGATCGAGTGCCCCAGCAGGGGTGTCATCGGGTCGTCATCCACCGCATCCGAGGCCAGATAGCTGTTTTCGACATCCCGTTCCAGCAGGCCTTGCCGTTCCAGATAGCGACCCACCCGGTGGGCGATGGTGTGCGTCAGCTGGGTGAGCTCTGGGCTGGTCGGCGCCTTGACCCAGCGGAAACGCGCTGAGCCGTGGGATTGCTCGACATACACACCGTCGAGAAACAGCATGTGGAAGTGAACATTCAGATTGAGCGCCGATCCAAAACGCTGGATCAGGGTGACCGCGCCCGTCTTGGCCACTTGGTGGGTATGGCCCGCTTTCTTGACCAGGTGCGTGGCAATGACGCGGTAAACGATGCCCAGCACCCACCCCATGATCTCGGGCCGGCTGGCAAACAGGAAACGCAGCTGAAACGGGAAGCTCAACACCCACTGACGCATGGGTTGTTCAGGCAGTACTTCATCAACCAGCAAGGCGGCACTTTCGGCCATCCGCCGCGCCCCACAGCTCGGGCAGAAACCGCGACGCTTACAGCTGAAAGCGACCAGGTGCTCGGCGTGGCAAGACTCGCAGCGAACCCGTAGAAAGCCATGCTCCAGCCGCCCGCATTGGAGAAATTCTTCAAATTCCCGTTGCACATAGCCCGGCAATTCCTTTCCCTGCTCTGCCATAAGCGCAGCGAATGCCGGGTAATACTCGTCAACGATCTGATAGAGAAGGGTTTGCTCGGGTCGGTGGCTCTGGTAACGACCAGTATCCCGATCCCGGCTGGCCGTCCTGGCCGCCACATGAGGCATGTTCCGCGTCCTTGCAATACTGTGTTTAGCAAAAATGCAAGCCGA
>NZ_JAWOUT010000052.1:0-1913 GCF_033339515.1 Vibrio sp. 2130-1
ATGCGTTAGGTTTTGTGGTTAAGGTGGTATGCGGGAGCATCGGTATTGCGTTGCTCACACCTTAACAGGGCGTTATGCGTAAATGGAGGAAACATGGAAAATCAGGGCAAGCTGTTCTTCTTCTGTGGCAAGATGGGAGCAGGAAAATCGACTAAATCTAAGGTTGTGGCTGCTGAAAATAATGCAGTCCTAATTTCAGAAGACGACTGGTTGTCAGCTCATTATCCTTCGCAAATTCAAACGTTTGACGACTACATTAAATACTCAAATCTCATAAAGCCTTTCGTTAAAAGTCATGTTCAACGTTTGTTGAATGTTGGGACTAACGTTGTCATGGACTTTCCAGCGAATACTATTAAGCAAAGAGCTTGGTTCGTATCACTGTGTGTCGAAGTAGGTAGTGAACATGAGCTTTGGTATTTAGACTTAACAGATGAGCAATGTTTATCCCAAGTTGCTAAGCGCCGAGTAGAACAACCTGAAAGAGCTATGTTTGACACAGAGGCTGTATTTCATCATGTGACCCAGTATTTTGAAGCTCCAGCAGCGAGTGAAAAACTCAGTCTGGTACGTGTGGGATAATACGCATAACAAAGCGTTTAAGACGGATTCCCAACGCTTGGCATTTTCGGTTTGCTTTGGATTTAGTGTTTACTGCACAATGGTTTAGGTAGGGTGGTAGCGTTGCTCACCACTTAACGCGGCGTTATAGCGCAGCGCAGATTTTGAGGTTTATGTGAATAAAGAGATTGAAATCAGAATCCATGAAATTCGAGAGATTCTAGCCAATTTTGGAAAGTCGGATTTCGATTGGAGGACTGCCTTTTCTAGCTCATCAGGTTTTCCTAATGGCTGTTGTGGCGATGCAACCGATTTAATTGGATTATATCTGTCTAAATACTATGAACTGGAAAGCACTTATGTATGTGGCAAAGGGTTAGGAAATAACCCAAACCAATCACATGCTTGGCTTTTATGCCAAGGCTACATAATCGACATTACTGCGGATCAGTTTAATGCTAAGGGTTATAAATTGGCTTCCGTCATAATTGAAAAGCAAAGCCAATTTCATGATAGCTTTGACACATATAAGAGTCACCCTTTCAGCGCGAATCAGCTAAAAGATACGGGTATTCCGAGCGTTTTAGCAAAGGTTGTCTCTGAGCTGCATAAGTCAAAAGTAGCGCTATAACAATCTGTTTAAGAGTGATTCGCAACGCGTGGCATTTTTACTATGCGTTGTGTTTAGTGGTTAAGGTGGTATGCGGCAACATCGGCATTGCGTTGCTCACACCTTAACAGGGCGTTATGCTCTAGGAGACGATTTTGCTCGATTTATTGAAGAAAGTAGTTCTAGTTAACCTCTCAGCGGCTCTTGTTGTTATCGCTCTAGCCCAGTTTATTCCATTCTTTGCTACAACTCAGTTGGTCGACTTTCTTTTCTTTGTTGTCATCGTCATATGGGTTTTAGCGAAGCTAATGTGGGAAGGTGGTGTCCATAGTAAGACGACGCGGTTAGATGACCCTAGAAGAGATAAAGTTTACAAAATGGTAGAAGGGCATGATTTCGAAAAAGACGAACGAGAGCACTATCGAATGAACTACCAAACAGGCTTAGTTTTCTTCATAGCGGGTCTACCAGCGTTTATTGCTTGTTTAGTCCTTCAATTTCTTTGAGTACGAGCATAACAAAGCGTTTAAGACAGATTCGCAACGCTCGGCATTTTTGGTTTGCTTTGATTTTAGTGTTTACGGCACAATAGTTTAGGTTCGGTGGTTAGCGTTGCTCACTACTTAACGCGGCGTTAGCTGTTTAAGGAAAAAATGAGAAAATATGATAAGCCGCTATTCTGGCTGTATATAAAAACAAGAGACTCGTTGTTGTCATCTTTTAAGGGCTTTCTGGGAATGCT
>NZ_JAWOUT010000053.1:0-1793 GCF_033339515.1 Vibrio sp. 2130-1
CCCACCCAAGTCACTTTAGCCGTTTGCTCACCAGAGGCATCCGTACTCCCTGGTGACTCAACCTTGACGGAGTCGGTATCTGCCTTGAAGACAACATCGTAGCCCACAAGTGGGTTCTCGTTAAAATCATCGAGTTCCGCCTTCACCTCGTTTGAGCCGTTGTATGGTGCATTGTTAACGGTGGTATTCAGAGTTAACTTCGCCGTATTCACATCCCCAATAAAGGTGACGCTCTCAGAGACAGTAATACCTTCATATTCCGCATTGAGCGTAACCAACTCCGCTTTATGGTTCGTCACTTCAAATACCGCCAGTCCAGACTCGTCCGTGACCTCACTGGTAGACCCCAATTGTCCCTCTGTACCTTCACTCAAATACGCTGTAACTACAAGCCCTTCGGCATCAGAACCAAAGCCAGGCGTCACTCTCACCGCCACTGTGGCTTTATCCGCTTGGTCTGCTATAGCTTCTAGTTTGGAGTCAGGCAGTGAGACCTCCAATTCACCTTGACTTATACAGGTTAGATTCATTGCCTCCTGACCGTCATTTGGCACTGTATAGCCACTGTCCAATTTCACGTAATGTGACTGCCCATCCACCTGAGCATAATAATTTTTTTTGACGGCTTGCAAAGGCCAGTTCTCAGCGGGAATATCAACATTCCTATCTAACTCCTTCAATTGCTCTACCGTTGGCACCGATGCACCAATCGATTCACAATACTTCATCGCCGATTCGAAATTAAATAGCGCAATTTGTATTGCAGGGTCATAATTCGTATCCAAATGACTGCCATTGAATACAACCCCTGCATCTAACGCCTCTCGCGTGGTCAATGGCGCGGTAAACACATCCGCCCCATATCGAATAGGGCCCCATTTCGCGAGTTGGTCATCGTCCACGACCTCAATGCGCATCAACCCCATCTCATACGTACCCTGATGGTCACTGACTGCAAATGCGATATCATGATAGCCAGCATCTGAGCTTTCAAAATAAAACTTTTTATTGTACATATCTTCAGGAGCAACGGGGCGAACTTGTGCGTTGAAGGCTTGAAGGTAAACTAACTGATAGTCATCACCATCAGGGCTGGTGACGTACGGAGAAATATCTATCTCTACTTGAGTAGAGGCTTCCACCTCTTTCGGATAAATAATATTTTCCTGCACTGTTAAACCTTGATTTGCCTCTGCTGAGATAGCTATATCAACCTGCCCCAGGCGGGGGTTTTGCTCCGCATCAGTAAAGCTGAACAGAATGCGGTCGATGCCGGTGAAGTCACTTTCCGGCGTATACGTGAGGGTCTGATTAACCACATCCACATCGACAAGGGCGTTGTGGTTATACGGCAAGGTCACCTCTTCCGATAGCGTCCAGTCGGAAACATCCAAACCTATAGCATCAAACTGCGCGTGTAAATCCACGCTGACTGGTGTGTTTTTCAAGGTCGCGTTGGTCAGTGGTGGCAACTCTGCATCAGCTGATATCTCAGTCGTAGCCAGTCGCACCAGTGCTGAGTTTGACGTGTTGCTCAAGCTTTGAGAGACCACCGACTTGCCGTTGGCACTTTCCGCAAAATAACGATAGTCACACGCTTTTTTAGTGTCCCCTGCCACATAAAACTGGGTGTCCGTTTGCCCCACCACCTGACAGGCTGCATCCGACGATAACGCCTCTACCCGTGTCAGTTTAAATGGACTGTTGTCAGAGGTAGTCACATATTGGCTTAGATTCACTTCGTGATGTTCAGCCGAAGGCGTATACACTAAGTTGGCATCTTTTAAGCTTAA
>NZ_JAWOUT010000054.1:0-1618 GCF_033339515.1 Vibrio sp. 2130-1
AAGGTATGAGGCTATTCGGAATATTCCTGGTTTTGGTCCGATTTTGACAGCGGCACTGATTAGTGAGGTTGGTACTGGGAACCAATTCCAAAATGATCGCCAGTTCTCAGCATGGTGTGGCTTGGTTCCAAAACAAAATAGTACAGGTGGAAAAAGTAGTCTCGGCTCTTTATCGAAGAATGGTAATCGCGAATTAGGAGCATTACTTATTCACGGTGCTCGCGCAGTGGTTCGGTGTGGAGCTAACAAAGTGGATTCTATGGGAGCATGGTTGAGAGGACTCATTGCACGCCGAGGCAAAGCAAAAGCGATTGTCGCTCTTGCAAACAAGCTCGGTCGGGTAGCATGGCACATCTTGGTGAAAAATAGTGAATACGATATTAATCAGGCCTTTAAGCCTGTTTGATAAAAAATAGCAAGTTCTAAGGAGTTATCCTAGAGAAGCAACTGAGTTTGCAATAGCTGATGAATAAACGGTGAACCATCCTTACTACACTCTGATAACGCAACATGGTTATTGAAACCGAGGCTTTGAAAAGACAGTGAGGGGCGGATTACATCATGGTGCAGGTTTATTATCGACCTAGAAAGACGTCGGATATATGTTAGCGACCGTATCATTCAATTAGCCATTGCATCCTGAGGTGCGTCCATATATGTTGCGTAATTCGGTCAGAGAACCCAACCGTCTGAAATTGAACAATTCTTATACAATACACTGAGTTTCAGGCATACCAAGCCCTGTAATTTTTTCAGCGCTTTAATCATGGCGTAAGTTTCACCAACCTGAGCATTGTAGCTTCTCAGACTTAATCGCCCACCTAACAACTGCTTCACTCGATACATTGCTGTCTCTGATAGTGAGCGTTTATGATAGCCGTACCGCTTCTTCCACTTATTGTTGGAGCCGTAGAGCTTCTGGCAACCTACCGCTAAATTCCTAGGGTGACCATTCTCCCAGAAGGCTGCCCCTTCTCTTGGAGGGATAAGTGGAACAGCTCGCTTGAACCGTATAGCATCGTGGCAATCCCTTGTGTCATAAGCGCCATCACCAGATATCTCGATAATTCTTCGGCGTGTTTGCTTGAGCAAGTTAGGAAGGACTTCTGCATAGGTAACATTTAATAAACTCAGTTCTGCCGCGACGATTTCATGAGTGCTGGTGTCTACCGCTAAATGCAATTTTCTCCAGACCCTACGCTTCCCGTCAGTACCATGCTTCTTGACCTTCCATTCACCTTCGCCATAAACCTTGAGACCCGTCGCATCAAAGGCTAGATGCTGTATTGCACCTTTAGTCTTTGGTTTGAATGAAACCTCGACTTGCTTAGCTCTTCGACTGATACAGCTGTAATGTGGGCAGAGTATAGGGACGTTAGCCAATGAAAAAACAGAATCGATAAGCCCTTGCAATGCTCTCAACGGCATTGAGAAAACTCGCTTCACCATAAGCGCAGTGGTAATGGCTAAGCCGATGATTTAGCAATGTATTATAAGTTTTCCTTGTTTGCTTTTCTTCCATTCGGCGATCGCATCCTCACCAATCCAAAGGTCAGAGAACCACGGTTAATTAAGGTTTGAGGGTACTACTTCCAGTTAGTTTTTTTGTAACCAGGTA
>NZ_JAWOUT010000055.1:0-1558 GCF_033339515.1 Vibrio sp. 2130-1
TTTATTATCTGAAATCCTCACTATTCCTTCAAATCCACCTTCACCATGTTTACATGCTGATGCTCTAGGCAATTCCTGTAACCTTTGTTAGTTTGTCACTAGAACTAAGATAGTAGGAACCGTTATGCGTATTAGTCCGACTCGCCGTCGCCGTTGGAACAATATTCTAATATTGGGCATTATCGCGTTTATCGTGATCTTAAATGCGCCGATGTGGATCAAAACGTACTTGTTGTCAGAGAACGTTGATCCTTATCCGCATTTACTTCGAACTGATCATTCGGTTAGCGCTATTTATTCCAATAGTCTTGAATTGGAGTTTCGCGATGGGCGATGGCATGCGAATACAGATGTTCCTTTCCCTCTATCTGAACTTATTGCTCGCTGGCAAGCGCTCGAAGGTACGGAGTTATCTGCGCAGCAATACGACACTCTTAAAGATAAGTTAGGCACACCAGAAACCATCGAAGTCTGGTATCAAGGCGTCGAAGAACCGCAGCGAATTACTCTTTATCGTCTTCATGATTTTTGGTTGTTCAAGAATTGGCAAGACAAATGGATCGCGATTTCTGTTGAGAGCAATTACATCATGCCTAAGTGAGAGGTGGTCAATAACCTCGTAGGTAAGCAGTGTTTACGCTTGTACTTTTCGATTATGTTAACTGCCTTTCAGTAAGGCTTTGAGTGTTTTAAGGAGAAATAAATGCCTGAACTACCAGAAGTTGAAGTAAGCCGGATGGGTATTAGTCCACATATGGTTGGACAAACGATTAAGGCATTTGTTTTTCGCACCCCCAAACTGCGCTGGGATATCCCGCAAGAGCTGAAATTGCTTGAAGGGCAAGTGATTCGAGCCATTCACCGCCGCGCAAAGTATTTGCTCATAGAAACGGATACAGGGACTGCCATTGTGCACCTTGGAATGTCCGGCTCGTTACGTGTGTTGGATGCTGCTTTTCCTGCGGCTAAGCACGATCATGTCGATCTCAAACTTACAAATGGTAAAGTGCTGCGTTATAACGACCCTCGACGCTTTGGTGCTTGGCTATGGTGCGCTCCTGGTGAGTCACATGCGGTACTTGAGCATATGGGACCAGAGCCTCTAACTGATACGTTTAATAGCGAGTACATTGCTGATAAAGCGCAAGGTAAGCGTGTCGCGGTAAAGCAGTTTATCATGGACAACAAAGTCGTGGTCGGTGTGGGGAATATTTACGCCAATGAATCTCTGTTTAAATCTCGTATTCTCCCAACCCGACAAGCAGGTCAAGTGACGCCCCAAGAATGGGTACTGTTAGTGGAAAACATCAAAGCCACGCTAAAAATTGCCATTAACCAAGGTGGTACGACTTTAAAAGACTTCGCTCAAGCCGATGGCAAGCCGGGTTATTTTGCTCAAGAACTTCTAGTGTATGGAAAAGCGGGTGAGCCTTGCCCAGAATGTGGAGAGCCGCTTCAAGAGCTAAAAATTGGCCAACGTAATACCTTCTTCTGTAATGAGTGTCAGCAATAGAAATACGATCGCGTACGGTGTATTGCCATCAAGCAGTTGTAATCG
>NZ_JAWOUT010000056.1:0-1527 GCF_033339515.1 Vibrio sp. 2130-1
AGCCACTCATCGCTTATCTTGAGTGCGTCACCTTGAATCGTGACACTAGGAACTTCAAACTGGTTTTCGTATCCATCGCCGCCATCAAGAATATCCACCGTTAAAGAGGCATCATCGTTCAAACCTTCAATTGCCTCTAAGGTAATATCCAATGTTACGGAGGTGGTGTCACCGTCTGAATCTGTTGCATTAACTAACAATGGTATATCCAGGATTTGATCTTTTGACAGATCGAAAGAGCGATATAATTCAAAGGAATACTCTATTTCACTACTCGACTCTACAGGTAATGTGGATAATAGTTTCGATTGAAAAATATTTACTTCCACCCCACCTTCTAAGATATAGCCAGTAATTGTCGTACCGTCATCAGACAGACGGTAAAGCAACTCACTTTCACTACTCACTAATGTGGGCTGGTTTAATTCGCTAAATCGAAGAGAGTCAACATAATCACTCCCGATATCGAGTTGAAGGCTCCCAGTCTTAAAGATTGCCCCACTTTCTAGATTAATCTCTTCCATTGCAACAACAGTCAAGTTGCTCAACGTAGGATCAACACCATCTTTCAACACGAAATCAATTTCATTCTCTACAAGCGGTGTGGAGTCTAGATCTGTCCCTCCAATGGTCAGCGGGAAAGTGACCGTATCACTACTATTGAATTGATCGATAGGATGATCAAGAGTAAGCGAGATTGAAGCTAGTACATCGTTACCCGACTCAATGCCACTCAATGTTAACGTAAATACAGTGACACCATTAGCAAATGCTGTGATTTGCTTTCCACTGGAACTTAACGTGTAGCTAAGCTCATTATCAGAGACTGAGCTTGTAAGCCCTAATGCCTCTAACTTAGTAATGGATGCCCCACCAAAATACAAACTAGTCGGATCAGGGTTATCAGAGCCAGCAATCACATTAACACTGCCTTCGGTGGTTAATAATGCCTCTCCCAGAGGTACTTCTGCTGCGTTTATAGTAGCGCTGCCTACATAACCCGCTTGGCCATCTATAATGTCGATAGTTGCGGTTGCTACACCGTAATCTTTTGAATCATCGGCTGCGAGATAATCAAAAACGAGACTTTGCTCAACCGTGTGATCTAAGTTGCGACTGGCATTCAACTGCCAAGAGCCATCTGAAAATACGGTTAATTCACCCTTCTCTAGACTAAAACTTACTGAGCCACCATCAGGGACAGACTGGATCTCTCCTCCGGCTCTGACATATCGAATGTACAAGTCACCATCAATATCAATGTCATTCTCCAGTACATTGCCAGAAATGACTTGGCCTTCGGTTACACTATATGACTCATTTTCGATCACTGGATCGGCATCAAGGATGGCGATTTCTAGGGGAGCCACAACAGCCTCTTGTGTGCCGTCAGCATCACTTTGAATGCTTTCAACCAATACGTTAGTCACCAGCTCATCTTGACCTACACCATGATCAATCGCTTCATAAAAAGTAATTTGAACCGTACCATCATCATTGACTTCTGCTGAGAAAACTAATCGGTCG
>NZ_JAWOUT010000057.1:0-1497 GCF_033339515.1 Vibrio sp. 2130-1
GAGTTAGAAAATCAAGAAATGGTGCTGCAAAAAGCAATACCAATCCCACAACAATTACCGTCAAAAATCCCCAAAGCATCGTAGGTATACCTCTGTAATATCGGGGCGGAAATGCCCTAGCTCTTGAGAAATAATCGTCATGACATCGATACGCTCAAAGTGGTTAGCCAGTTGTTCGTAGCGGTTTTGTGCGTAGCTATGGCGTAAGCCGTGTGCTCCGTTGGAGTACCCAAGAGCGCGAGAACTCGCTTTGCTGAACGCATCAGAAAACTTGTGTCCTCCTGCTATGTTGTAATGCGATTCGTAATTCACGCCCCTGTCAGAGAGTTGCTGTGGTGTATCGAGTCTGCGTTCTTCTAACTTTTCTGCCAAATGGTTGGGGATTTGAACTTCACGAATGAGACCGCCTTTCCCTTGAACCGTGTAGGTTTTTGAGTCATTGGGGAGTTGGGAAAATTTATCTTGGTGTACGTCCCGTGGACTCGGATTTACTTCGCCAGAAGGTCGTAGTGTGTACAGTTCGTGAGCGCGTAGACCCGCTTCATGACAAAGTTGTGTTGAGAGTGCATGTTGCTCGGTTTGGTGCTGAATGATCGCATTGACCTGTTCTGGCGTGTAAGAACGAGAGTTTTCAATAGTTTCTTTTTTAGATGTAGGAAGCTCTTTGGGTGGGTATAGTGTTTGATTGGGTTCTAACTTATGTGTGACATGCTGCATCATTGTTTGTATTGCCTGACGATCCATGTCGATTGTGCTTTGTTTACATTCGTGAGCGCGTAACTCTATGTAGTTTTTTGCTTGTTCTGGGGTTAGTTCTCTTAGAGAGCCAAGCTTGAACTCTTTCAGATAATCGCAACAGGTTTTCAATGCTTGTTCGTAGTTCCTCGCCGTTCCCACCGATTCTATGGCATTACCTTTCCCCTGCATTTCTTTCATGACAGAAGCGGCTTGTTTTTCTGATTTTGCGAAGTGCCCTTTAGCCATTGCGTGTTACTCCGATGGAATGGATATATCGGAGGATGGTACTGCGAGCTGCATATTGCTTGTGTTCAGTTTGGAGGTGCAGAGCAATCAGTTCTAAAGATGCGCCATGCTTGTACATTTTGGCGATTTCAGAACGAAATGGCTCAAGTTTGGAGGTGCGTTTTTTGTAGTTTTTTCCCTTGCGTAATGCACGGGTCTTTTTGGCAGCTTCGGTCGCTGCGATGGGATCAAAGCTCATAAAAATCTCGATGTGGGCGTAAGAACTAGCTAAATATTTTCGTAAAAATATCCAGACGGCATTGCCGTTCGCCAATTTTGCTTTTTTTCGTATAGCAAGGCCGACTGTTCACACCTTTTCACGTTCACTTTCCGCCAGTGAAGTGCGTACTGATTTTTGTGTTTCGCTACTTTGAGAAGCACCGTTGGTATCAGTAATTAAAACCAACGTGTACGGTGTTAACTAGGCCGTACTCCCCTGAGGCAAAATCATTTTTTAGTTCTCTGACTAAGCGC
>NZ_JAWOUT010000058.1:0-1464 GCF_033339515.1 Vibrio sp. 2130-1
CGTAACCACCGCTTGAACACCCTGCTCTTTTAATTGCTGTAAAGACGTTTGCAAATCGACGCCTTTCGTACCCGGGCACGGTGTTAGGACTAATGCACCAGAGTCCAAATCTAATTGCCATGTAGGATGAGACATTGTGAACTCCTATTAAGCCAAACCAACGTTACGAACCAATTCTGCGGTACGCGTTGCGTAACCCATTTCATTGTCGTACCACGCGTAAATCTTCACCATGCGAGAGCCAACGACCATTGTTGAGAGTGCATCAACGATGGTTGAGCGTTGATCGCCTTTGTAATCGATCGACACCAACGGACGCTCTTCAAAGCCAAGAATACCTTTTAGCTCACCTTCTGACGCTTCTTTCAGCAAAGCATTCACTTCTTCTGCGGTGGTATCGCGTTTCACATCGAAGATGATGTCTGTCAGTGACGCATTCGCCAACGGGACACGCACTGCGTGGCCGTTAATCTTGCCTTTTAAATCAGGGAAAATTTCCACAATCGCAGTCGCACTGCCCGTGGTGGTCGGGATAAGACTCATGCCACACGCACGAGCACGACGCAGATCTTTGTGCGGTGCATCCAAAATGGTTTGCGTATTGGTCAAATCATGAATCGTCGTGAAAGAGGATTGCTCAATGCCCAATTTCTCATGAATGACTTTTACTACTGGTGCGATGCAGTTGGTCGTGCACGAAGCCGCTGTCACGATACGATGTTTGTCAGGATCGAAAATGTGGTCGTTCACGCCAACAACGATGTTCGCAATACCTTCTTCTTTCACTGGTGCGCTAACCACCACTCGCTTCACGCCCTGATCGAGATATTGGTCAAGGTACGATGTTTTGCGGTGCACGCCTGTCGCTTCAATCACAACATCACAACCAGACCAATTCACTGCATCGATGTCGCGATGCTGCGTCGTCGCGATGCGCTTGCCATTGATGACGAGTTCATTTCCCTCAACCTGCACTTCATGGTGCCAACGGCCTTGAACAGAGTCGAACTCCAATAAATGACCCAACGTTGCTGCATCGCCCGCAACATCATTGATTTGCACAAATTCCAATCCTGGCCAATCGAATGCCGCGCGCAGCGCCAAACGCCCAATGCGCCCAAACCCGTTAATCCCTACTTTAATCGTCATAGTCTTACCCTTTAATCTTCAACCTTGAATCTTTGTTCGCTGTTAACAGCAAGCCTCACGACTTTTATCGTGCAAGCGTGTAATGTCGTCTTGGTATTCTTGCTTCAAGCAATTCGATGCTACTAAGTCTTCAATCAACTTGCGCATCCATCCTGGCAATTGCTGCGATAACTCGTAGTACACCCATTGTCCCTGACGCTTATCGACTAAAATGCCACTCGATCTTAACTGAGCAAGATGACGAGAAACTTTCGGCTGACTCTCTTGCAATGCAAACGCCAAATCACCTACGCAAATTTCTCCTTCGCGGGCCAC
>NZ_JAWOUT010000059.1:0-1428 GCF_033339515.1 Vibrio sp. 2130-1
ATGAAGTGTATTAAATTCCTGAAGGAACGCCGCTGAACGTAAAAATGTTAAAGTTCCAGCGCAACAAGCAGCGCATCGGTCTGATCGTAGGCGAGTACGGTGATATCATCGGTCTAATCACTCTTGAAGACATCCTAGAAGAGATCATTGGTGAGTTCACAACGTCTATTTCTCCTAGTTTGTCTGATGAAATCAGCCCACAAGGCGACGGTAGTTTCTTAATTGAAGGCAGCACCAATATCCGCGATATCAACAAAGGTTTGAAATGGGATTTACCTACCGATGGCCCTAGAACCTTGAATGGTCTGATTTTGGAACACCTAGAAGATATTCCAGAGAGTCATTTAAGTGTCCGTGTCGCGGGCCACCCGATGGAAATTGTTGAAATCGAAGAAAACCGAATCAAGCTAGTTCGAGTCTATCCGAAGAAGAAAAAATCAACGTCCAAATAACCAAAAGAAAAGCCTGACTCATGTCAGGCTTTTTGTTTTGTGTTGCCGTTCCAAAAGAACTTAGTCTACGCGCAGCTCTTTTAGCATTGATTCTGGCAAAGCCAACTCGTCGTTTTTATTAACAGACACACCTGCGGCTAGAATGTTCTTGGCAATTTGCTGTGCTTCTTCTAAAGAATGCATCGCTGCAGTACCACACTGGTACTCATTTAGCTCAGGGATTTTGTTCTGGCTTTCCACTTTTAGCACATCTTCCATAGAAGCAAGCCATGCGTCTGCGACTTGCTGTTCAGAAGGCGTACCAATGAGACTCATGTAAAAACCAGTGCGACATCCCATCGGTGAGATATCAATGATTTCCACACTGTCACCATTTAGGTGATTGCGCATGAAACCTGCGTACAAGTGCTCTAGTGTATGAATGCCTTTCTCTGAAAGAATGTCTTTGTTAGGCGCAGTGAAGCGTAAGTCGAAAACCGTAATGGTATCTCCTTTTGGAGTTTGCATGGTTTTCGCGACACGCACTGCTGGTGCATTCATGCGAGTGTGGTCTACGGTGAAGCTATCGAGTAAAGGCATTACATCTCTCCTGATTGTAATTCCAACACCTTGAGGTATTGGTTTGGTTTTTATACCCAAATGGGGTTAAAAGAACCAGCTGCTGTTGTCTTCTAATTCCTGACGACATTGCTTCAGCTGCCAGCCATAAGTCTTTGCGGTTTGCTCAACGCGCCGAGCCACTTTCATCAAACTAGGCTTTCTTTTGTAAGTTCCACGTTTATAACCGCCTCGCCCTTCATGATAGGCCAGATACTGGTTATAAGGGTCCCACAATGAAATGCCTAACTGGCGACGAGTCTCGTGGGTATACCACCCAACAAACATTATCGAATCATCAAAATTGGTGCGCGAACCACCTTGCCCGGTGGAATCTTGGAAGTCATCCCAAGCTGGATCTTGAGCCTGTGCATAGCCA
>NZ_JAWOUT010000060.1:0-1398 GCF_033339515.1 Vibrio sp. 2130-1
ATCCGAATAATTTTTCGAGGTAATTCGCAATGGCTGCCAAGGACATTCGTTTCGGCGAAGACGCGCGCTCCAAGATGGTGCGCGGCGTCAACGTGCTCGCCAACGCCGTGAAGGCGACCCTCGGCCCGAAGGGCCGCAACGTCGTGCTGCAGAAGAGCTACGGCGCGCCGACCATCACGGGGTTCTAGGGATTTTCCCCTCTAAAAAGACATAATCCTCTGTAGACCACACCAATAAATGGCTGCGGAGGTGGGTTACTACTTATAAGTGTGGCAAATTAGGTAAATATCGTACATTTAATACGGAACAGCCCTGATATGGCCATCAAAAACGAAATTACTATTCTCACGAGAGCAGAACAGGCAGATCTTTATTCCCCACCCATTTTTTCAATCGAAGAACAACGTCTGTACTTTTCTCTGAACGATGCGGAATTGGCAGTTTTTCGGTCAATTCGTCTCAGAGCTCATAGATGTTACTTTGTCGCGATTTTGGGATACTTCAAATCAAAGCCCGTCATCCTAGATATCGCTTACTCGCAGGTTTCTAAGGATTTAATGTTCATCAGTAAAGAGCTGCTTGGCGGCAAGGGGCTCAGACCATTCACTCCCTCACAAAAACAAAAAGATCGACTCTACGCAAAAGTATTAGACCTTGCTGGTTATCACAAATGGGACGAAAGTCAGCACTTCAATTCTCTTTTCGACCACCTTGTTCAGGTGGGCAATGCCTGGCTGGAGCCGCGTTACCTCTTTGATACTGCTATTGAATTCCTAACCAGTCACAGCATTGCTATCCCTAGGTACACCGTACTCCAGAGACTGATAAGCAGAGCGATGCAGCAGGTCAGAAAAGACCTGGCGCACCAACTTAATCAACTCACCAGTCCTGAACTTCACGTCTTTCTGGACAGCATAACAGCCATTGATGACGGACTAAGC
Organism: Vibrio sp. 2130-1; assembly: GCF_033339515.1. Taxonomy (NCBI): domain Bacteria; kingdom Pseudomonadati; phylum Pseudomonadota; class Gammaproteobacteria; order Vibrionales; family Vibrionaceae; genus Vibrio; species Vibrio sp. 2130-1. The sequence continues at coordinate 942 of NZ_JAWOUT010000060.1, forward strand.
CTGAACCAGCTCAGAGGCGGTGCAAAAAGTCTGACCGTACCTGAACTTAAAAAAGAGCTTGCCCTTTATCATCAGTTAGCGCCATGGCGCACGCAAATCAATGGCGTTATCGATGGGCTTAATCTGTCTCTTAAAAATCGACAACACTTCGGTGAGCTCATCAACTATTACGGTAGTAAACTCAAACGATTCAAACGCGCACAGCAGCATCTATGGTTGCTATGTCACCTGACAGAGCGGATACAACTGGCACTGGAACGGTTAACTGATGGGTTCATTTACCATATCCGCAAGCAACAAGAAGCTGCCAACACCTTTGCACAACAAGCAGTGTTCCTGTCCTGGCAGTCAGCCGCGGACAATGTCACGAAAGCGGCAGAGTTACTGCATCTGTTTGTGGATGAGAACATTGATGATAATCAACCCTTCTCAGTAGTCAGACAACAGGCATTGAAGG
>NZ_JAWOUT010000061.1:0-1387 GCF_033339515.1 Vibrio sp. 2130-1
GATGAAGCGAAAGCGAAAGGTTGGTTAATCGCTGATATGAAAAACGATTGGAAGCAAGTGTATCCGACCAAGTAAGATTTCAAATCTGACTGATATAAAAAGGGGTTAACCACTGGTTAACCCCTTTGTTGTGTCCGAAGAACGGACCACTGCTTTTTCTTATTTTTAAGGAAAGAAACTTAGGTCGAAGGCTGTTCTACCGTGTCTGTTGCGGTAGTTTCAGTCGTTGGTGCTTGACCCGTTTTACGTTTGTATTTCTCTTCCCAGTAATCTGCACCTTTGATACCTAGCGCAACTGGGTTGAACGTAAACTCTGTGACACCTTGCTTCTGTTGTTCTTCGTAGTCGGTCAGCGCTTTCAGAGCAGGCTTCGACATAAAGAAGATGATCAAGATACCCACGATGTTCAGCCAAGCCATCAAACCTACGCCAACATCACCCATCGCCCATGCTAGGTTTGCGGTTTTTACTGTACCGTAAAACACGGCTGAGATAAGTACCAGTTTTAAGATAAACATCAGACCGTTCACTTTAAAGGTACGGCGAATGTAGGCAATGTTTGTTTCTGCGAGGTAGTAGTAAGCCAAGATCGTGGTGAATGCGAAGAAGAACAGTGCAACAGCGATGAACGGTTTACCAACTCCAGGCAGAGCACTTTCAATCGCCATTTGCGTGAATACTGGACCATTGGCCCCAATATCGGCTGGTAGGTTTTGCACAAGGAATGCACCTTCAACCGCACCGTGTACGTTGTACGCACCTGTGATAAGAATCATAAACGCAGTTGCCGAACATACTAGTAGTGTATCGATGTAGATTGAGAATGATTGAACCAGACCTTGCTGTGCAGGATGATCAACGCTTGCTGCCGCTGCTGCGTGAGGGCCGGTACCTTGGCCTGCTTCATTTGAGTAAACACCACGTTTAACACCCCAACCAATGGCAGCACCAACACCAGCCATAGGAGTGAACGCGTCTCCTAGGATCATGCCGATAATGCGTGGGATTTCACCGATGTTTAGAAGAATGATAACGAAAGCGGTGATGATGTACGCCAATGCCATGAATGGCACAACGATCTGAGTGAAGTTCGCAATACGCTTTACGCCACCAAAGATGATGAAGGCAAGAATGACACAGACAACCGTACCAGTGAAAATTTTAGCAAAACTGAAGGTACCAATAGCGGTTTCGATCATGTCACCAGAGCCAAATGCTGCTTCTACCGCGTTACCAATACTGTTGGATTGAACGCCAGGAAGTAGCACACCACACGCAAAGATGGTCGAGATAGCAAAGATCCATGCGTACCATTTTTGCCCCATTGCCTTTTCGATGTAGTAAGCAGGGCCGCCACGGAATTCACCTTCATCTTCTTCTTTGTAGA
>NZ_JAWOUT010000062.1:0-1358 GCF_033339515.1 Vibrio sp. 2130-1
AAAAGGCCCCGAAGGGCCTAAAATAAAAATACTAAACGCTAAACTTTCAACACTAAACCCTAAGGATTTGAAACGCAGGAACCATAGCGCGCGCTACTTGGGCTGCCGCTGTGGACGTTGCCCGTGTAGAGGCCCACGTCGTAGTAATCACCACCATAAGGCGTCTCCGACCAATAGCGATTGTAGGTCGGCCAACCGAACTTGGTCCACATATTGCCAGACTCGCGATGTAAACTCACCAATTCATCTTTGGTTGGACGACGCCAGTCGCTGCGCCCCGTAAAGCCCATGTCAGCTAGGTTCTGGCAATAACGTTGATGTTGTGTGCCTCCAGCGGTTCCATCCCCATCCAGTCGGAAACGAGCAAATTCGCCACCACTAGGGCCATATATACCCGTTTCTTTGTAAGTGCTAGCGTAGCTTTGACCTGCATTAGTTCCACTATCGTCAAGGTGATAACCCAACGCATCCATCACCGATTTTGAGGGGGTGCTCGTGAAGCGTTTAAGCTTGTTATCGTTCGGGTCTAAGATTTCTCGCACTTTCAGGCATTGGCCTTTGGCATTTTCCGGGTCCTTATCATCTATCTGACCTCCACAAATACCAATGGTTGGCTCTGGTTGTTTTATTGAAACGCATGAACCATAGACCGCGCTACCTGGGTAGCTGCTGAGGACGTTGCCATTGCTGAGGTCCACGCTGTAGTAATGCCCACCATTAGGCGACTCCGACCAAAAGCGATAGTTGGCCGGCCAACCGAACTCGGTCCACATATGGCCAGACTCGCCATATAAACTCACCAATTCATCTTTGGTTGGACGACGCCAGTCGCTGCGCCCCGTAAAGCCCATGTCAGCTAGGTTCTGACAATAACGTTGATGTTGTGTGCCTCCAGCGGTTCCATCCCCATCCTGTCGGAAACGAGCAAATTCGCCACCACTAGGGCCATATGAACCCGTTTCTTTGTAAGTGCGAGCGTAGCTTTGACCTGCATTAGTTCCACTATCGTCAAGGTGATAACCCAACACATCCATCACCGATTTTGAGGGGGTGCTCGTGAAGCGTTTAAGCTTGTTATCGTTCGGGTCTAAGATTTCACGCACTTTAAGACAGTAGCCTTTGGCATTTTCCGGGTCGGTATCATCCACTTGACCACCACAAATACCAAGCTTTGAGCCATCATAACTTTTAAAGGTGACACTCGTGATGTCACTGAGCGGTGTGCCACCCTGACTCCATTCTGCGGTTATATCGACCGTGGTGTCACTGCTCGGTGTTGTGCCCACCCAAGTCACTTTAGCCGTTTGCTCACCAGAGGCATCCGTACTCCCTGGTGACTCAACCTTGACGGAGTCGGT
>NZ_JAWOUT010000063.1:0-1339 GCF_033339515.1 Vibrio sp. 2130-1
GCAGCAAATAGTTTCGCTGTTGGCGGCACTTTCATCAAATATACGGTGACAGCAAAGATCAGCGAGAAAGCGGTTGGCCAAATCTTAAACGTGGCGGTTATCGATAACAGTCATAACCTAGTTGCTGAGCCAGCCAACATGCTGCCTTCTGAGGTAAGCAAATCCCATAAAGCGTACACGGATTCGTCTTTATCGAGCGAAAAGCTGACGTACAATCACACGTCTAGTGGTGAAAATATCGTGTACCGTCTGCGCCTCCAAAACAATGGTAAAGGACTGGAGTACAACAAATCACTGCAAGAGTTATTCTCTAACATCAAAGTCCGAGTGGCACAAAATGCGGCTGGAGAATCAGACGCGCAGAGTTTACCTGCCTTTGCTGCGCACGGATGGGATGTGAGCGTGAAAACTTCTGGTGAAGCAACGACGGATATCGGCGGCTTTGTTGGTGGTGCAAATGCGGATATCGATATTCCAGTTCTATCCATTGCGCCGGGCGGTTGGATTGAGTTTGTGATGAAGTCACGTATTCGTCCAGACGCTTTGGATCAAATTGCTTCGACGCCGAAATACGACGGCACGAACTTCGCGACAGCTCGCGTGACACCGGAAGGCAGCAATCTAGCCGTTAACAAAGAGATTGGTTCGATTGCTGGTAAACCTTACGCAGCGGGAGACACTTATAAACCAGAAGATGAGGTGGTGTATAAGTTTACGGTGACCAACACCGAACCGGTATGGCGTGATGAGGCCGCGATTCAAGACATCATCTCTAATGTTCGTGTTGAAGTTATTGGTGACACAACGAAATCGGCATTTTCAGAATCTGAAATCAGCCACGTCTTTACCTCTGTTGGTACCAGTGGCACGCAAGACACCTACATCGAACCATACGATGCCACCGATGATCTGGATTTGGTGGTCGATATTGCGCCTGAAGAAGTGATCGAATTTACCGTAAAGGGGAAAGTTCGCGCTGATGCTGTCGGTGATATCGATGGAAACACCGCAAAAGCCGGCAACCAGAGTGACACAACGGAAACCATTCCTCCTGTCGCACCTGTTTTAGATTTCCAAAAACTGGTGCTGAACACGACCGCCGACAGCAGTACGTGTACGTTCCCATCTTCGACGGGCACTGATTGTCACTACAATCCGAATGGCCAGATCCAGTATCAAGTCTCAGTCACCAACGTAGGTGAAAGTACCACTAATGGTGCCACCATTGTGGATGAACTGGACAAGATTAACACGTCTGATGGCAAACCAGCTTTTACGGATTACAGCGTGGCGATTGTTAGTGCACCAACGTCAGACCGCTTCTCCATCAATGGTCAAT
>NZ_JAWOUT010000064.1:0-1328 GCF_033339515.1 Vibrio sp. 2130-1
GGCTACCAGCACCTTTAGCTTGGTAGCGTTCAGCTTTAAACGGCGCTGCGGCTACTTCGATTTCACGTAGTTCTTGAGGACCAGGTGCTTTTGTCATTGGTGCGCTAGCTCGTGGCTTAGCAACAACGTTGATAACTTCAGCTTTCATCTCTGGCGCTGCTACTGGAGTTTCAACGGCAACTTCTGTTGCTGCTTCTTCCTCCGTTTCTGCAACGACTGGCTCTTGAACCGGAGCTTCTTCAACAACTGTTTCTGTTGTTGCTTCCGCAACAGGTGCTTCAGCCACTTCAACGATCGGCTCTACAGGAGCTTGATCAACCGCTACTGGCTCTGCCTTTTCAGGCGCTACAGCTTCAACAATCGGTGATTCAGCTTTAGCTTCTACTGTTTCTTGAACTTTAGGTTCAACAACAGGTGCTTCAGCTACCGCAGGTTGCTCACGACGGATGATGACTTTACCCATTGCCATTTCAGGGCAAGCAAAACCACCTTGCATAGCAGGTACAGTTGCAATTGCCACAACCGCTTCTTCCTGAACTCGCTCTTCCTTCTTAGGCGCTGGTTTTGGAATGTAACGTGGCATCACTTTACCCATTGCCATCTCAGGAGATGCTACACCGCCTTTGCGCAGACGGAATGGGTTAGGACGACGATCACGACCACGACGACGACGTTGACCACTTGCTCGTAGGTGACGAGGAGAACGACGGTTACGACGTTGTTTCGATTCACCTTGCTTGTTGTCTTGCTGTGCGTCTGCTGCTGTATCAACGGCTTGATCTACTTGAGACTCAACAGGTTCAATTGCTTTCACTGCTGTTTCTTCTACTTGCTCATCGGCAAGTTGATCTTTAACACGAACAGATTTGTTCAGTTTGCGACGTTGACGGCGCTCTTTGACTTTCTCTGTTTTCGCGTTTGCTTTCGCTTTATTCTCTTCAGGCTTCACTTCTGAGCGAGCTTCAGCCGCAAGTTGCAAGCCTTTTTCCGCTACTTTCGCGTTTGCTTTCGGCTCTTGAGCTTTTTCAGCTTGTTGAGGTTTTGGCTTACGCTTCTGGCTACGGTTTGGTTGCTGTTTGTTTGCAGGCTGTTGAGCTTCGTTTTGCTCATTAGCTTGCTCTTCACGAGGCTTACGGCGACGACGGTTATCACGGTTTTCACGACCTTCGCGGTTATCGCGTTGGTTGCTACGACGACGGTCGTTGCGATCGCGTTTGTTGCGCTTGTTGTCGCGGTTTGATTTCTTCTCTTCTTGTTTTGGTTCTTCTTTTACTTCTTCAGAACCACCAAATAGGAAGCTACCTAGTGCTTTAAACAAACGGCTGAAT
>NZ_JAWOUT010000065.1:0-1316 GCF_033339515.1 Vibrio sp. 2130-1
TTATTCATCTGTAATCTTTGTACACGCAAAAACCATTTCCTTGTTCGTTCCGCTCAAGCACTCAAATTTTGAGTTCTCGCTCTGGTTTTTCGGGGTCGATGTTTCGCTCTGAATGCTCAGTTTTGCGTGACTGCAACTCGCGCACGCGCTGCTCTGCTGCTCTTGCGTCATTGTCGAGAATATCAATTCGCTCCGCCCTTTTATTTCTATAGATTTCTCTGAGCTTATCGTCTGCTCGACGGGGTTCTCTATCCTGTCTAAACGCTTGTTTAAGCTCTTGAATTGCGATTCGTACTGCGTTTGTAATTGCTCTAATGCGCTGAGTAAAATCTCGATCTGCTGTGCTGTTTCCGTGCTCATTTTTTTCTACCTTTTTTAGTTGTTCTTTTACGGCTTCTTTATCAAACAAAGTATTGCTTTCCCATCGTGGCTTTTTGTCGCTTTCTCGCACTCTTGATATGAATTCGTGTAGTAGTTTGTTGTCACTTTCCAAGTGCTCCAAACGGACACTAAGATCAGTATCAAAGTCACTGGTAATACTGCCATCAACGATACTTTCAACCTCGTGTTTTTCTTCTGCATTTGGTTGATATTTTTTTCTGCGGTGCTCTGCAATTTTTTGATTGAGAGTTTCGAGCTTTGAGCGATTGCTTTCAATTCTTTGCTCTCGTTCTTGATTGTATTCTCTCTGTTTGTTTTCTTTTCGTTCAATCTGTTTTTCACACGGCTCAAGGTTGTCATTGTAAAGTTCCCCTTTTAAACGAATAGGCTTTTCAAACTCAGGCACTTTTATTGATATTGCTTGTTTTGTTGTTCTGGTTATTTCAATGCCAAGGCTATTTAATTCGTTTATTAAATCATTGCGGTTATTTATTTCATTATGAATCCAGCATTCTTCCAAATAGTTATGTATCGCTGCTTGAACTTCATTTCTCTTTTTATTGTTGTTACCTAGCTGCAAGGTTCTTTTTCGCTCTGGAGCATTTGGATCAGAAAGTTGATGCAAATCGTTCTGCAAACTTTTCCAAGTTTCAATACGTGGCATGTCGAATTTATGAATATACGGCTGTAGGCGTTTGCCAGTATTCAACTCAGTATTCACAATGTGAAAATTGAGTTCTAATCGTCCATCTTTATCTGTGTGCTTTATCCAAACACAATCGTATTGTGATGCGTCCAAGCCGCTCATGAGCGTTTCTTCAAACGACTGCATTAAGTTACTCTGTAACTCTTTGCTAATGTCGCTTTCTTCTTTAGCAAAGCTCAAACAACCCGTTGTATACGCGTTCTTAAAAGTAGAGTTGTGGAGTAGCTGA
>NZ_JAWOUT010000066.1:0-1294 GCF_033339515.1 Vibrio sp. 2130-1
TAGCCAGAATGCCGCAAAACTTCCATCCCTAAGCGCACTGTTGAGAGTACATTTCGATTTTTGACAGTGTTAGCTTGGAAGTGCTTATCCCAACCTTGTTTCTGACCATGAACTCCAGCAAGCCAAAATGTCAGTTGAAGCATTAGGGCGATTAGCAGCATGATATCAAAGCGCTCTGAGCTGCTAGTTCGGCTATGACGGAGGCCTAAACCGTAGGCTGGGCTTTTCAAGTCTCGGAAGGTTTCTTCAATTTGCATACGCTTCGAGTAGAGCCTAACAAGTTGCTTTGGTGTTCGGATTTCAACGGGCAAGTTAGTCGCTAAAACCCATGGTTCTTTTGTCGAAGCGGAGTAGATTTTAGGTGATGGATGATGACAATTGGTCCGTGTCGAACGCTGATTTTTTCGGCCTTTAGGACGTGATTTATACAGTGCAATTTGACATGAAATTGGGTTGCTCTTAGTCAACCTCTTATAGCCTAAAGTCTTTGAGCGACTTGAGGATATGCTATGTAAGTTGCTGATAGGTTGCCAGTTTTCCGCACCTAAATCTGCATATTGCACTTTCCCTCTGACTCGACTTAACCAGTACCAACCTAGCTTTTCAACGGATTTATACCATGGCACTTTAAAGCCAGCATCACTGACAATGAGCGGTGTAGTGTTACTCGGTAGAATGCTTGCAAGGTCGGCTAGAAATTGGTCATGAGCCTTCTTTGAACATTGCTCTGAAAGCGGAAAGGCTTTCTCATAAAGAGTAATAGAACGACCATGTAGTGCCACCGAAGCCCGCAATACCATAAGCCGTTTTTGCTCACGGATATCAGACCAGTCAACAAGTACAATGGGCATCGTATTGCCCGAACAGATAAAGCTAGCATGCCAACGGTATACAGCGAGTCGCTCTTTGTGCAAGTGACGATTACCTAACAATCTGTCGATTCGTTTGATGTTATGTTTTGTTCTGGCTTTCGTTGGCAGGTTACGACCAAGTTCGGTAAGAGTGAGCGTTTTACATTCAAGTAATGCGTGGCAAGCCAGCGTTAAACTGTTGAGTCGTTTTAAGTGCAATTCAGGGCAGAATTGGTAAAGAGAGTCGTGTAAAATATCGAGTTCGCACATCTTGTTGTCTGGTTATTGATTTTTCTCAGAACCATTTGATCACATGACAAGATGTGCATCTACCTTAAATTTATGATTTTTATCAAAATCATTAGGGGATTCCTCAGTACCCAGCGACCTCATCAGATCTTACGTATCTCCACTGAATCTTTGGCAAAAACAGTCCTATGGAA
>NZ_JAWOUT010000067.1:0-1244 GCF_033339515.1 Vibrio sp. 2130-1
TCCCATGGTTGGTTAAACAGGATAACGTTAACCCGCAACGTTACGAATGGCTGCTCTACCGGCAGTTAACCTCACGACTGAATGGACGCATTTATTTGCCAAATGTTACCAAATACCGCGCACTGGAAGACGACCTGATCCCCCAGACATCGCAGGATACCTTGCTGGCCTCATCAACACTGGACAGACTAAAACAGCCCGCAGAGTTATTGTTACAGGAGAAACAACACCGGCTGGAAAGTGCACTCAAAGACGTTGCTCTCCATATTGATGAGGGAGACAATCGAAATGTGATCATGAAAAATCGTACCGGTACCCGCTGGCGTCTGCCGACCAAAAGCGCTACATCTCTGGTCAACAATCCCTTTTTTAAGCGAATGCAACCGGTCGGTATCGCGGATGTACTGCGGTATGTAGAGCGCGAAACCGGGTTCATGAAATGTCTGACTCATGTACTTCCGATACAAAAACAAGGGTTCACTCATCAGGATGATTTACTGGCCATTCTGATTGCCAACGCCACTCACCGTGGTGTGTATGGCATGGCGCAGATCTCCGATCGAAGCTATGAACACCTGAGTACGGTGCAGGCCAACTATATCCGGCCTGAAACGCTGCATGACGCCAGCGACGTGATCAATAATGCGGTTGCAGCGCTACCCATCTTCCGCCACTACCATATTCAGGAGGACCAGCTGCACGCCAGTGCGGATGGTCAGAAATTCGAAACCCATCTGGAAACCTTTAAAACCCGGTACTCCTCTAAGTATTTCGGCACCAACAAAGGGATCACGGCCATGACACTGGTGGCCAACCACAGCGCCCTCAATGCTCGGATCATCGGTTCCAACGAGCACGAATCACACTATATTTATGACCTGTTACAATCCAACAGCAGTGAAATCAAACCTGACGTACTCTCGACAGATACACACGGTGTCAATCATGTTAACTTCGCCTTACTGGATCTATGCGGTTACAGTTTTGCACCGCGATACGCGCAGTTCAGTAGTGTCATCAATGATCTGTTTGATGTGACTGAAAGTGAACAAGGCAGCACCATACTGGCGCTAAAGAAGCCTATCAGAACGAATGTTATTACAACGGGATGGCAAGATATCAGGTGTATTGTTCTGTCACTTCAGACAAAGCGGACGACACAAGCAATGCTGGTAAGAAAGTTGTCTGGTTACCCTTCTGGACACCCAATATTACAGGCTCTGACGGAGTATAATCGACTGGTT
>NZ_JAWOUT010000068.1:0-1238 GCF_033339515.1 Vibrio sp. 2130-1
TTAGTGACCGCTTTGAAATTAATAACCTTACCAACTAATTTATCTAACATTATTTTGTTAACTCTATGTTACTTTACTAGGAGTGCTCTAACGCCCTGTTAAGGGGTGAGCAACGCAATACCGAAGCTTCCGCATACCACCTTAACCACTAAAACCAACGCATAGTAAAAATGCCACGCGTTGTGAATCCCTCTTAAACAGTTTGTTAGCCCTTTGCCCAAATTTGGTACGTGTAATCAATATTTGAACTGAAACTTTGCTCAAATGTTTGTTTGAAACTCTGTGGAACTGAAGGGAAAAACACGTCGCCAGAGATGTGCTTATGAATCACTGAAAGATGGATAACATCTGCTTGTTCGATTAATGCTTTGTAAATTTCACCACCACCAGAAACAAAGACATGTGTTGTCGTATTGTCTAAGTAAGATAATGCCGATTCAATGCTGGTGAAATAAATAACATCTGGATCATTCGAGACCATTTCTGAGCGAGTAACCACAGCATATTTCCTATTGGGAAGTTTACCCATTGAGTCGAAAGTTTTACGACCGACTAAAAGCCAATGATTGTAAGTCATAGCTTTGAACAGGAGCTGCTCACCTTGTACATGCCAAGGTATATCCAATCCAGAGCCAATTACTCCATTCTCAGAAACTGCTGCCATAATGGATATTTTCATTTTTCCTCCTGAGGGCTAACGCCCGCCTAAGGGGCTGGCAACGCTACCGCACGGCTTAAATTTACAACCGTAACCACCACAGCTCATTGGGACTGGGAACGCCACGCGTTGACAGTCCCTCTTGAGGCGTTTGTTATGTGTGTGTTCAAACCATCAAATTTAGTCAGGTACTACTATTAAACCTAATTGCTCTAAAAGTTGTTCTTGTTGCCACGAACAGATTTTTACACCTGTAAGGTCAACTTTCCGGGGGTCTAAACCATACAGCTCCGAGTGGCTCAAATCACAACCTTGCAACCTACACTGGCTCCAGCACCCTTCAGAAAATACTCCCCGACTTAAATCAGACTCTTTAAATGATGTCCCACTCAAATTTGCACCAATCCATCTATTCTCAAACAAATCACACTTTTCGATACACTGCCTTTCAAAATTTGCGTATGACAGATTACAACCTGTTATATAGGCTGAACAAAAATACATTCTGTTCGATACCTGATTCATGAAGCTAGCTTGAGCAAAATTTGCCCCCTTTAAATCGCACTCTCTGAACTCGATA
>NZ_JAWOUT010000069.1:0-1190 GCF_033339515.1 Vibrio sp. 2130-1
TATGAATTAGTCGAAGATCTTAGCAACAACACCAGCACCTACTGTACGGCCACCTTCACGGATCGCGAAACGTAGACCTTCGTCCATTGCGATTGGTGCGATTAGCTCTACAGTCATCTGTACGTTGTCGCCTGGCATTACCATTTCTACGCCGTCTGGTAGCTGGATGTCACCAGTTACGTCAGTTGTACGGAAGTAGAATTGTGGACGGTAGCCTTTGAAGAATGGAGTGTGACGACCACCTTCATCTTTAGACAGTACGTATACTTCTGATTCGAACTTAGTGTGTGGAGTGATTGAACCAGGCTTAGCTAGTACTTGACCACGTTCAACTTCGTCACGCTTAGTACCACGTAGAAGTGCACCAACGTTCTCACCTGCACGGCCTTCGTCTAGAAGCTTACGGAACATCTCAACACCAGTACATGTAGTTGTAGTAGTGTCTTTGATACCTACGATAGCAACTTCGTCACCTACAGTTAGGATACCACGCTCGATACGGCCAGTTACTACTGTACCACGACCTTGGATTGAGAATACGTCTTCGATAGGCATTAGGAATGGCTGATCTACCGCACGCTCTGGCTCAGGGATGTAAGTATCTAGAGCTTCTGCTAGTTCAACGATTTTCGCTTCCCACTGCTCTTCGCCGTTTAGTGCGCCTAGTGCAGAACCTTGGATAACTGGTAGGTCATCACCTGGGAAATCGTATTCAGATAGAAGTTCACGAACTTCCATTTCTACTAGTTCTAGTAGCTCTTCATCGTCAACCATGTCACATTTGTTCATGAATACGATGATGTATGGGATACCAACCTGACGGCCTAGTAGGATGTGCTCACGAGTTTGTGGCATTGGGCCATCTGTCGCAGCAACAACTAGGATACCACCGTCCATCTGTGCAGCACCAGTGATCATGTTTTTAACATAGTCAGCGTGTCCTGGACAGTCAACGTGTGCGTAGTGGCGTGATGGAGTGTCGTACTCAACGTGAGAAGTTGCGATTGTGATACCGCGCTCACGCTCTTCTGGAGCGTTATCGATAGATGCGAAGTCTTTAGCTACACCGCCGTAAACTTTAGCAAGAGTAGTACAGATAGCTGCAGTTAGAGTTGTTTTACCGTGGTCAACGTGGCCGATAGTACCAACGTTAACGTGCGGTTTCGTACGTTCAAATTTTTCTTTAGACA
>NZ_JAWOUT010000070.1:0-1183 GCF_033339515.1 Vibrio sp. 2130-1
CTATGCGTTGGTTTTAGTGGTTACGGTAACATGCGGCAGCATCGGTATTGCGTGCCTCACACCTTAACAAGGCGTTAGCTTAAATCATTAACAAGGATGTGTAATGAGAAGTAAAAAATGGATATTTGCAGGTATTTTACTCATTGGTGGACCCTCATTATTGCCATTTAGTTTGGAAGTGATCTCAATAATTGAGCTGTTTGGTCTTTTCGGCTTGTGGACAATTTATTCATCTTACGCCGAATATTTGGTGAATCATCCTCGGTTTCAAAGAGGTCTGCGTTTAGCTACCAGTTGGGACTTTCAGCCTCAAATGTTGTTCTCGCTGAGAGATCTTAGGACATGTCCACAGTTAGTTTTTCATATGCTCCCTATTCAAAGTGTGATGGTCTGGACTTTGAATATTATGTTTTGGGGTAGTGTGGCTTGGTGCTACATAATTTAAGCTAACAAATTGTTCAAGAGGGATTCGCAACGCGTGGCATTTTTACTATGCGTTGGTTTTGGTGATTAAGGTGGTATGCGCGGCTTTTGTATTGCGTTGCTCACCCCTTAACAGGGCGTTAGCACAGGGGTGGCATCAAAGGCTAAAAGTTTCTGTTTTTATTGGTTTCTTTTCCTCGCTTTGCACCGGATAAAATGTGCCTTTCAGGTTCGCTCCGGTGGCACTAGATGTGAAGTTTTCGCTTTGAGTTTATCGTTTACGGTTTCTAACTTTCGGGCTATTTCTCTGGCGTGGTTTCTTTGGTACTGAGAAATTTTCGGCAAAACAAGTGTTTCTTTGTCGCTGTTGTTCAAGTTCGAAGCCCGTATTCTTTTCTAATTTGAAAGCGGTGAAAAAGGGCAGTTAAGCATGTTTTTCTTCTAGCCAACTTACGTCTTGATGTTTGTTTTTAGTTTGGCAGCTGTCCGTTTGGTTTTGGTGTTTTAAGCCATAAATTTCATGCTATATTTCAATATCTTGGCGTGTACCAAAAGCTTTAAGGGCAGCGTGCTAACAAACAGTTCAAGTGGGATTCAGCACGCGTGGCATTTTTTGTATGCGGTGGTTTTGGTGTTGAAGTGCTATGCGGTAACATCGGTATTGCGCGCTTCACCCCTTAACTGGGCGTTAGGTGCTAGGAGGTATAGACGTTGACTAATTTATACATTATCGGTAATGGATTTGACTTATGGCATGGCT
>NZ_JAWOUT010000071.1:0-1159 GCF_033339515.1 Vibrio sp. 2130-1
ATCATCGATTCGCAACCTCACGATTGAGTAACGAGGTAGAGGCGCACGCAAGAGTGCGCCTTCTTAATGTCTGCTAGATAACATTTTCGTACTCGCCTCTAAATTATTCTCTTTGATAAATCCAAGCCTAGCGTTAAGGTCGTTGTTTTACGTTTTTCACTTTAAACACACCATGCGATTTGCTTCTCGAACTTTGCTATTTTTCTGCTGTGTCGCGGCATCCTTTTCTTCATTGGCTTCGCAGCGCTGGTGGCAAGAAGTCTTGTCTGCTACGCCGTACCAGAAACTGAGTGAACAGATTCAACATGATGGGAACTGGTATCCGTGTGATGCGCAGATTGGCGAGACAGAAAATCTCAGCCGTTCTTTCTGTTTAGATGAGTTTTCCTACTATCAGCAGACGCTATACGGCGAGGCGGTATTCGAAGAAAAGAAAGCGCAATTCTCCTTTTTAACCGAGTATCAGAGACAAACGCTGAGTGAGCTCATTCTTAATCTAAGAAAAGATGGTTTGGTGATGCGAAGCTTAGCAATCGGCAACGAGCAATACGATGTCGCAGCGTCGCTGAAAAACAAATCTGCAGGAGAGGTCGACAAAGAAGTGGTGTTACTGATAAATCGCTACCCGCCAGAGATTGAGAGGTCGATGGTTTGGGTAAAAGCAGATGAGTTTACAGAGCCATCACCGCACGTAGTCATTACTTTACGCAGTGATGGCGAAATGATCGAGTTGCGACTTACTCGGCTTTAGTCTCTTTATGCAAAGCAAGAAATGTCGCCATGGCGGATTCATCTAAAAATCCGTCTGCCTTTTTATGTGCGCGCAGGTATTGGTACCCTGCAATGAGCTTTCGATGAAGCTCTTCTTTATCTTCTGTCAGCTCATCATTCATCACGTGTTGGAAAGCCAACTTATAGGCATCCATATCCACCACTTCAGCTCGACGGTAGAGATAACCGCAACCCGTCGCTAACCATTCAAGAGAGCAGTTTGCCCGCATCGCAATCTGATTGGCTTTGGTTAGGCTAGGTTCGCTGCCTTTTAGGTACTTTCGGATGAGCGCTTCCGACACATCAACGCGTCGCGCAAATCCGCTGATGCTTTCTTCGCCAATCAAAGTGGCTAAACGTTGGGCAAAAGACATATTTCGTACTCCAG
>NZ_JAWOUT010000072.1:0-1154 GCF_033339515.1 Vibrio sp. 2130-1
GGTATCTCTGTCTTCATTCAAGAAGAGTTGTTGAAAGTGCCTACCGAGCGAAACAGTAACTTTACGTTAGTCGTTAACCCGATTGGCGACGACGTGGATGTTAACCCAGATACCCAAGTCTCAGGCAATGAAGGCGAAGACATTACCATCAACGTGAATGCGCTGGTGGTGGATAACAAAGAGTCGATTGGCGACGGTGCAAATTATCAAGAGAATGATCCAGAAACACTGAGGGTTGAGATTTCAAACGTACCAGATGGTGCGAGCTTGTCACTTCCAGATGGAACGGCATTTGTTGATCAAGGTAGTGGTGTTTTTGTCATTGAAATCAATGCACAAGACCTAGATCAAATCGTCTTTAACTCTGGTGATAGAAATGACAATTCTTGGGGTGGCTCGCTTCATTTTAAAGTGCAAGCGGTCGATACCGGCCTAGACGGCAGCCAAAGCTTGGGTAATGCGGAAGAGTTTGATGTGTCTGTCGATGTTACAGCGGTAAACGACAGACCTGACTTCGTTAATGTTGTCGATGTGGAAACACCTGAAGACAACGCCTTATTGCTAAATAGCTTCGGTATCTCTGATGTCGATGCGGTACTTGATAACCCGAATGCAGAGTATGTTCTTAATGTAGCGGTAGATAGCGGGTATCTCGCATTGAACGCTAACGTTATCTCGAAATATGGTTTGACGGTTCAAGGTGGCGGTACAGGAGCGGTTGAGCTAAAAGGTTCAGTCGCAGATCTCAATGCCGCCATTGCCGAAGGATTGATTGAGTTCAACCCTGATCTCAACTTCTTCGGCGATGTTACTGTGAACATTACAGTCGATGACCAAGGTAACGAAGGCATTGTTATTAGTGGTGTTGATGACACTTTAAACACCAACAGCAGCAGTTTTGTGATTGATGTTACAGCCGTGAACGATGCGCCTGAAACGTCGCCAGTTACCTTGACCAGTATTGGTGAAGACAGTGGTGTATTTGCAATTTCTACATCAGATTTGCTTGTGAATGCCACTGATGTGGAAAACGACAACTTGACGGTGAGTAACGTTCAACTTGTGGACCCTAGTTCCGGCTCTTTGGCGTTTAACTCAGCCACAGGGAATTGGGAATTTACGCCAGCGCCGGGTTACAACGGCCCTGTAGAGCT
>NZ_JAWOUT010000073.1:0-1148 GCF_033339515.1 Vibrio sp. 2130-1
AAGCGATACGCAATGTGTGCGTGTGCGTTCTCTGGGTTCTTTGAAGTCCAATATGGTGTGGGAAGATCGTTGTCGTACCAAGCCAACACACCGCCTTGTCGATCAATATCAAAGACAAGGTAAGTGACCAACTTCGGTTGGTTCACTTGCAGATATTTTTTCTTAATCGCTGTACTTTTTGGGCGTATGTAAGTGACACCGAGTTCATCGGTGCAATACGGCTTATGAGGAAGCGTCTCGATTAGATCGAGTTGAAATGCGTTTGATTGTTTAGCTTTCACACATAACTGCACTTATGGCGGTTACGTGTGGATTGTCTTTGTCTTTCCATGTGTTAAAATTACCTTAAGCTTTAGCCCTGATAACTCTCCATTCCGCCAAGTTTGAATGAGTTTCGGGGCTTTGTTTTATCTAGAGTTAATCTTACTCCTCAATGCCTTAGTGCGCAATTTCCCTTCGTTTTTCCTTGCTATCAGGCACAAAAAAGGCCGCTATCGCGACCTTTCAAGAATCATTGTTCTACCGAAACACTGCACTTCACATTAAGTGACATTACGTTAAATCCCACTCTTCACATTAAGCGACATGTTACCACCTAACATGCCGAATTTATCTTTAAGTCTTTGAATTTATGTTGACCATGAAAGATTAAATGAGCTTAGATCTGAGTAGAAATACGGCTTTTCGCCGTATAGAAAGCGTTATGTGTTTTTCTTGTAAGCGCCGTAATTGAACAAAACTTTTTTCTAGCCATGCGGCGTGGGTAGATCAAAAATCAGCGCCTTAGAGCGTCAATTTGGCGCCTTATTTTTGTGATTTTAAGTGGTTGCAAGTTGCTGTTTTTAAGGTGTTTATTTTTCTTGAGAACTGGTTGGTAAATGTTAGTCTTCGACTCAAATAAAAAGAGGGCTACAAAATGGATAAAACAGACCAGTTATATGTACAAGCAGACTTTTCACATCAAGACATGAGTGGTCAGTATTTTAAAAATTGCAAATTTTTCTGCTGTTCCTTTAAACGAGCGAACCTCCGCGATACACAATTTGTAGATTGTTCTTTCATTGAACGAGGAGAATTAGAGGGGTGTGATTTTTCTTACTCGGATCTTAGAGATGCATCTTTTAAAAACTGCAGTCTTTCAATGTCGT
>NZ_JAWOUT010000074.1:0-1146 GCF_033339515.1 Vibrio sp. 2130-1
ATAACGCCCTGTTAAGGTGTGAGCAACGCAATACCAATGCTCCCGCATACCACCTTAACCACTAAAACTAACGCATAGTAAAAATGCCACGCGTTGCGAATCACTCTTAAACAGATTGTTAGCCATACTAGCAGATGGACAAATTAGCTGATATTGATTCTGTTACTTTTAAGCTTGTGAGGCTATGCTCACTAAACCATAAGCTTTTTTCTGGATTCCAAGTAAACTCAAATAGTTCCGGCTCTGATAAACAATTAACCACGATGCAGATACGATATTTCCTGCTCGCTGTTTTGCTGGTTTTATATTCATTGGGGGTTAAGCATACGTTCGCTGATGTATGATCTTTTGCTGAAGTTCCTTTTACTTCGATGTAAAGTGTTTTATTCCCACTAGTTGCTTTTAAGTCATAACCCACGTTATCTTTTTCTACAGAGTCAACGATGTAACCTAGCTGGACATAATAATCAATAGTTAGATCTACAGCTGTTTTCTCAATTTTCAGCTTTGTCTCATGATCTATTTTTCCGCGTTTACCTTTATTTGGTAGTGAGAACTGGCCTTCTTTAACTCTGGATATATATGTCATTAACTGTCGCTTAAACTTTTTCACTTCAGATGTTTCAGCTTCTAGAAAAGAAACAAAAGTTTGAGAACCAAACCCTTTGTGAGTTACCGGCACAGGAAATAAACGTTGTTGTGGAGCTAACAAAGTACAGTCTTTAGATTTAGCTTTAATCAGGTATTCTGGAAAGTGATCTTCACCGTTAAAGTGAAAGCTTCTTCTATCATTTGGTTCCTGGGTAGTTCTATAGACACGTGCGTTTTCGTACCATCCAATTACCACCGAACCTCTATTAGAACGGGAACGCCAAACCACTAACACATCGTCTATATAGTCCCCGGCATTCGGTGCAATTCGACTAATATTTATCGTTAAGTTATTAGCTTGAACATAGCCATAACAGTATTTCCCATTTTTTTGAAAGTTAAGTACTTCATGACCGTATCCGTTTTTATCAATGTATTTACCACCATTAATAGGATAATCACTGTCATTGATACCATCGTAGTGCTTCATCCACGCTACATTGCAAATTATCATTTTCATACGTTGATCCCAAAAACAATGTGTATGGCTAACGC
>NZ_JAWOUT010000075.1:0-1146 GCF_033339515.1 Vibrio sp. 2130-1
TATGCGTTGATTTTGGTGATTAAGGTGGTTTGCGGCGGCTTTTGTATTGCGTTGCTCACCCCTTAACAGGGCGTTATACGCTTATCAGGTACATCAACAGGGAGTAGACAGATGAATCAGCATGAAAAGCTTAATTATGTAGAGTTTGGAGCAAAGGACATAGAGTCAACAAAATCATTCTTCACTTCAGTTTTCGGCTGGGAGTTCGTCGACTATGGTCCTGAATATGCAGCTTTTTCAAATCAAGGTTTAGACGGAGGCTTCTTTAAAGCAGATAGCTGTAGTCAAACAAATACCGGCGGAGCCCTTTTGGTTTTCTACAGCGCTGACATAGAAGCGACTTTAAATAAAGTTGTTCAAAATGGTGGTGATGTTCTTCGCCCAATATTTGAGTTTCCAGGTGGTTGTCGTTTCCATTTCTTGGAGCCAAGTGGTAATGAGTTTGCAGTTTGGTCGGAAGCACGCGTATAACAAAGCGTTCAAGAGCGATTCCGCAACGCGTGCCAGTTTCGCTTCGCTCAAGTATGGCACGCATCACGTCACGCCTTAACGCGGCGTTAGTTTGCAAGAGGAAAAACGCAGCTATATCGCAAAATCTAGTGGTAAAAGCTCAAAGTTGAAACTGGTGTATCGGCGTTCAATTTCAGTGTTAACTAGCGTGGTGAAAATTCAAAATTGGCATCGTTTCAACGGTTGATTTGTTCTTTGGTGCGGCGACTTTTTGGGTTAACTGAGTTGAGCTTTTTTGCTGAAACTCTGCTCGTTGAGTTTGTTGGTACGAAAGCCGATTTACTCGCTGAGATGGCGTTTTCTCTAGTGTGGTAAGTTCATGTTGTTTCAGTGGCTTTGTTGAAAGTCAGCATTGTGAGGTTGGTTTTCCAAAAGCGCTTTTTGGTGTTGTGAGTCGTTTTTTTGCGGCGTTGTTTGTTCCACGTGGTTTCATTGACTAGCCGCTTTTAGACTACGCCTGACTTGAGTGCATCAAAGCACATAAAGTTTATTGTTTGCAAAGTTTAAAATGACTTAAAATCAACGCTTTGGGTTTGCAAACTAACAAACTGCTCAAGAGGGATTCGCAACGCGTGGCATTTTTACTATGCGTTGATTTTAGTGATTAAGGTGGTTTGCGGCGACTTCGGTATTGCG
>NZ_JAWOUT010000076.1:0-1127 GCF_033339515.1 Vibrio sp. 2130-1
AACTTGCAGGTAATATTCATTGCAGCGAGCCAAAGTAGCGACCATCGCCTGCGCATTTTCTATTTTCGCCTGCTCCAAACCATCTTGATAGCCGCGCTGCTTTTCGGTTTCATACGCTTGCTGCGCTTTAGCAATGATGCTGTCGGCTTTCGAATTCGCCGCTTCAACCAAATGTTGCGAATCGAGATAACTAACGTAATCCTTGGCTTTGAGCACCTTTAAACCTGGCGCTAACTGCAAGTTATCGGTTTTTATTTCAACAAATGAAACCATTGAGGAATAACCTGTTTTGCGATTTTTTTGGTGAGTCGGTACGCGAGATCACGCTGCTCTTCAACGAGCCAAGAGGTGTTTTCTTTCACTTGGCTAAGTGATTGATCGAGCTTGAACTGCCAACGGAGCAAAATATCGTGAGAAGAGCTCGCTAAGATGAACTTCATCCATGCGTAGCCCTGTTTGAGCATGTGACGTTCAACTTCGTCTTCTTTCATCATGTCTGGTAGCGCTTTTTGCCAACCTTTCGGCCATTGTGACAACAACATCGGCCCTTGCTGAATAAGAAAACGGGCGACATCCAAACCAAACACGTTGTTCAAACACTGCTTGGGCTTTTTAAGTACCACTTGGCGCATCGCAAAACTGTGCAACGCCCCGCCAATGGTGAGCATTAACGTACTGAGCGCATCAGGAGGAAGCAGAGCCAAGCTATGGTGTGGCTTGTTAAAAGCCGTTTCTGGAACAGGCGCAAGCGCCCACTCTTCTAAACACCAAAGGTTGAAGTTTGGGTTATCTCGCCAGCCATCCAGATTAAGAAGCCAAGGTTGTTTTGGCACGATCCAGTTTTGCTCTAGGTACTGACATGGGCAGTAGTTGAACTGATGCAGCACCTGAGCCATCGGTGTTTCAGGTTTAACCACGCTTTGCGCTCCTGCGGCACCACGTGAACGTCGCGACATTCGAGCCAATCAATAGCAGTACCATAAACACTAAAATCCCGATGAGATGGTTCGCCGTTTCTTTGGTAACTTGCACCGACAAAATACTTTTAAATTGGTTGCTTTGAGTCGTCACTCGCACCTCCGAAGATGGCACCATCACGACGCTAATGCGGTCGTAATTCAGCCCTT
>NZ_JAWOUT010000077.1:0-1123 GCF_033339515.1 Vibrio sp. 2130-1
CACAGCCACCGTTTAGTCACCGATTTTTACATCAAAACAGAACGTGGCTGTGGCGAAAACTCAGGTTAACTTTACCCACCTATCTTAAGCGGTCAAACACAACGTTTTGATCTAAGTGCTCGTGATATTGCGTGTAATCGAGCCCCATATCAAAAATGTATTGTGTAACGAGGTTTCTTACGCACTCAATCAACTGATTGGCTTGCCAAGGCTTTTCGAAATAGCGATCGATGCCCGCAGAGTTAATCGCATTGATCGTATCAGTGTGCGTGGCCTGCCCAGTCAACAAGACTTTGCGAGTGCGAACAAAGCGGCTGTCTTTGGAAATTTCCGTCAGCAGCTCAACACCCGTTTTACCTGGCATCACGTGATCCGAAATAATTAACGCGATCATTTCACCATCTGCATCAAGCTCATCCATCAGCTCAAGCACTTCATCAGCAGATTCACAATCTTCAATATTCAGCCATTTATTCAACGGTTCTAGATCTTGTAGAACCGCGCTTAACACCTCTCGTTGGTCATCAACGCAAATTAAATTAAGCTTCTCCATGTTCACCCTCTACCGGTAATTTGATCCTAAAAATGGTCTTTTCACTGTCACTTTTTACGACAATGGAACCGTTGTAACCTGCAATAATACGTTTAACGATCGAGAGCCCAAGCCCCAACCCAAAAGACAATCCGCCCTTCTTCGTTGTAAAGTTCGGCCTAAATATCTTTCGGCGTGTGGCCTCATCAATTTCAGGGCCGTTGTTGGCGATCGTGACTAAAATCTTTCCTTTGCTCACGCGTGTATGAATTTCAATGGTCGGCGACTCAATGTTAATCATCGCATCGCACGCATTTTTTAAAATATTCACCCAAATTTGAACAAGCTCAGTTTGCGATCCAATAAAAACCGGCAGTTCTGCAGGGCTGAAACGCACACTAACGCGCCTCAAATCACTCTGCAGCAACGCCAACGCACGATTTATCGAATCATTGATGTTGATGGCCTCATCAAGGTCGATATCCGTTCTGCCCAATTGCTTAACGGAACGAACAATGCCCACCGTATGCTTAGACGCGATACGCAAGTCATGCAGGTCTCGCCCAACTTGCCAGTAACGAATCGCCTCTT
>NZ_JAWOUT010000078.1:0-1120 GCF_033339515.1 Vibrio sp. 2130-1
GTCAGTCATTGAGCAAGTCACTCTATGTTTCTTATGGATATCTTGATATTCCCTCGAACAGTATTGTGAGCCTCTATCTGAGTGGTGTATTAGCTTTTCTTCACTCTGCCGTTGCCTGAGAGCTGAGATAAATGCCCGCTTAACTGATTGAGTTTTCATGTTGTCATCCACATAGTAACCAACAATCTTCCTTGAATAAGCGTCCGTAACCAGGCTGACGTAACTCTCTCCATCGAGAGTCGGCAAGTAAGTAATATCAGCAACCCATAGCTGTTCTGGCTTCGTTGGTGTCAGCCCATCTTTCACTTTATTAGGGTGACAGTAGAACCGATGACGACTGTTAGTCGTTCGGTGATAGGCTCGTCTTGCTCTCACTAACAGGCGATGCCTTCTGAGAAGCTCAAAGAGTTTATCGCGACCTATTTGAATGCCCTTTGTTGCTGCTAAGAACTTCAGTTTACGCGTGCCAATGCGTGGCTGCTTCAGCCTGACTTCACGGACAAAGCCAATGACAGCATGCTCATGATGTTCACAACGAGATTGAGTTTGGCATTGCTTATAATAAGCTTGGCGAGAGATTTGTACTAACTGACAAAACTTCGTAACGCTCAAACCTACTATGGTTTTCTCTTGGACAACGCTTCTTTGTGCTTTTTTGTCACTCTAACACCATAGTCACGTTCCATAACGTTCACGACAGCTTCAAAGAAGTCGGCTTTGAGTTGAGCATCTTCGAGCTGCTTCTCAAGCTCTTTAATACGTTGCTCTGGTGTAGGAGGTGAATTGAACTCGGTCATAGAGTCTCCTTTGGACATAAAGTTAGGTGTCCCTTTAGACCAATCTAGTCGACCATGCTTACGAAGCCAAACCAAAACCGTAGAGCAACCTTGGATGCCATACTTCTCTTGGGCTTGTTTGTAAGTGAGGCTTCCTTTTTCAACCTCATCAACTACAGTGAGTTTAAAAGCGAGGGAGTAATCGCGCTGAGTTCTTTTAGTTGTTGATTTCATAACACTCTCCAATTTTTTTGGGGGAAAGTGTCAACCTTATTTAGGACGGCACATAATGAAAAGAAGAGGCTATGAGAAAACATTAGCCTCTTTTCTATCTGATTCGTGGG
>NZ_JAWOUT010000079.1:0-1109 GCF_033339515.1 Vibrio sp. 2130-1
TCGGCCCATGCCTCGCGGGTCTGCTCAAGCCATGCCTTGGGCTTCAGGCTCTCGGACTTCTGCGCCCCGCCCCGCTCTGGCTGTTTGGCGTTGTACCGCTTGAACCACTGGTCAGCCGGGCGCTCGATACCGTCGTTCTTCCGCTCAGAGATCATCAAGTGGCAATGGGGGTTCTCACCTTTACCGGCATGAATGGCCAGCGTATACGGCAGGCGCTCGCCCTCGGTCAGATGCCGGGCGAATTCGTCCACCAGCTCCCGCTGCTGATCTAGGGTCAGTTCGACCGGCAGGGCAAACTCAACCTCTTTGAACAGCCGCCCATTGGCGCGTTCATACAGGTCGGCAGCATCCCAGTAGTCGGCGGGGCGCTCGGCCCACTCGGGCAGGTGGCCGGACTGAGTGTGCAGCACCTCGTCACGGTCGCGGGAGTAACGGCCCTCCCGCTGGATGTAATCGGCTTTCGCCTTGGCCGACTGGCCGCCGTTCCGGCTGCCGGTCTTGGCCGTAAGGTGATAGATGGCCATAGGGGTTTAGCTCCATGCAATGGCCCTCGGAGAGCGCACAGCCCCAAAGGGGTGCCCGCAGGGCAGTTTCTCGAAGAGAAACCGGTAAGTGCGCCCTCCCGTTAGAATGACGGTCGGGGTTTGCGGTGTCTGTGCTCCGATGATAGCATGATGGCAAGCACATAACCAAGGGGAATGTCAACATGGCAAAAGCAGCGGAACGGCTCGCCAAGCTGGAAGAGCAACGGGCACGGATCAACGCCAAGATCCAGCGGGTCAGGGCACGGGAGCAGCAGCAAAAGCGCAAGGAGGACACCCGGCGCAAGGTGCTGGTAGGCGCGTGGATACTCGGCAAAGTCGAAAGCGGCGAGTGGCCAGAACAGCGCTTGCTCGATGGGCTGGACAGCTACCTAGAGCGCGACCATGACCGGGCGCTGTTCGGACCGCCACCCAAGCAGGAATAGCAGCCACAGGAGCATGGCCAGCCGGAGCCGCAAGAGGGGCAAGGGTGAGCTTCTACCGGCTGACACCTGCCGAGATCGAAGCCCTGCAGCAAGAGATGCGAGAGGCGGGCGCGACCATCAAGGCGGAGATAGCCAAGCGCAA
>NZ_JAWOUT010000080.1:0-1083 GCF_033339515.1 Vibrio sp. 2130-1
TCGCTAGTAGCGCTGGTTTCTTTTTCTCGATTTAAGAAAGCTTCGTAAAGGTCTTTGTTTGACTCTACTTCTCGTTTCAATTGCTCATAGCGCGCCTTTTGCGAACCCAATGATTGGAAATCTGATTTTTTTCTGTCCAGTTCTTCGCGCAACATGTCTTCTTGAGCTTTCGCTGCAAGTAAGTCTTGTTGCTTACTAAAAGAGATTTCGCGAATCAATTGCTGAGTTCGCTCTTGAATAGAGGCGAGTTGCGCTTTCGCTTGGACCATTCGATCGTGTTTTGGTCCATAACGTTGCGCCAGTTCAGAAACGTTCTTCGCAGCTTGGGCTTCTGAAAGGTTCAAATCACGAATCTGAGCTTGATTGGCAAACTCGTCAATGGACAGCAGGCTATCAAGATTCTGAGAAGATTTTCTTTTTAGTAGTTGGATCAAGGTTTGCGCTTCGATGCGCTTATTGACAGCGGTATTGAGTTTACGGTTAAGCTCTTCTAGTTCGTTGGCGTAGATGTCGTCGATGCCGTTGATATCAATCAGGCCTTCTTTGAGCAAAAACTCTTGCAAAGCATGCTCTGATTTTTTTAAGCGCTCTTCGAGTTTTTGAGAGTTATTAGTCAGCCATGTTGCTGCATTTTGAGTCACTACGAGCTTGGCTTCGAAGTTGGCATCAATATAGGCCTGACCAACCGCGTTCGCGACTCTTGTTGCTAACTTTGGATCGGCAGAACGAAAGCTAATTCGCACTAACTGTGTGTTTCGAACAGGTTCAATTTCTAGCTTTCTTTTGAAGGCTTGAAGTGCTTGATAGTAAGACTCAGAGTATTGTGATGTCTCTTTTGGGCTAGGAGAGACATTCAATAAATCTTGTACTAACGGGACTGCTTTGATGTCGTCGATTTTTTGTTTTAGTCCACCAGAGCTCGTAAATTCAGGGTGTTGAGTTAAATTCAGTTCATTAATGACTTTGTCGGCAATGTGGTTGGATTTCAGAATAGCGATTTGTGTTTGAAAGTACCCGCTACCACTGGTATCTACACCGTACACTTCTTCAATCGATAGCGCACTTTTTTGCTCTTCTTGAATC
>NZ_JAWOUT010000081.1:0-1079 GCF_033339515.1 Vibrio sp. 2130-1
ACCACGGCGTGCAAATACTTCTAACGCGATTTCCATGAGTTGTTGCTTACGTTTAAGAGGAGAAAGCCTAGTTCTAGGTCTCTTTGCAATTGAGTCCATATCCATTTTCCTTGCCATTTGAGTTGTTGTTGGGGGTAACCCCCTAATTGATTATTTTAATAATTGCTTTAAGCAGTGATGAGTGTAATGGTGCATATGCACAAGGTCAACATCTGATGGATAATTTATAGACAGTAATGTCATTATTATTGATAAGTTTTGCTGTAAACTTTCGAAAATTTGGCAGCGCTCCCAAGAATTTTCCGCAAAAGGATGTGACTTTCAACCCACTCTTCGTGGTGATACACTACACGCCGTAAGATTAGGTGATCGTTTGCGTGCGACCTACCTCAACCCACAAACTAAATTGAGCACAGTATGAAACATACAATAGAAGTCATGATTTCTGAGCAAGAAGTTCAGGAACGAATTCGTGAATTAGGCAAACAAATTACAGAGCGTTACCAAGGCAGTGAAGACCTAGTTTTGGTTGGCTTGTTGCGTGGTTCTTTTGTATTTATGGCCGACCTAGCGCGTGCTATTGAACTGACTCATCAAGTTGATTTTATGACGGCATCAAGCTACGGCAACACGATGGAAAGCTCACGCGATGTACGCATCTTGAAAGATTTGGATGATGACATTAAAGGCAAAGACGTTTTGCTTGTTGAAGACATCATCGATACAGGTAACACGCTAAATAAAATTCGCGAAATCCTATCGCTACGTGAACCTAAATCTATCGCGATTTGTACGCTACTAGACAAGCCATCTCGCCGTGAAGTAAATGTGCCAGTTGATTGGATTGGTTTCGAGATCCCTGACGAGTTCGTTGTTGGTGTTGGTATCGATTACGCTCAAAAATACCGTCACCTACCATTCATCGGTAAAGTGGTTCCTCAAGAATAATTGAGTTCACTATTCGAAATACAAAAAAAACGCCCATATAAATGGGCGTTTTTTATTTATTCAGATTTTATGGCTTAGCGACACAGAAGCTTATTGTCAGGGTTTAAAATCGTCGACAGTGCTTTCTGGTA
>NZ_JAWOUT010000082.1:0-1065 GCF_033339515.1 Vibrio sp. 2130-1
TAAGGAGGTGATCCAGCGCCAGGTTCCCCTAGCGCTACCTTGTTACGACTTCACCCCAGTCATGAACCACAAAGTGGTAAGCGTCCCCCCGAAGGTTAAACTACCTACTTCTTTTGCAGCCCACTCCCATGGTGTGACGGGCGGTGTGTACAAGGCCCGGGAACGTATTCACCGTGGCATTCTGATCCACGATTACTAGCGATTCCGACTTCATGGAGTCGAGTTGCAGACTCCAATCCGGACTACGACGCACTTTTTGGGATTCGCTCACTTTCGCAAGTTGGCCGCCCTCTGTATGCGCCATTGTAGCACGTGTGTAGCCCTACTCGTAAGGGCCATGATGACTTGACGTCGTCCCCACCTTCCTCCGGTTTATCACCGGCAGTCTCCCTGGAGTTCCCGACATTACTCGCTGGCAAACAAGGATAAGGGTTGCGCTCGTTGCGGGACTTAACCCAACATTTCACAACACGAGCTGACGACAGCCATGCAGCACCTGTCTCAGAGTTCCCGAAGGCACCAATCCATCTCTGGAAAGTTCTCTGGATGTCAAGAGTAGGTAAGGTTCTTCGCGTTGCATCGAATTAAACCACATGCTCCACCGCTTGTGCGGGCCCCCGTCAATTCATTTGAGTTTTAATCTTGCGACCGTACTCCCCAGGCGGTCTACTTAACGCGTTAGCTCCGAAAGCCACGGCTCAAGGCCACAACCTCCAAGTAGACATCGTTTACGGCGTGGACTACCAGGGTATCTAATCCTGTTTGCTCCCCACGCTTTCGCATCTGAGTGTCAGTATCTGTCCAGGGGGCCGCCTTCGCCACCGGTATTCCTTCAGATCTCTACGCATTTCACCGCTACACCTGAAATTCTACCCCCCTCTACAGTACTCTAGTCTGCCAGTTTCAAATGCTATTCCGAGGTTGAGCCCCGGGCTTTCACATCTGACTTAACAAACCACCTGCATGCGCTTTACGCCCAGTAATTCCGATTAACGCTCGCACCCTCCGTATTACCGCGGCTGCTGGCACGGAGTTAGCCGGTGCTTCTTCTGTCGCTAACGTCAA
>NZ_JAWOUT010000083.1:0-1057 GCF_033339515.1 Vibrio sp. 2130-1
CACGCTACGATTGTGGAAGGGCAAACCGGGGTTTCTGTTCTTGGGTATGACACCAACAATCCCAAACAGGCACTTGCTCATGCGGCGCAAGCGATGGTGTCTTCGAAAGCTGGAGAAAACGGCTACTTCAACTTTTACAACAGTGAACTTCACGCCGAGTTGGTGAAACGTCAGCATTTGGAAACGTTCCTGAAAACCCAAATTGAAAGTGAGCTGGTGGATGTGTATTTTCAGCCAATTATTGAAACGCGAACCGGCAATGTGGTGAAGTTCGAGGCATTAGCGCGCTTCTATCACGAAAACAGCGAGTACAGCACGCAAGAGATGATTTCCATCATTGAAGACCTGGAGTTGATCGCTGCGCTGGATGACGTTGTTTGCCAAACCGCGCTGAAGCAGTGGCCACATTTGCAAAAAATCTATGGCGAAAATATCGGACTTTCCATTAATCGTTCGTTGAATACCAAGCTGGATTCATTGCAAGTTCTCCAGCGATCGCTCGATTTGATTAAAGCCAGCGATGTAAAACCAAAACTGGTGACTATTGAGTTAACAGAAACCGCGTATTTCGAGCAAGATGAAGAACACGCGTTTGCGTTAGAACAGATTCGCCAAGAGGGCATTCAAATTGCGATTGACGACTTTGGTACGGGCTACTCTTCGTTTTCTTATTTGGAAGAAGGGCAATTTGATGTACTAAAAATCGACCGCAAGTTCGTCAAGAATATTCATGAGGGTAGTACAAGTTATAACATCGTCAAAACCATTACCGATTTGGCACACAAGCTGAACGTCGAGGTGGTTGCCGAAGGTGTCGAGTCACAACGCGAGCTCGAAGTGTTGGCTGGTATTGGTGTTGATTACATGCAGGGTTTCCTTTTTTCTCAGGCATTGCCAGTCGTGCTACTCGATACCGCTCAAGCACATGACACACTTTTTAATGGTGTCATGGTTAAACCGACTCAAGATGCGATGCTGCAGTCGTTATGTCATCACGATGTGCGCCGACTCGACCCAGGTGAACCGCTGTCTTTGGCGGTGGAATACATGAATCTGA
>NZ_JAWOUT010000084.1:0-1052 GCF_033339515.1 Vibrio sp. 2130-1
AATTGTAGTACCTGTTCGAAGGACACATTAGCCAATGCACCATACCCAGATAGCTTTGAGGCTTTAAGTTGGCTGATCAACGGCGTGCTGATGCCACATAAGAATCGGGCGATGGCTTCGTTACTGATTGCAGAAGGGGAAAGTTGGACAAACTCTGCAATCCAAGCGGAGGCGACTGCTGGTTCAGGTTGATCGTAAATCCGAGGTGGGAACACCGCTCTCTGTCCTCGACACACAGAACAATGACCGCAGTGAGCAGGGGCGTTGTGGTCGGCAAAGTAACTGGCTAATTGATGACTTAAACAATCTGACGATTGGAATAACCCCAACATGGCGTGAATTCGGTCGATGTCTTTGCGCTCTTTAGACTGGAATAGCTCGTACAGATGCTGCGTGATGTCTTCGATATTCTGTGTTTCGGGCAAGACGGAATACACATCGGTTAGCTGCTTGCTTTCCAGTTCAACCCAACCATTCTGATGAAAGTAATCCAGTGCAGCGACCACGCGGCTACGCTCCGAGTGATAGTGCATCCAAAGAGCATCGAGATCGACTTGGCACCATACTTTCGCTTTGGTTGAACAAGTGAAAATGGCTTCTACAAACTCGCGTCGTTCTCCTTGGAATTGGTTAACGATAAATTGCTGATCTTGTAGGAATTTGAATCGATATTCGGCAAAGTAGCTAAACTTAGCTTCGATCACTTTCGCAAGCTCTAAATACACCAACAGCGTCTTGAGTGGTAACTGGCGGATATTGCTCTCGCGAGACAAACGTAGTGGCACGACTTCCCACTGAGGTTGGTGCTCTTTGATTTGACCCAATACATAACTAATCGAAGAGCGCTCAGGCGTGTCGCCAAACACAAAGTTTTCTAATACAGTTAGCCCAGAAGTATTGCCAAGCAGAATGCATTCAGAGCGTTGTCCGTCGCGTCCTGCTCGACCTATTTCTTGTGCATAGTTTTCAATGGATTTAGGTAGATCAAAGTGAATTACTCGGCGAATATCGGATTTGTCGACACCCATCCCAAAGGCAATCGTGGCCACAAT
>NZ_JAWOUT010000085.1:0-1044 GCF_033339515.1 Vibrio sp. 2130-1
GGCGGTGTTGATCAAATCAGGTGAAGAGTCGATCTTGCCTACACTCTATCGCCATTAGCTTCGAATAGGCATACCTAGTCCTATGACTTTGTTCATGGCTTTGACGTTGGCCAACGCTTCACCTACTTGAGCATTGTAATTTCTTAAGCTCAATTGACCACTGGTTAGCCCTTTGTATCGAGACATTGCCGTTTCAGATAAAGAACGGTCATGATAACCAGAGTTAATTTTCCATTGAGCTAACGTATCACTTTTTAAGGCTTTTACTGATTCGTTTCTTGGGTGTCCATTGTCCCAAAAGCCAGCATTTTTACGCGGTGGTATTAATGGAGTAATGCCTTTCCGTTGCAACACTTTATGGCATTCTTTCGTATCGTATGCACCATCGCCAGAGACTGAGTCTATTTTTCTTCGTAGTGGATTGAGCAGTGTCGGAAGCACTTCACTATCTCCGACATTAACTAAGCTCACTTCAGCACTTATAACTTCATGTGTATCTACATCGACAGCAAGATGCAGTTTGCGCCATGTTCTGCGCTTTTCATTGCCGTGCTTTTTGACTTTCCATTCTCCCTCTCCAAAGACTTTAAGACCTGTAGAGTCAATGGCGATATGACGGATGCTGCCTTTAGACTTGTTACGATACCGTACCTGCACTGTCTTTGACCGTTTGCTGATACATGTGTAATCAGGTGAAGTTAGCGGAACATCCATCAGCTTAAAAATGGAGTCGATGAAACCTTGAAGAGCACGAAGCGGAAGCGAGAAAATGCCTTTTATCATAAGGGCGGTTTCGATAGCCGTATCGGAGTATTGAAAGCCTCTGCCTCGTTTCCCATGATGCTTAGTGCACTTCCACGATTTGACAGCAGAGTCGTCAATCCAAAAGGTCACGTTGCCACGCTGACACAATGCACGGTTGTACTTGCTCCAGTTTGTGATTTTAGCTTTTGACTTACCCATTTCATTGCTCGTTCAATCATTGATATGAGATCAGATCGCAACTACCTAGAAAGGTTCAATTCGATTTGAGCAACAACGCCA
>NZ_JAWOUT010000086.1:0-1039 GCF_033339515.1 Vibrio sp. 2130-1
AGCCATAACAAAACGATCGCGTTCTTCCACTGGGTTTTCTTGGATGATTTGATGGATCGTCTTCCAGTATTCCAAGCCATCTTTTGGAATATGCGTCCAATCAATTTCCGGCACTTGAGCAACCGGGATTTTACGACCTAGTTTGCCATCGGCGTATGGTTGCGTTGTGATGTTTGGCACCACTTGTTTCACTACGCGATCAACATCCGGTTCAAGAATACGGATGCCACCATATACAACATTGGTCTTCGGTCTAATGACGTAATAGCCTTTTGGATTTAGATCTTTGTATTTTTCACCCGGTGGCACAATCAAGTATTTACCACCTTTACCTTTATCTGGGCCCAATAAGCTCAAATCAGGCAGTACGCGCTGATGGACATCAAGCATCATGCCCGCCATCTTAGCTTCAGGGAGGTTAATAATTAGGGGGCCTGTCTTTTCTAGGTTCCATGTACCGATAACATAAGGCGTTGTAAAGTTGGCGGTAATAATGCCTTGTTTTTGCTTAAGGGTATTGAAGAAGCCCATTTGACCTTCTTCAAATTTAAAATCATTACGGCTAACGTTCAGCCATTCCATAATACTTGAGGCAGGGATTCCCCAAAGATAAGCTTGGGTTGCACGCTGAAAATCCATTTCATTCAACATGTTTTTCATTGTTTCTTGTGTCGGAAAATCTGATTCAAATTTCAAATCACCCACGCGGCTTGGAACCACCGTTTCTTGTGCAAAGACAGAGGCAGACAGAAGCATGCTCGTCACTGCTACTGCTAAAATGCGCTTTTTCATATAGAAGTAATCCTTATCTTATTAGATGGTGTTGCTCAAATTAGAACAAGTCTTTTCAAGTCTAGATTAATGTTGAACCGATTATTCTTTGTTCATATCTCAAACCCACCATCATCATAAGGTTCATAGATAAGGAGATAAATTGACCATTTATTATTGGTAATATACCAATTTTGGTATAAGTTAATTTATGCAAACACGGATACGCCTTACACCACCAGAACGTAATCGAATGAAAAATAAAGAT
>NZ_JAWOUT010000087.1:0-1037 GCF_033339515.1 Vibrio sp. 2130-1
TAATCAGAACTTGCGAAAGCACGATAAAACCCCCCTGTTGTAGCTGCTAGACGGGGACAAGCGGAAAAGGAATAACTGATTAGTGTTGTGTGACTCGGACGGGGGGCGAAAGCCTTTACACACAGCGCGGGGCAGCCCGAAAGGGTACGAGAAAAAACTCCACGGAAAGCGACCACAGACAATGCTCAGATTCACTCAAAACGAGTCGAAAATGGGTAGGGGTCGGCGCAGCCGAAAGGGCTGATCAGGGGAGTCTTGCGACAACATTCTTCACCGTTTAGGCTCTCTCGTTTCTTGTAAGGTCTTCACCTCTTCCAATGTGAAGATTCGGTAAAGGTTTGAACAGTAATACTCGAATGGGTGCTTCGATTCTTTGAACCTTATGTATTCAATTTTGTTGAAGTGGTTCTCTAACAGCTTTTTCATTTCGTTACTCTCAACGATGAAAAAGACCGCATGCCAGTACCCCTCTTTTTTTGCCTGTATGTGATCTTTAAAAATGGTCCGGTAGCGTGATGGTGTTTGAATTGTTTGCATCAGTTCGAGTGCAATCTTTGCTCCCGAAGGACTTTTCACCAAACCATTCGGTTTGTGTGCTACCTGATATTTTTTGCGTGCGTCTTCATGTTTACCATTTTCCCAATCACACCATCCATTTTTTTGTAGCTGGAGCTGCACAAACTGTACTTTCATTTTATGTTCTGCATTCTTGGCCGTGACTCGGTACGGTACAAAACTCTTCTCTCTGCCATTACTTTTCTGTTGGTTTTGCGCAAGGCCTAAGTCGGTCACTCCCCACAATGCAAGCTTTCCTCTTGGCGTTTTTAGTTCGTACTTTTTGATGAGACCTAAGCCTTTTAGTTTTGCCAGTAAACGATCGAGAGGCTGTCTTTTCTGATAATTCAAAAGCACCATTAAGTTGGTGATTGTGGAGTACGTTTCTTGTATTAAAAACTGTATGACGCATTGCATGTTGTCTGCATTTCGTTGGTAACGTTCGGTCTTATCTTGGATCAGATATTGTGTGTTCATCGGCC
>NZ_JAWOUT010000088.1:0-1036 GCF_033339515.1 Vibrio sp. 2130-1
CTCAGCCCGCTCGAATTTATCAAGCTAAGTGCACAACGACTTCTTAATATGCAGCCACGATAATGCAGCTGCGCTGACTAGAGCCGACCGAAGCCGGCAAGGTGGTTAACCGTTTTCAGCACCCTGCAGAACAACAGGGTTGGAACTGAATAAGTAACCATCAAAATTCGGGTCATCGATGTCAGACAGCTCCAACAGGCGCTGTTTAACGTTTTCAAGGTGTTGCCACATGGCATTTTTTGCAGCGTTTGGATCTTTACGCTGCAATGCGGCAAGGATTTTGGCGTGATCGTCTAACCACTCTTCACGGTAGTCTTGACCAGCAATGTGAGAATGAAGTTTCTTCCACATTGGGCTGCTCTCGCGTCGCTCCCAAGATTGCTTCAACATGTCCACCAGCACAGAGTTTTGAGTTGCCTCTGCAATGCACATGTGAAACTTCTCATCACCGTTGCAATCTGCGGTGCCACTGGCAAGTTCTTCTCGTTCTAACTCAAGGGCTGCACGCATTTTCACGATGTCGCCAGGCGTTACTTGCATCGCTGCAAATTCCGCAATGTTACTTTCAAGCAACTGGCGAGCTTGGAGCATTTCAAACGGACCGGCATCATCGCTGATCACGTTCTCACGGGAGTTCGGTTGAGATGGAATATTGATGACATACACTCCAGAACCTTTCTTCACTTCGACAAGGTTTTCCAGCTCCAGCATGATGATCGCTTCACGCACTACTGTGCGGCTAACGTCGAGACGTTCTGCGATATCGCGCTCAGGCGGCAGCCTATCTCCGACCACGTAACGGCCATTGATAAGTTCTTGTCTAAGGACTAAACCGATCTCTTGATACGGTCTTTTCGGTTCAAAAGGCATCATGATGATATTATCACTATATTCCATCTAACTTCTCACGCCATCATAACGACCAATAATAATTGGTCAACCTCTATGTACCAGAATGTGGTAACACCTTGTTTTCGATTGTTTATTACTAATTACTTTGTGAATTACTTAACTGCTTTGATCTTCTCAACCAGTT
>NZ_JAWOUT010000089.1:0-1032 GCF_033339515.1 Vibrio sp. 2130-1
ACGTTTTGGATTGATTTGAAAATCGCTTCTACGCGTCCTGGCGTCTTCTTATCCCAATCAATCAGCATTGCTTTGATTGCTTGGCGCTGCAAGTTCTCTTGAGAACCACATAGGTTACAAGGAATAATTGGGAAATCTTTGTGCTCTGCGTATTTGATCAGGTCTTTTTCGCGGCAGTAAGTCAGCGGACGAATAACCACGTTACGACCATCATCAGAGC
Source organism: Vibrio sp. 2130-1 (assembly GCF_033339515.1). Classification (NCBI taxonomy): domain Bacteria; kingdom Pseudomonadati; phylum Pseudomonadota; class Gammaproteobacteria; order Vibrionales; family Vibrionaceae; genus Vibrio; species Vibrio sp. 2130-1. The sequence goes on from NZ_JAWOUT010000089.1 coordinate 221, forward strand.
GTAGCTTTGGTGGCATTGCCTTCAAACGAGAACCATGGAACATGTTCAAGAACATCGTTTCTACGATGTCATCCATATGATGACCAAGTGCAAGTTTTGTTGCGCCGATTTTCTCAGCAAATGAGTAAAGCGTACCACGACGTAGACGAGAACATAGACCACACGTTGTCTTACCTTCTGGCACTTTTTCTTTAACTACTGAGTATGTGTCTTTATCTACGATGTAGTAAGGAATATTCAGCGTCTCAAAATACTCAGGCAAAATATGCTCTGGGAAACCAGGTTGTTTTTGGTCTAGGTTAACAGCAACCACTTCAAATTTGATTGGTGCCGCTTTTTGTAGATTCAACAGGATATCGAGCATCGCAAATGAGTCTTTACCACCGCTTATGCATGCCATGACAACATCGCCTTCTTCGATCATGTTGTAATCTGTAATGGCATTTCCAACATTTCTTCTCAAACGTTTTTGAAGCTTGTTGAATTCAAGGGTTTCTTTTCTTGTATCTTTCTGGTTCATTGCGGGCTCTCACATCGCCGATAAAATCGACAGTAGGACTTCCTAACATGGGTTTCTTTGGGGCGTGGATTATACGGGCTTTTGCAGCAGGATTAAATGTTTGTATTGAAGGATAAGAAAATAAGTGCGCTGAATTATCATCATAGAATAGAAAAAGAACCGCGAATGCGGCTCTTTAGTGGAGATAGTGCTATTTCTTTGCTTGGGGCAAATAAGGAAGCACTCTCATCGTTGGTTCCGGTAACGTTATTGTTCCACCTTCGCCAATTTCACTCAAAGCAACCTGCACTTT
>NZ_JAWOUT010000090.1:0-1031 GCF_033339515.1 Vibrio sp. 2130-1
GGGCGTTAGGTGCTAGGAGGTATAGACGTTGACTAATTTATACATTATCGGTAATGGATTTGACTTATGGCATGGCTTGCCAACGAGTTATCGTGAGTTCTATGAATTTGCTCAGGAAACGCTTGATGAATTGGGGAACTACTACCTATTTGATTTAAGTGTTCACGAGCCTTGGCATGATTTTGAAAATGCTCTAGGTGCTTTTGATGCAGACGGTTTTTTCGATTTTCACAACGAGGTTGATATTACTTCGGATGATTTCAGACCTAGTTTCATATATGGTTTGGAAGATGAAATAACGGAGCAAACAGATATACACGTTTCATCAGTAAGAGAAACTTTTACTGGTTGGGTAAACCAACTTGATGTGAGTGCTGCTGAACAGAAAATGACTTTTTCTGAAGATTCTCAGTTCATAACGTTCAACTATACATCAACTCTCCAAGCTGTGTACGGTATTGAAGATAATCATGTATTCCATATTCATGGTCGTGCTGAAACACACGATGAACTAATTTTTGGACATGGTGAAACTATAGTTGAGCCTGCTGAGTTTGACGAGGACGGTGAAAGCACCAGAGATATGTTCTCAGACGCTCAAAGCGGCGCTCGTTATCCTTTATATGCATTAAAAAAGCCAGTAGCTGACGTCATTGAGCAACATGAATGGTATTTTGAACAACTCAGTAACATCGAAGAGGTTGTCATAATAGGGCATTCTTTGAATACTATTGATCAGCCATATTTCGCGCGTATTGCTCAAAGTGTTCCAGAGGCGACTTGGAAAGTTTGTTGTTACTCTGAGGACCAAGAAGAGATTTTCACACAAAGCCTCATTGATTGCGGTGTTAATCGAGACAAAATAGAAACAATTGCATACAGCGACCTATAACATCGTGGAAAACGCACCTAACAAACTGTTTAAGAGTGATTCGCAACGCGTGGCATTTTCACTATGCGTTGATTTTGGTGATTAAGGTGGTTTGCGGCGGCTTTTGTATTGCGTTGCTCACCCCTTAACAGGGCGTTAT
>NZ_JAWOUT010000091.1:0-1022 GCF_033339515.1 Vibrio sp. 2130-1
GGGCAGACAATATGCGTTGTCATGGATGGCAACATTGACGGGGCGCGCACCGCAAAACTCGAACTATAGCATTGGTTCTGCGCTGGTGGTTCGGGCAAATTCGCCATACCAAACATTAAAAGATGTTTCTGGATTTCCTGTCGCGGCAGTGTCCGAAAAAGCGTTTGGTGGTTATCTGACCCTGCGCTATCAAATCGTGGAAATGGGACTCGATCCGAATGACTTTTTTGCGGATGTTCGCTATCTCGGTTTCCCAATTGATGCCAATCTCTACCAATTACGTGACGGCAATGTTGAAGCCGCTGTCGTGCCTGCTTGTCTACTGGAACAGATGCAAAATGAAGGTCTGTTACAGCACGATGATTTTCGAGTCTTAAACCAACAGCCAAATGAACATTCTTCGTGCGCCGTTTCTACGCCGTTATATCCAAACTGGTCGTTTGCCAAAACAGAACGAGGCTCGTCTCTTCTGGCGAAAAAAATCGCGCAAGTCTTGCTTGCTATGCCACCAGAGCACCCCGCCATTATTGCCGCTGGCGCGTCAGGCTGGACATCGCCCGTTAGCTTGTTGAGCATCGATAAACTCTATCAGGCGTTGGATTTGCATCCATTGCAACAACCTTGGTGGAGTGAGGCGCTGCGCTGGTTGCGCAGCCATCAAGAATGGGCATGGGCACTGTTCATGTTTGTGATTGTATTGAACGTGTACCACTTTTGGCTTGAGTATCGTTTTAGCAAAAGCAAACAAGCATTAGAGCTGACATCGCTAAGGCTGAAAGAGAAAAGCGAGCAGTTAGAACATTCGCAAAGAGTGGCGATTGTCGGGGAAATTGGCAGCAGTCTGGCTCATGAATTAAATCAACCGCTGGCAGCCATTCGTAATTACAGTGAAGGTGGGTTACTGCGTCTTGCGAAGAAGCGTCCGCATGAAGATATTGTGCCTGTGCTAGAGAAAATACAGGGGCAAGTGGAACGAGCCGATGCCATCATTCAGCGTTTAAGAACGTTGATACGCAAACGCA
>NZ_JAWOUT010000092.1:0-1018 GCF_033339515.1 Vibrio sp. 2130-1
CGCTTGCCCGGCACCAACACTAAAGTATCGCCCGGAGCTAAGGTAATACTGCCCAATCCACCTTCTAAACGCTCATGCCCACGACGAATGGCGACAACAACCGCATCAAAACGATCGCGGAAGCGGCTTTCTTTCAAAGTCTTATGGCAGAAGGTTGCAGAGGAGCTGACCACCACTTCAATAAAGTTTTGACCATTCAAATGCTGTTGCCCAAATAGCGTCAGCCCCGGAATTTCTTGCAAGGTCGCCACACTTTCGACATCGCCACAAAACAACAGACGATCTTTCGCTTTCAGCACGAAGTCGGGGCCTACTGACGATACCGTCACGCCATCACGAACCACCTCTGCAAGAAACAACTTACGCAGTGCACGCAGATTGTTTTCACTGATGGTACGGCCAACCAAAGGTGAACCAGGTTCAACACGAGATTCAAGGAAATACGGTAAGTCTTCTTGGTTTTGGTCATCGTAACTTGGCAGCAAATAGCTCAGCGGAATAAGAATTAAAAGACCACCCGCTAAGACAGCCAAGCCAATCATCGTCGGAGTAAAAAAGCTTAGACTCGGTAGCCCTGCATCTTCCACAAAGCTATTAATAATAAGGTTGGTCGAAGTACCAATAAGCGTTAATGTGCCGCCAAATATCGCCGCGTAAGAAAGTGGAATCAGTAGCTTAGAAGGCGCGTGCTGTTGATTGCGTTTAATCGCACCAATCAAAGACACAACAACGGCCGTATTGTTGGTAAAGGAAGACAGTAAGGCGGTCGATAACCCAAGCTTGGCGATCACACTGCCTAAATGACCTTCTGAAATACTACGGCTCACCCAACTGATCAGTAACGTTTTTTCTAATGCACAAGAAGCGAGAATCAGCAGGACCAAAGTTAACAATGATGAGTTGGTAAAGTTCGCAGCAATGGTCGTGGAATCCATCATTCCCGCCATGAAAGCAATAAAGGCTGCACCAGCAAAAACGTAGCTCGGCTTAATCTTAGTCACAAGCAAACAAGTGATAA
>NZ_JAWOUT010000093.1:0-1018 GCF_033339515.1 Vibrio sp. 2130-1
TATTGTCACCACAAACCTGACATTGCTTGTCTTTGGTTATAGACATGGTCTGCCAGTTCATCCGCAGTCCATCAAAGAGGTGTAACTGACCACACTCAACATGAAAGCGATCTATCGCCAACTTTTGAATAGCAGCGAGAGCTTGGTAGTTCCCCAGAGTGCCCACCACAGGGCCGATAATGCCGGTTTCGCTGCACTTCATTGTTTGCTGCAATTCATCAAACGGATACAAGCATCGATAGCAGCCTGAATTTGATGGTTTGTCTGAGTAGTCAAAAACAGCAAACTGCCCTTGCCAACCAATCGCTGCCGCCGATATCAGAGGTGTATTTTGCTCATAACAAACTTGATTGATCAGCTGCCTCGTTGGCAGGTTGTCACTGCAATCCAACACCACATCCGCCAACATGACTTCGAGTTGTAACTGAGCTTGGTCGAGACGCTTGGTAATCGTGCGTACCTGAATCATTGAATTGAGATCACGAAGCTGCTGAGCCATCGCCTCGGTTTTCGCCAGTTCAATGTCGCCTTCACGATAGATAACCTGGCGCTGCAAATTGCTGCTGTCGACACGGTCATCATCAATCACAACCAACTTACCCACGCCAGCAGACGCGAGATACAAACTTGCTGCACTACCCAACCCACCACAGCCGATGAGCAACACATGAGATTGACCAAGACGAGCTTGGCCCGATTCTCCGATTTCAGGTAACGAAACTTGACGCTGATAACGAATGAATTCTTGATCAGTAAGCACGATAGTCCTCCATGACCAATGACGTGCTCGTTGTGCTCATCAGTTGGTCGAAAAACTCAATCACTTGTTTCGGCGATTCGGACAAGGTAATCGCACGAACCACCGCTAAACTGGACACGCCACATTGCCAAACTTGCTCTGCGTTTGATTGGTCAATGCCACCAATGGCCACAGTTGGATAGCCAACTCTTTCACCATATGGAATGCTATCGATCAGCTTTTGATACAAGGCTAAGCGAACCAGACCTTGCGGTTTGG
>NZ_JAWOUT010000094.1:0-1002 GCF_033339515.1 Vibrio sp. 2130-1
TCGTAGTGCGGCAAAACAAGTACCTCTACCAATCTTGCGTGACATTGTGTACCAATTTCAACAAGTGATTGAGTCACGCAAGGGCGAGCAAGTTGAGCTATTAGCAAAAGACCTCGCACAACAAGGTATCTCAGCGGATGAACTGCTGGCTTATCTAAACAAGCAATAAAAGAAATCCCCGCAATCGCGGGGATTTTTCTATCTGACGAATTTGTCTTTTAGTAATCGGTCGAGCGAAAACGGACCGCCTCCCCACAGCATCACAATCAAAATCATTAACCCCCAGAGTTGATGGTCATGGAAACCTTTCTCCCACAGTAGCGGGTAGGACAGGACCGCGATAATGTTGAACACAAACAACATGGCAGCCATAGGGCGAGTAAATAATCCAAGCGCTAAAAAGACCGGAAGAACTAACTCTGCGAATGTGCCTGAATAGGCGGCAAATTCCCAAGGTAGCAACGGAACTTGATACTCAAATTCGAACAAGTACAAGGTGCTATCCCATGAGGCAATTTTGATAAGGCCAGAATTAAAAAACACCCAAGCGACCCATAAACGGCAAAACAGCAGCAACAACGGCATTGCGTGAGTTTGTAAGCTGTTGGTGTATTCGTCGTAGCGGCTAATCAGGCTTTTAACAGAATCTGTCATCGTATCCTCCTTACGCGGTTTGCAGCGTAAAACCTTCAATCAGGTCAAGCGTCATGATGTGATTAAGATGAGTGAGCAACGGCTCAGGGATATCGCTCAAACATTGCTTTTGTTCCAAGCTGGCAAGCAATTGATAGGCTTCGGCAGCTAGCGCGAAACACTGCGCTTCACCATTGGGCTCAATGCGGATCACCCCTTGTTGTAATTGGTTGATGTTGAGCTGATCGAATTGCTGAGTACGAACAGCTGCGAATAAATCAAACACCGCGTAATGAGCATCAAAGCACTTACACCCAGGGCGAAGGTGGAAAGCTAAATGGGGATGTTGCGACTCTGGTACGTGTGGTA
>NZ_JAWOUT010000095.1:0-998 GCF_033339515.1 Vibrio sp. 2130-1
GTCGCAAGGCGATGCTGGAAGACATGGCGATCCTGACCGGCGGCGTGGTGATTTCCGGGTATAGGAAGTATAAACCACCTTTTTGCTCCTCATCCGAAGTATCTTACCTGAAATTCCCTCACTCGTTTACCGCTCAAGCCCCAATTTTAACTGCCGGTCCAGCCTAAACCGCTCTAATAAGGTTCGATTTGGCGGTAAAATCTCTAGCCTGATAGCTCGAGAGATACAAACTGCCCCACCGCCCCGTTTAAAAGTTGGCAGTGTTGAGCAGTGTTGGATTTGGGGTCGTCAGTCAAAGAGACGACTCTGTGATGGATCGAACAGGCTGGGAGTCAGTGGCGGCGCTCGTTCTGGTGGCAGCTCACGCTGCTTGGCGGCATTCGCCTTGGCTGTTTTCTGTTTCAGATGCTTGAGAATCTGCTCAATGACCTTCGGATCTTCGATGCTGGCAATCACTTTGACGTGACCGCCGCAGTGTTCGCAGACTTCAATATCAATATTGAAGACTCGCTTGAGGCGTTGCATCCAGGTCATGGCGCGGTGGCGCTCTGCAGGACTCTTGTCACGCCAGTTAGTATCGAGACCTTCCGATTTGTCGGGCTTCTTGCCCCGCTTGGCGGGTGTTACTTGAACTCGGTGTTTGCTGTTCGGTGCAAAGACGCCGTGGAAGCGTGTGAGGTTGACTCGCGGCTTAGGTACCAACGCAGCGAGTTTGGCGATGAAGTCCAGCGGCTCGAAGATCACATGGGTGGTGCCATTGCGGTACGGAGTTTTGAGCTCGTAACGCACCTGCCCATTGGCGGTTAATGCCAGACGTTTTTCTGAAACCGCTGGCCGACTAATGTAGCGACACAAGCGCTCAAGCTTATCCCGCTGATGCGCTTCGGCCATCACACCGGCGTGTAGCGAGAAACCAGCATGGTTGGCTACTCGACTGCTTGAGTCGGCTTTATCCTCACGCCCTGGCAAGGTTTGCAGGGTGAAGACTTTGCGCCCTT
>NZ_JAWOUT010000096.1:0-996 GCF_033339515.1 Vibrio sp. 2130-1
ACCTTGCTCTACACCACTGGTTGTCCCTCTCATTTCCGTGACTATACCCTCACGGAAATCATCAATGGCAAGACCACCGCTAATATAAAAATCCGTATCGATATCAATGGTGGGAGCAGTGGCATCTATGGTCGTAGCCTCATCCATTGCTTTCGCTTGGTTGCCCGCTACATCATTCACGGAGGCAGATACGGTTAACGCCCCATCGGCTAACGTGGATAAGTTCGCCCCTTCGACTTGCCACATACCATCAACGACAACGGTATTGAACGAGAGCATCACCCCCAAGCTGTCTTGAACCGTGACAGAAACCGTCTGACCATTTTCAACATCACTGACTTGCCCTGACAAAGTGACAGATTGGCGCTCTTCAGTGTTTAAATAGCCGTCTCTGCCATCGTCAACGTCCACCGTCACACTTGCGAGCGTATCTTTGATGATGGTGTTTTCACTGATTGCAGGGTTGCCCGCTATATCTATACTCTTAGCAACAACTGTCAGCGTACCTTCAGACAATCCAGAAAGGTCAACGTCGTCCAGAGACCAACTTCCACCAGTCACCACCGTTTCTAAGTTTATGACCGCTCCTAACGAGTCGGTTACCGTAACTTGGATACGCTGGCCATCTTCAATGTTTTCAATCGTCCCTTCGAGGCGAGTAGTCGCGATTTCGTACTGATTTAAATACTCATCCCCTCCACCATCAAAATTGACGTTCACCGTTGCAAGCGTATCTTTAATGGTCGTATCGACGGCGTTCAGGTTATTGCCATAAATGTCAGAAACCACAGAAGTCACCGTAAGCGGCCCTTCAGCAAGAGAAGACAGATCAACGTCTGATAGGGTATAAGCCTCATTCTCTACGGTCGTTGTAACAGTAATGGAATTATTGAGGCTGTCGGTAATGGTGATAGTAACAAGCCACTCATCGCTTATCTTGAGTGCGTCACCTTGAATCGTGACACTAGGAACTTCAAACTGGTTTTCGTATCCATC
>NZ_JAWOUT010000097.1:0-996 GCF_033339515.1 Vibrio sp. 2130-1
GATGCGTTTAGCGTGAACGCCATTTAACGTCGCCGATTTGGAATCCAGATACATGGCGTCGTTTTCAAACAATAGCTCAAGCTGCAAGTCGGTAATGGTTGGCCACGCAGTATCAAAACTGAATTTCGCGTCTTTTAAGCCAACCCATGCCTGAAACATGCCGTTGTGCTCTTTGTAAGGAAAATCTCCTAACTCGCCATACCACAGTAATTTGGCTGTGTTTACTTTACCGCCTTGAATGGCGGTCGATAGGTAATCAGTCAGATCTTGGCCTAATGCCAAGGTTGGCAAGTAACGCCAAGTTTCACCAGCGTTGTAGAGATCCGCCTCAGCGTAAAACGATAGGAATGGGCTTTGCTCTTTAGGGAAATCGAGTCGAAATGCGCCCAACACTTGAAGGTCCGGAGTCGCAGCCGTGACTTTATCCGACCACAAACGCCAACCTGTCTCATCTTGCTGCCAGATGATGTCGACTTCGCCTTGCTTGATGTTCAATGGGGCTTGGAATACATCCCCGTACGGGAAAACATCATCAATGACCGTGACTTTCGCTTTCGCTTGCTTCAAGTCACCCGCAACGCTGCCTTGCACATGTTGAAAGCCCGGCAACAGTTCCCATTGAGTCATAGCTAACTCATCGAGGTCCGCCGAATAACGCACCGTATCTAAGCCACCATTCATGGCTAAGCGAATGTCTTCAACACGACCTTTCGGCGCTAATTTATTGAGTAAGTCACTGGTTGATTCCGATTCCGGCGCGAGCTTAACGAGTGGAATCAACGCCTCAATGTCGAGCTGAGAAAGGTTGAGCTTCCAGCCATCTGGTTGCCAGTCAAAAGCCGCATCAAGTTCAGGCCAGGATTTGTCATCGGTGCGAATTTGAAGTGAGTGACCATTTACTTTCCAACCTTGCTTATCAGGCAAGAGCTTAAACACTCCCGATTCGATAAACAGTTCATGGCGACCATTTTCATTCCATACGAGCTCAGACGAGAT
>NZ_JAWOUT010000098.1:0-992 GCF_033339515.1 Vibrio sp. 2130-1
GTTAGCTCTGTGGCAGTACAGACTAACGGCTTTTTTGTGTCAATCTAGCCCAAATTTTCTCTTAGCGATTTGATGTCTTTAGACGGCGGTGCGCCAAACAAGCGGCTGTATTCCCGACTGAATTGAGACGGACTTTCATAGCCGACTTTGAATGTCGCAGCCATGGCGTCTAAGTTTTCTGTCAGCATCAATCGGCGTGCTTCACTTAAGCGTAACTTCTTTTGAAACTGTAATGGTGTCATGGACGTCATGGAGCGAAAGTGCGTGTAAAATGACGATTTACTCATACCTGTGTACGAAGCCAAATCTCCAACACTTAATGGTTTGACAAAGTTGTTTTTGAGCCAGTCGATGGCTTTGGCTATTTGATGGCTATGGCTGCCCGCAGTCACGATTTGATGGAGACGCGTGCCCTGTTCACTCATCAAAAGGCGATAAAAATCTCCCGTTTAATGATGGGCGCTAAAATTTTGATGTTTTGGCCTTCGTCTAATAATTCTGCTAAGCGTACAAACGCATCCAATAGAGATTCCGACAACTCACCGACAGCAATGCCTTTTTGCGCTTCTTTGGATTGAGTAAAGGCAAGTTCGCTATCGACAATCAGTTGGGAAATCTCGGTCAAATCCAGCTCCATGATCAGCCCTAAATAAGGTTGCTCCTCACTGGCTTCGATAATGTTGGCAATGATAGGGAGATCGACAGAAGAAATCAGGAAGTGGTTGGCATCGTAAATAAAGCTTTCCTCTCCCAATAAGACTCGCTTCCTGCCTTGCGCGATAAGACAAATACTTGGATTGTGGGTATAGCTCGTAGGCGGCGTCGGCGTTGTCCAACGACTGAACCTCAACCCCGAAATTGGCGTGTCGTATTGGTTTGCGTTTCCCGTCCATCGATCAATCAGTTTGGCTAATTTCTGAGTGGCGAATGCTCTACTTGGTAAGCTGGTAGGTGATAAATCTGACATCGCGAAAAGGCTCTCGGATTATTGA
>NZ_JAWOUT010000099.1:0-978 GCF_033339515.1 Vibrio sp. 2130-1
AAATTGAATTCAGTGGCGGGCACTGAAATCAAGCGTGTACAAGGCAGTGAGTTAACGCTGACTATTCATTTGCTTGCTTCACAACAAGCATTTGAGCAAGAGGCTTCGTCTATCTCACAATTGATGGAATTTGAAGATCCACTCGGTGACGTTGAAGAAGTGACGCCATCGGAAGATCAATCGGTAGAAACTCTACCTTCAGAGGCTCAAGCTATAGAAGGGCAACCAAAAACGGTGGTTCAAGCCGTTGAGGAAACTGTGCCAGCAGTGCAAGTACAACAGCCTGTTGTGATTCCTCAAGTGCAAGATCAATACGATCTGATTTATGAGTGGAATTCTACTTCGCAAAGTTAATCTGCGTTTGAGCATAGAATAAAGAAAGAGTCGCAATTGCGACTCTTTTTGTTTTTGAATCAGAGAAGTTATTTATTGAACTTCGCTTTTTCTTCTTTTTCTACTTGTGACAAGCGTTTGAGTTTAAGGCCTAGCTCTTTTCCTCGAGCACGAGCAAACAAAATATTGCCAGCAAAACCAAGAGAGGTAAGCACCAGCTCAACCGCTGCCAACCACCGTTCACCACCGTCCACGTACAAGATAGTGAGGGCGTGCAAGAAATACAGCATCAAGACAAAGTTCGCCCACGCATGCGTGTAAGGTTTGCCCGCTAAGATGCCAGGTAACGGTAGCAATAACGGAATACACCATGCAATCGCGAGTGTTGTGCTACTCAGATGTGGGTGAGGAGATAAAGCGAGTTGCCAAATCGCGACCCATGCTAATAAAGCTAAGTTGCCGAACAAAGCGAGGTAGCGATACGTTTTTGCTTGAGCACCAAGAGGTGGTTGTTCTTCGACAGAGTCAGACATCGATTCTCTATCCTTGAATTGATACCAATTCTACTGATTATTAATACTGGTATTAGTGACAAGCTTTGAGCTTTAACGCTGCTGTTGCTAGTCGTTTACCTAATTGTTGTGC
>NZ_JAWOUT010000100.1:0-973 GCF_033339515.1 Vibrio sp. 2130-1
CTGCAGCTAAACAAGTTCTTGATATCGAAGTCGCGGCTCTGCAAGAGCTAGACAAATACTTTGATGAGCAGTTTGAACAAGCTTGCGAATTGATCCTTTCCAATAGCGGCAAAGTTGTCGTGATGGGTATGGGCAAATCAGGCCACATTGGCAACAAGATTGCAGCAACGCTTGCCAGCACAGGTACATCAGCGTTTTTCGTTCACCCGGGTGAAGCAGCGCATGGTGACTTGGGTATGATCAGTGCGGGTGACATTGTTATCGCCATTTCTAACTCTGGCGAGTCCCATGAAATCTTGTCTCTCTTCCCTGTTCTAAAGCGTTTAAACATTAAAATCATTAGCATGACGGGCAAGCCAGAATCCAACATGGCAAAACTGGCTGACTTGCACTTGCAAATCACTGTCCCTCAAGAAGCTTGTCCACTTGGCCTTGCACCAACCAGTAGTACCACAGCAACTTTAGTAATGGGCGATGCGCTAGCAGTTGCCCTACTTCAAGCGCGTGGATTCTCAGCAGAAGACTTCGCTCTCTCACATCCTGGTGGTGCTTTAGGAAGAAAATTGCTACTTAAGCTGTCTGATATTATGCACTTCGGAAATGCATTACCGAAAGTGTCTCCAGATGCGTTGATTCGCGATGCACTTTTGGAGATTTCAGAGAAAGGTTTGGGAATGACCGCCATCGTGGACGAGCACGATGCTATGCTTGGTATATTCACCGATGGTGACTTACGCCGCACTTTGGATAAGCGCATTGATATTCATACCACGGCTATTGGTGAAGTCATGACGAAAAATCCAACCACGGCACATCCAGAAATGTTAGCAGTGGAAGGATTGAACTTAATGCAGAACAAAAACATCAACGCACTTATCCTATGCAAAGAAGATAAAATCGTTGGCGCATTAAATATGCATGATTTACTAAAAGCTGGTGTGATGTAATATCGGCAACACGAAACATTCAAACG
>NZ_JAWOUT010000101.1:0-970 GCF_033339515.1 Vibrio sp. 2130-1
TTTGACTGCCCATTTCACAGCGCAGTATGTGGATTCTTGAGCTTTGGGCTGCTGAGCCGCAGTAGACATGATCATCACTACATTAACAGGCTGATCCTTGTATCGCTTAACCAACTCACGAAGCACGTTAATCGCTGAGCTGAGATTATTCTCTATTAAGGTTTGAATCTGCTCTGGATCTTGCTCTTGTAACAACCCAAAGTACCCACTGCCTGCACTGTGAACCACCGTGCTCGGAATAGAATCTAATTGTTCAAACAATTGTTCCACTTCTTGATGGGATGCGAGATCACAAGCTCGATAGCCAACATTGTTCGATAAGCAGTTTGTGACTGTAGAGAGCTTACTCTCACTTCGGCCAGTCAGATAAGTGGCTTTCCCTTCCGCATCATAAAGCTTGGCCAACTCCGCCCCTAAGCCGCTACTTGCACCTGTGATTACAATCATTTTCTACCTCGTTCGTAAAAGTGCTTTTTAATGTGTGTACCAATTAAGGTAACGGAATATAGGCTGATTCACATCTTACGAACGCCATTCTTTGAAGCAGCATGACTTTCTGATTTTAACGCTCGTTAACTTCTAAATATGCCCAATAGTTTTCAAAACTATCCAATGGTTCGGATACCTGTACCTTGATCACGAAGCCCATCAAGCACAAAGAGAAACCGGAAATTTCACCTATGCTTAAACAAAGAATAACGTTTTGAATTTCCTATCGACTTTCTCACTAAAGATAAGAGGCACATGAGAATGACCGGCTCCAAATGGCAGTGGCTGCTTAAACAAATGACACGCAAACTGTGGGTTCGTACATCACTTTTCGCCTTACTTGCTGTTGTAACCGCCCTGATCTCTATTGTTTTAAATAAATTCATTACCCTGCCTCCCACCATCAATGTCAGTAATGAGCTGCTGAATAACATATTGAATATTCTCGCGACGTCGATGCTGGCGGTGACGACGTTTTCAC
>NZ_JAWOUT010000102.1:0-966 GCF_033339515.1 Vibrio sp. 2130-1
GGCCAAAATATCACGTACTTTGTTACGGATGGTCAACCAAATAGAGCAACATACCTCTATGGTGTAGCACCGAGTGAATTCTCGAAAGTGATTTTGGACGTCGATAATTCTGGCAAGCTTGTTACCCTGCAAGATATTGCGAGTAAAAACAATTACTCATACGGACAAACCGTTACCTACAAAGGTGATGTCGTTAGAGATGGTTACGGTAAGGTTTATTCACCGCTAACAGGTAGAATCCTTGGCGATATCGACAGATATTATGGCTCTATCCGTTATTACGATGAAGGGAATAGCTCGACACAAGCTCAACACATGTATCAAGTACTAGCGGCATTGTCCTCTATAGAAGCGATAGGTCTTGGGAGTGGCGTTGATGAACATACACTCAAGCAGTATGACACTGAGGGTGTGGAAGAGTCAGATATTGATGTTACTAAGCTTGCTGAAAAGATATTGGGTCAAGATGTACCTCTCAAACAAGGTTCAGACACTATTCAAGGAGGTGAAGGTAACGATATCTTGTTAGGTGACTTAATTGAGTTTGGTGGTAATGAACAAGGCTTAAGTGCGATTCAATCACATGTGGCGCAGCAAACGGGTCAGGATGTGTCTACCGTTGACGGCGAAGATATACATGAGTACGTTAGAAATAACTTGGAAGAATTCAACCAAACTCACCAAGGAGATAAATCGGATAATTTATATGGCGGCGCTGGTGATGACTTACTATTTGGTCATGGTGGCAACGACATACTCGTTGGCGGTGAAGGGGATGATATTCTGATTGGTGGTTTAGGTAGTGATACTTTAACAGGGTCAGAAGGGGCCGACATCTTTAAGTGGAGTGAAGTCACTAACGATGTTGATACTGTCACTGACTTCAATAAAAATGAAGACGCTCTAGACTTCTCAGATCTGTTTGACGACTTATCTAAAGATGAAATTGGAGAGCTTCTTAATGAT
>NZ_JAWOUT010000103.1:0-966 GCF_033339515.1 Vibrio sp. 2130-1
GATCAGTTTCTTTCCTAACTTTTTTTCTAAATTGGCGATACGTTTACTCACCGCAGATTGGCTGATGTACAGCTGACTACCAGTGCGGCTCATGGTTTTTTCTTTACTTAGTACAAGTAACGTTTCAATGCCTTCTAATAACATAGCAATTAATGAAAATTAGGAATGAGACGGATAATTTAACGAATTGCTGAGGGATAAGCGAATCGTGTTAATTAAAATGCGAAGAGCCGAGATAAAGTCGGCTCTTTAGATTGAAAGCTGTACTTGAATTGCTTAGCGGTTGATGGCGAAAGTAGGTAAAGATAGATGCCAACGAATCGCACCAAGGCGAATCACCAGTGTTGAGATAACACCTGCGAGCAGGGCTGTGGAATGATCGTAACCCATACTCACAGCCATCGTGTGGAAGATGCCACCAATGATACAGGCTGTGGCGTAGACTTCGCTTCTTAGCACCATAGGTACCTCTCGGGCCAAGACATCTCGGATTATGCCGCCACCGCAACCGGTGATTACACCCATGATCACGGCAACCATGCCGGAGGCGTTGTAGGCGAGCGCTTTTTCTACCCCAATTCCCACAAATACGGCCAGACCGATGGCGTCACACACGGGTAAAACCCACCAAGCTAACCGTTTTGGTCTGCGAACCAAGATCATAGTTAACAAACAGGTGATGAAGATAACCCAAAGATAAGTGGTATCGGTAATCCAAAAGACGGGGGTCGCACCAAGTGCCATATCACGAATAATGCCACCGCCAATGGCAGTCACGCTGCCTAGGACGATAACACCGAAGGGATCCATTTTTAATCGGCCAGCGAGTAAAACACCAGACACAGCGAAGATTGCTGTACCGAACAAATCGATCATATAAAGCAGCATGGAATCCATGTTACTTGGTACCTATAAAAAGTGTGAGAACAAAAATGGGCGGAAATTGTACGGTATTTCCAACGAAAA
>NZ_JAWOUT010000104.1:0-964 GCF_033339515.1 Vibrio sp. 2130-1
GTAGCAAGTAAGGTAATCCAATCTCCCACGTTGACGCTCAGATTATTGGCAAGATCCACCCCAAGCATCACTTCTGGCTCAGAAGCGTCGTAGCGAGAGGCATGAATGTTGGAAAGCGTCTGCCCATCACGCACGTCCAAAAACGGCCCTTTCATATCGAACTCGCGTTCGTTAACGCCGATACCAATAAAAATCGAGGACTTGCTGCCGTTAGAGATCAAACCGCTGAATTCCACTCGAGGCTGTACGCCTCGCACCTCTCTCAAGCCAATCAACTGTTTGGTGATCGCATCGGCATGGCTCAAACCATTGCTCAATGGCATCTCTTCTTCTTTAGCGAAATAACCCGGCGTGGTTAATGTCAGATGCCCCGTGTCACGCGCTGTGGATTCTTTCAAGCTGTCGTAAGTATAAAGGCCAAAACCACCTGCGCTGGTCAGCGCAAAAACTGCAATGGCGATGATCAGCATCGACAACAAACTGCGTCGGCGATTACGTTGTAGGTTCAGCCAAGCAAGGCGAACCGAAACGGGAATTAGCTTGCCCATGAGACCTCCTCCACACTGGCGTGCGTTTGGATGATTTTGCCGTCCACCAGCTCGATGGTGCGATCGCAGCGTGATGCCATACGAGGGTCGTGAGTGGCGACAATGAAGGTGGTACCAAACTCGTGCCCGAGCCCTTTCATAATATCGATGACTTTGTTTGCGGTTTGGCTATCGAGGCTTGCTGTTGGCTCGTCGGCAATCACTAATGCAGGTTTGTGAACCAAAGCGCGAGCAATCGCTACCCGTTGCTGCTGACCACCAGACAAGTTATCGGGCATGTGATGGATGAATTCGCCCAACCCCACATGTTCCAACATTTGTGTGGCAAGTTCGGTTTGTTCAGTTTTTGAAAAACCGTTGAGATGCAACGGATAAGCTACGTTCTCCAAAGCCTTCATCACTGGCACCAAATTGAA
>NZ_JAWOUT010000105.1:0-963 GCF_033339515.1 Vibrio sp. 2130-1
TACCTGTGGCTTCTCTTGCACTTGATTCTGCAAAGTTTGTGCCGGCTTTTCTTCAGCTTGCGTTGCCGCGACTTGTTGTGGCTGAGCTTGAGGAGCCGAAGCTACTTTCGCTTTACCACCAGCGACTAGCGTGATATCTGGCTTTCTTTCATTGCCAATACCTGTCGCAACTACTGTCACACGGATTTCATCAGTCATATCTGGGTCTAGAGAAGTACCGATAACCACGGTTGCATTGTCAGATGCAAATGCCTTCACTGTGTTACCAACTGTCTCAAACTCATCAAGACGCATGTCCAGACCAGCAGTGATGTTAACAAGAACACCGCGAGCACCAGCAAGATCGATATCTTCTAGAAGTGGGCTAGAAATTGCCATCTCAGCCGCTTCTTCGGCTCGGTCTTCACCTTTCGCAATACCACTACCCATCATCGCGTGACCCATTTCAGACATCACTGTACGTACGTCTGCAAAGTCGACGTTGATCATACCAGGGCGAGTGATTAGCTCGGCGATACCTTGAACTGCATTCTTAAGAACGTCATTCGCACTCGCAAATGCTTCAAGCAATGTTACGCCACGACCAAGAACTTTAAGTAGCTTCTCGTTTGGAATCGTAATTAACGAGTCAACGTGCTTAGATAACTCATCGATGCCTTGCTCAGCAAACGCTAAACGCTTTTTGCCTTCAAAGCTGAACGGTTTTGTTACAACCGCTACAGTCAGAATACCTAGCTCTTTCGCCACTTCAGCAATAACAGGCGCTGCACCAGTACCTGTACCACCGCCCATACCAGCTGCGATAAACACCATATCGGCACCAGTTAGGGAATCTTTAATTCTATCTCTGTCTTCGAGAGCTGCCTCACGGCCAACTTGTGGATTCGCACCTGCACCCAGACCTTTAGTGATATCACCACCGATCTGAATAACATTGCCAACGCTTGTCTTACGAAGTGCTTG
>NZ_JAWOUT010000106.1:0-959 GCF_033339515.1 Vibrio sp. 2130-1
CAAAATACAAAAAGTCTGCACGTACCGTTGGTGACGTGTTAGGTAAATACCACCCGCACGGTGACTCTGCATGTTACGAAGCGATGGTATTAATGGCGCAACCATTCTCTTACCGTTACCCACTGGTTGATGGTCAGGGAAACTGGGGTGCTCCGGATGACCCGAAATCTTTCGCGGCAATGCGTTATACCGAAGCGAAACTGTCGAAGTTTGCAGAAGTATTGCTTGGTGAGCTAGGTCAGGGCACCGTGGAATGGCAACCAAACTTTGATGGCACGATGAAAGAGCCTCAAATGTTGCCAGCACGTCTACCTCATATCTTGTTGAATGGCGTAACGGGTATCGCGGTTGGTATGGCGACAGATATCCCACCTCACAATGTTCGTGAAGTGGCTGACGCAACTATCCATCTGATCGACAATCCGAAAGCAGAATTGCCTGAAGTTATGCAGTTTGTGAAAGGTCCAGATTATCCGACAGAAGCGGAGATTATTTCGCCTCAAGCGGAAATTGAAAAGATCTATCGCAACGGCCGTGGCAGCATCAAGATGCGTGCGGTATGGCATAAAGAAGGGTCAGACATCGTCATCACGTCGATTCCACATCAAGTGTCTGGCTCGAAGCTGCTTGAGCAGATCGCAAACCAAATGCGTGCGAAGAAGCTACCAATGGTAGAAGATCTTCGTGACGAATCGGATCATGAGAACCCAACTCGCATCGTAATCGTGCCACGTTCGAATCGCGTCGATTGCGATTTGCTGATGAACCACTTGTTTGCATCTACTGATCTAGAGCGTAGCTACCGTGTTAACTTGAACATGATTGGCTTGGATAACCGTCCTCAAGTGAAAGGTCTCGTACAGATCCTATCTGAGTGGATTGAGTTCCGCCGCAGTACCGTGCGTCGTCGTTTACGATACCGATTAGACAAGGTGATGGCTCGTCTACACATCTTAGAA
>NZ_JAWOUT010000107.1:0-958 GCF_033339515.1 Vibrio sp. 2130-1
ACAGCAGTCATGCCGTTCCCGATAGAGATTATTCCGGGAGAGGAAGAAGCGCGCCTAATTTACTTAGGTGTCGCACACACTCAAGTGGAATCTAATTCTAAACTGGTGGTCGATATTGGCGGTGGAAGCACCGAGATGATCATCGGACAAGAGTTCGAACCAGAACTGCTTAATAGCAAACAAATGGGCTGCGTCAGCTTTACACAGCAGTACTTCAAAAATGGCAAGTTATCGAGCAAAAACTTCAGCAAAGCCATGCTCGCTGCCGAACAAAAGCTAGAGTCCATCGCGACCAAATACCGCAAGAAAGGTTGGGATATTGCACTCGGCTCATCAGGCACCATCAAAGCGATTCAAGAGGTATTGATTGGGCTGGGCTTTGAAGACGGTTTAATTACAGCAAAGCGTCTGAGTAAGCTCATTGATACTTTAAACGAGTTCGCGTCAATTGATGATATTCAGTTGGCTGGCCTGACCGATGAACGTAAACCGGTATTTGCCGCTGGTGTAGCGATTTTAGCTGCGATTTTTCAGGCACTAAAAATCGACCAGATGTTTTTCTCTGATGGAGCATTGAGAGAAGGCTTGTTATATGAAATGGAAGAGCGGTTTGCTCGCTCTGACATTCGCATGCGTACCACGGAAAACCTAGCACAAAAACATCGTGTGGATCTCGAGCACGCTGCACGCGTAAAAGGTCACGCACGCGAGATGCTTGAACAAGTACATTCTGAGCTTGGGATTAAAAAGAAAAGCGAACTGTTTGATTTATTAGAATGGGCCGCTCTGTTGCATGAAGTTGGGCTAAGCATCAACCTACGCAGCTTCCATCGCCACTCGTTTTATATTCTTCTGCATTCAACCCTGCAAGGTTTTAACCGTGAGCAACAACTCGTCTTGGCGACGCTTGCACGCTTTCAACGCAAAGCGCTAAGGCTCAATGAGTTGCCAGAGTTCA
>NZ_JAWOUT010000108.1:0-957 GCF_033339515.1 Vibrio sp. 2130-1
GGTATTGCGTGCCTCACACCTTAACAAGGCGTTATATTAATTTAAAAGAGGTCGTTTAGGTGAGAAGTAGTTTCTATAAATATTGCCCGATATATGATGAAAATAACCTTGATGATGAATATTCGTTGATTAACCTATTCAATAGTCAAGTAACATTCTCTAGAAGAAAAAATTTTAACGATCTATTTGACTCGAAGGTTAATTTTATTAAACCAACCAATAAGGAATTGAAATCCCTTATTCCTCATATTAAAGGTAAGGATAAAGTAAGATTTAAATCGACCTTACTTGGAAATGATAATGAGTTCATCAATAGCTTCGTTGATTCTATTGAGAAACGTTTTGATGACTATCTGTTTTATTGCGTAACAGATAATCCTGAGAGTAACTTGATGTGGTCGCATTATGCTAACTCTCATAGAGGTTTTTGCATTGAGTGGGATTCAAATGCATTAAAGGCAGATAAAGTCACTTATCAAAGTGAAATCCCGTCATTCCCTATAATAAACATAATTAAATCACATTTTTCAATAAGTAATAATCACAGTGACTCTGAAAAAATCTGGCGTGCGTTACGAACAAAACTTAATGAGTGGGAATATGAAAATGAATATAGGGTTCAATTGGATGCACAAAGGTTTCAAGGTCAAATTGACGACAGGGGAGCGTTTGCCTTAGTTAACTTTAACCCAGAGTGGGTAAAGTCGATAATTTTCGGCTGTAGAATGAACCAGTCCTCTCGAGACTTTATAATCGAAAATGTGCCATTTGAAACGAAGTTTAAAAAAGTGCGTGTCGATATGAGTTCTATAAAAGTCGTGGAAATAAATTAATATAACAAACTGTTTAAGAGTGATTCGCAACGCGTGGCATTTTTACTATGCGTTAGGTTTTGTGGTTAAGGTGGTATGCGGGAGCATCGGTATTGCGTTGCTCACACCTTAACAGGGCGTTATG
>NZ_JAWOUT010000109.1:0-955 GCF_033339515.1 Vibrio sp. 2130-1
GGATCAGTAGCATTCTAAGTTCTATTCAGAAAATTGCCGATCAAACTGATTTATTAGCGTTAAATGCTTCCATTGAGGCTGCGAGAGCTGGCGAGTCAGGAAAGGGTTTTGCTGTTGTCGCTGAAGAAGTTCGAATGCTCGCGTCGAAAACTCGAAGCAGCACCATTGAGATTGATGAATTTCTTGTTCAGTTTTCCGACTCGTCGGAGCAACTTATTGGACAAATGTCTCAAGTTCTAAAAAGCAGCGAGCTAAGTCGAAATCGTACGTTAGAAGTTATTGATCAAATTCAACTGGTTGAGAGTGCCGTTAGTGAAATCAATACCATCAATTCTGGCATTTCCCAAGCGTCAGATATTCAGTGTGAAATGATGAAGAAGCTGAACTCGGAGATTGAGCTGTCTAAATCTTTGAGCGATGAAATTACTCACAGTGCAAATGCTATCGCGAGTGTTCATGGAGATATCAGCCGAGTTTCTTCAGCACTAACGAAAGACGTGGCGGTTTTCAAAGTTTAACTACGAAACTAACTAATTTGAAATTATTCAAGGAGAAGCAAAAGTGAAAATTCTTGTTACAGGTGGTCTGGGCTACATCGGCAGTCACACATGCGTTCAGATGATTGAGGCGGGCATGGAGCCCATCATTGTCGATAACTTGTGTAACGCCAAACTGGAAGTGTTAAACCGTATTGAAGCGCTGACTGGCAAACAGCCTGAGTTCCACCAAGGTGACATCCGTGACGAAGCCTTTTTGGATACGGTATTCGCGCAGCACGACATCCAAGCCGTGATCCACTTTGCTGGCCTCAAAGCGGTTGGCGAATCTGTGGTAAAACCACTCGAGTATTACGACAACAACGTCAATGGTTCGTTGGTATTGGCGCGCTGCATGCGCAAAGCCGGGGTGAAAAGCATTGTCTTCAGTTCATCGGCAACGGTTTACGGTGACCCAG
>NZ_JAWOUT010000110.1:0-951 GCF_033339515.1 Vibrio sp. 2130-1
AGGTAGTGTTCCAGCACTTCATCAAGAGTCGGTCGCTCTTCGTCACCACCCCACCACTCAACGATGTGCGGCCGGTTGAGCCAATCATGGAGCATCGGCAGGTCGCGCTCGGTCATGAGGCGAAGAGTTATGGGGGGGGTGCTCGCGGCCTTGCGGCCCATGGCTCGCTGCTGCTCGGCAAAGCGGGCCTGTCGTATAGCGTTGGGGGTGGCCAGCAGGTTGCCGGTACGCTTGTCGTGTTGGTCTTTCATATTTCCTCCGCATTAGAGCTAACACCATAACAGGCATTAGCTCTAATGCAAGTGTTTTATCCTAATGTCGGCCCTCGGTACTGCTGTTTCTCGGCCTGCTTCGCCAGCTCGGCGCGGGCCTCCTGCACCTGCGGCAGCTCCATCACTTTCTGTACCGTGCGCTTGATGTAATCGGCCTCATGGCCTGCCTTGCGCTCCATGATCGCGGGGCTGGCCTCGGCCATGGCCTTGGCGATCTCGTCCGGCTCCCGGCCCTTGCTGGCCAGCTTCATAGCCGCAATGAAGTCGCACTTGCTGAGGTCGTCACCGAAGCGTTTGACCAACCCGGCCATTTCGCTGCGGTAGTCGTCCACGGCGCTGCGGCGATACCGGCGCACACTCCGCGGGGCGGTGATCTCGGCCAGTCGTGCCGTCCGTTCCTGTTGGCGCTTAATGCTGTCCAGCACCTGCCCGGCCTGCTGCATCAGCTCCGGCCCTGCGGTGGCGGTCTTGCCCTTGGATTCACGCAGCAGCACCCACGGCTGATAACCGGCGCGGGTGGTGTGCTTGTCCTTGCGGTTGGTGAAGCCCGCCAAGCGACCATAGTGGCGGCTGTCGGCGCTGGCCGGGTCGGCGTCGTACTCGCTGGCCAGCGTCCGGGCAATCTGCCCCCGAAGTTCACCGCCTGCGGCGTCGGCCACCTTGACCCATGCCTGATAGT
>NZ_JAWOUT010000111.1:0-951 GCF_033339515.1 Vibrio sp. 2130-1
TCAAGACACTAACGTCAAACAAGTCAATGGCCAAAAACGGAATGAACAGCAAAAAGCCGATTTGGAACGCAGTTTTAAGCTCACTGATCACAAACGCAGGAAGAACAACGGCAAACGAGATGTCTTCTACTTTTTGATCGAGCGGCTCATTGGCAATTCGCAACATTTGCTCAAGAGAGCTCTGATGGGTTTGCGCCAACATGAAGTTGCGAACGGGCTTTTCCGCCACGGAAAATGCTTGAACCAGCGTAATTTCACCATTGTCGTATGGTTGGAACGCGTTCTCGTAGATATCCGTCCAAACTGGGCGCATGATGAGCAGAGTAAGCGTTAATGCAATACCCACTAACACGCGGTTTGGCGGGCTCTGCTGCAAACCAAGCGCTTGGCGCAAGATAGCCAGCACCACAATAATGCGTGTAAAGCTCGTCGCCATCAAAATGAAAGCAGGAAGGAAACTGAGCGCCGTCATCAACAAAAGAATTTGTAGTTTAACGCTGTACTCTTGTTGTGCGTCGCCGTCCGTAACGGACAGAATTGTTAAGCCGTTGTCTGCTGCCATTGTTGGGAATGCAAACAAAAGTGACACCAATACCAACAAAGGTAACCAACGATGCCAAGCGCTCAGATTGTTCATTGTACTGCCTACCAAAAATTATCGACCAACGCCGCTTAATGCCGAATCGTGTACGTCAATCAAGCGAAGACCGTATTTGTCATTAACGACAACTACTTCCGCATGGCCAAGTAGGGAACCGTTCACCTTTACGTCCAATGGTTCGCCGTTCAGCTTTTCAAGTTCAATGACGGTGCCTTCGCCCGCTTTCATCAAATCACCAAGTGGGATCTCTTTACTTGCGACTTCAAGCGTGACAGTCACAGGGATGCTTTTGAAAAAGCTCAGGTCGCGCTCTGCAGCAACAGGCTCAGGTTGGCGCGTTGTTTCAGCTT
>NZ_JAWOUT010000112.1:0-951 GCF_033339515.1 Vibrio sp. 2130-1
AAGACGGCACATGAACTGCTACCAAAAGAGTTTGCTAACGACCCAAGCATCTTCCCTCCGCAAGAAGTAATGGACAGCGGAACATGGCAAGATGAAGTTGGCGAAGCGAGCGTAATGTACGATGAGTACTTCCAAAAGCTAAAAGTAAACAACTAAATCGTTAGTTTTAAAGATGTGAAGAAGCGGCTCATGAGCCGCTTTTTTTTGTATCTAATAGTTGGGTTTAAGTTTTTATGCTTTCGTTTCCAAAGCAAGAATTTCATCAACAAGCTTCGGTACTTCAACGCTTGCTTTACCATAGCGTTTTTCTTCAAATTCACTTTCAACCGCACTTGGCTCAAGGTTAATTTCTATAGTATGAGCGCCATGCATTTTAGCATCATGCACAAAGCCAGCGGCCGGATAGACGACGCCCGAAGTACCGATAGAGACAAACAAATCAGCTTCTTCCAGTGCTGCGTATATCTCTCCCATTCTCAGTGGCATTTCGCCAAACCACACAATATGTGGGCGCATTTGTGATGGAATTTGACAACAATGGCAAAGCTCACCAGTTTTTATATCTTCGGTATGTTCAATAACTTGGTTAGATTCACTACATCGCGCCTTAAGTAACTCACCATGCATGTGAATCACATTTTGGCTGCCACCTCTTTCATGCAGGTTATCAATATTCTGCGTGATGACCGTCACCTTTTCCTCTAATTCCGCTTCAAGACGGCCAAGAGCAAGATGCGCAGCATTCGGTTTGATCGCTTCATCCTGAAGCTTTTGACGGCGTTGATTATAAAAACTCTGAACAAGGTCTGGATCTCGAGCAAAACCTTCAGGTGTTGCTACATCTTCAATTCGGTGATTCTCCCACAGGCCATCTTGGGCTCGAAATGTTTGAATACCAGATTCAGCCGAGATACCTGCTCCAGTAAGTACTACAATATTTCTATAAGGGAA
>NZ_JAWOUT010000113.1:0-948 GCF_033339515.1 Vibrio sp. 2130-1
CCTTGCTTTTCTTTGATTTCAGCCGAGAAATCAAAGACGTCATTAGCGATGTTTAGTTTGCCGTTATCCGCCCCTTCCAAAAGGTTTAGAACACGTAATAAAGAACTCTTTCCCGCGCCGCTTGGGCCCAGTAACACTAGCGTTTCACCGTTTTCACAATTGAAACTCACATCGTGAAGAACTTGTGTATCACCGTAGGATTTGTTGATTCTGCTTACCTGAATACTCATGCTGCAATACCGCATTAATTGTCACTTGGCATTCATATTACCAACAAGGAGTTTTTATGCAATAAAAATGTATAAAAATTTAATTTGTTAACTTTTTGTATAAGAAACGAACAGCGAGATAGAGAATATGACTGGTTTGATGAGTGTGGTTTTTACAGAATTTGTTGATCAAAAAAGCCAGCTTACTTGCTGGCACTTATCTAACCTTGCATATATCGATAACCCCCAGAAAATTATGAAATAGTTCAGGATTGAATACCGGACAAGAATACGTAGCTTTGACCGTGGCTACGTATTCTTGAGTTACCAAACAGATACAACATAACGAAGAACAGAATATCGAGTCACTCACTCTGGCTTGATGTTCTGATTCATTCTGAACAAGTTATTTGGATCAAACTTCTTCTTCACTTCTTGCAAGCGCGCATACGTTGGGCCATAGGCGGATTCAGTACGTTCGGCTTCATCTTGCGTTAAGAAGTTAATGTACGCACCGCCACTGGCATACGGTTTGGTTTTGGCAAAAAAGTCTCTCGCCCACGCGATACAAGCTTGGTCATCTTCTGCGGAGTCCCATCTTCCGTGCACATTTAATACGTAATTAGCGTCACGGCTAGAATAAGCCATAGATTCAGGTTCTGGTCTAGATGCCGCACAGCCAAGAGAGGCGATAAAAATCTCGCATTGAGGCGATGGCAACTTCCCTGCGTATTCTATC
>NZ_JAWOUT010000114.1:0-947 GCF_033339515.1 Vibrio sp. 2130-1
GTTGTCTGAGTACATGTAAGAGGCTTGATCCACCGATTCTTGCAGCATAGAGAAGCCAAGCAGCTCGCCGTCCGCTGCGTTATTGTTGGTGCGGTTTTCTGCAAAACGAACTTCCCAATCTTTCTTCGCAAGATCGAGTTTCGCTAAGTTTTCCGCTGACGTATTGCTGTACACCCACTCTTCGCCTTCCAGCTTGATGCTGTTATCAAAGCCGTAAGCACTTGCCGCGTAGCGACCAAGTTGATCCACATTTCTGTCTGGATTGCTGATGTCTTCAGCTTGCGAATTCATGTTGTGGATGTTGTAGATAAAACCAAAACGAGCCGCGTTATCCATACCCGATTCCCAGCCCGCCGCTTCTTGCGCGCCGACGTGAATCGTCATGTAATCCACTTCATCGAGAATCTTATTGTAAGACGCCATGCCTTTTACTTTATAAGAATTGCCGTTTTGCTCGATGATGTCTTCTGCCGGAATAATGGTCGTGAAGTTAGGATCGCGCGTTTCTACCCAAACGTACATCACGCCTTCTTCCGTGTTGTGTGCTGGGTCCACTGCCGCGCCGTATTCAGGAACACCATTTTGGTTGTGGTCGCGGTTTGATAGCCACCAATCGTGGTATGCCACCAACTTCGGATACATTTCATCAATGAATTTTTGCGCGTCTTCTGGGCGATCAAACTGGTTCACGAGAGCGTAATACACCTCCATCACAGACCATGCCGCCAACGATGGTTTCGTATTGCGTTCGTTCCAGTTTTCAGAGCCAGCACCACCACGACTAACAGGTTTGGTGTACGTCAACACATCCAGCAAGTAGCCTTTATCTTGCGGACGGATCTTGTCATCAGCTTGAACTTGCTCTTGGAATACCGTGCGAATGTTGTCCATCGCAACATCTGGGTTGAAATGCGCCATCGCGTACGCTTGTTTCCACGAATCCCACG
>NZ_JAWOUT010000115.1:0-942 GCF_033339515.1 Vibrio sp. 2130-1
GCTGAGCGTGACTTCTAAGATTTTCGCTTCAAGAATCACCTGGCGCTGCATTCGTTCTTGAGACACACCCAAAAACTCACGCACTTCACGAATATCATCAGGGAAAGCTCGCACGGTGATCACGCCAGCTTGTGGCGTAACTACCACACTTTGGCCTTTACCCGAACCAATTAAGTTCGCCACCGCTTGTTGCAACATTGGCCAAAAATCACTTTCGGTGATGGTTTCAATGCGCGTTCCGCCTGTTGATGTCGTCGAGCTATCATTGCCGTTATTGCTGTTGTTGGAATCTGAAGAGTCTGAGCTGTCAGAGCTACCACCAGAATTGGACGTACCAGCCGAAGTAACGGAGCCCGTGACAATGCTCGTCAGTGAGCGACCTGAGCGTTTAAACTGTAGGTAGTCGACTGGAATCGTCACCGTACGCATACCTGCCGGATAAACTTGGATTACTTTGCCCGATTTCATGACATCGTAACCGTACATATTTTGTACAACGCTAAGCACTTCATCTAATGTCACGTCAGAAAGGTTGACCGTGATATTGCCTTGAACCGCTGGATGAATCGCAACGCTGTATTCTGTCCCTTTTACCAATGAAGCAAAGAAACTTCTCGCCTCTACTGCATTGGCTTGGATACGAAAACGCTTTGACGTTCCGTTATCGGAAGAAACATTGGAGTCTAAGTTAGGCATAAGATCCGCTTCTACCGAAGAAGGAATTTCCTCCAACGCGCGGCTATTCGCTTGATTGATAGATTCATTGAGAGCTTGCTTCACTTCAACCGGATCGCGGTGACCCATCGAACATCCCATTAAAGAAGCAATCGTTATTCCTACAACTAATTTGCGCATATCTGATCAGGCTCTGGTTATTATTTTTTTACGTTTAAACCAAAAAGCTCAAGGTTCCACTGACGGCTACCACGCTTTAAAGTTACA
>NZ_JAWOUT010000116.1:0-941 GCF_033339515.1 Vibrio sp. 2130-1
CTTTGGCAAAGAATGAGGAGAAAAATGTGAAAGTCACATCTGTCGGGGCAGCAATGCTGCTATTAATTGTCGGGAATCTTATTGCGGTGCTTTCGGACTCTTTGATCAAAAGTGTCGCGAATGAAGTGCCGATGTTTCAGTTTGTCTTTTTTCGACAAATATCAGCGGTTATGTTCCTCCTTCCTGTTTGTTTGTTAGCAAAACAAACCAACTTTATGGAAGGATTTAAATGGCATGCGGTTCGTGCTCACGTGTGGCTGTTGGGCGCGGTATTTATGGTCATGGCGATCTCATCTTTGCCGCTCGCAACTGCGAACGCGATCTTTTATGCCGCGCCATTGATCATGCTCCCTCTCGCTGCGATTTTTTTCGGTGAACAGCTATCTAAACAATCGGTCGCTGCGGCGGTAATGGGATTTGCAGGGGTCTTGGTGATTATTCGCCCGGATCAAATTGATTGGGCAGCAATCTCAGCGTTTGTGGTCGCGTTAACGTTAGCCGTTAACAATCTGTTGATTCGTAAGTTGCCAAAAAACCAATCAGTGATGCAAACCTTGCTGATGACCAACTTGGCCGGTATTCCGGTTGCGTTGCTGTTGGTGCTTATTGAGGATCAACCTTGGCAATGGGACGCGTTTCCTGTCGCGGCAGGGTCAAGTTTGTTCATTATGATCTATGCGGCGACTTGTGTACTGGCGTACCGTTCTATCGATAGCAACAAAATCGCGAGTGCAGAATACAGCGGTTTGATTGGTGCGGTTGTCGTTGGCTTTATTTGGTTTGGTGAAATACCAGATATTTTCATGGCCATCGGTACGGTGATGATCGTGGTGCCACTGATCTGGCTATCGAAACGCGAGCGTCGCAAGCAGAAAGAACATGCTCAGCTTCAGGCTCAAAAGGAGCACGAGCAGCAACAAGCACACGTTGCTTAATAAAGC
>NZ_JAWOUT010000117.1:0-929 GCF_033339515.1 Vibrio sp. 2130-1
ATTGGACGAGCGATGTCGGTGATTGGTAGCAGCTTTAAGCAACGATTGGCGGAACTCGCCGAGCAAGAGCTTGGTCCTGCCCCAATTCCATACTGTCTGGTTGCGATGGGATCGATGGCGCGAGATGAGCAGCTCATTGTCACTGACCAAGATAACGCGCTGATTCTTGATGACAGTTACGATCCTGACAAGCACGGCGAATATTTCGCGCAGTTTGCGAAATTTGTATGTGATGGATTGGCGGCATGCGGCTATACCTATTGTACGGGCGACATTATGGCTACCAATCCTGAATGGCGAAAAACCAAATCGCAATGGGAAGAGTGCTTTGGCGATTGGATCGATCATCCGACGCCAGAAAGGTTGCTCAACAGCAATATTTTCTTCGATTTGCTAGGGATTCATGGCCGGGTGAAATGGGCAGAGCAACTGAGCAGCTTTATTGTCAGACGAGCCAAAAAGAACAATCGATTTTTGGCTTGTATGGCTTACAACGCAATTCGAAGAACGCCGCCGTTAGGATTTTTTAAAGATTTCGTGATGGAGAAAGATGGGCGTCATCGCAACTCTATCAACCTTAAACGACGCGGTACCGCGCCGCTGGCAGATTTGATTCGAGTGCATGCCTTGGCGATTGGTTCGCGCTCGCAAAACTCGTTTGATCGATTAGACGACATTAATGACGCCGGGATTCTGCCAAAAGGGCGAGGAATGGACTTGCGAGATGCGATGGAGCTTATCTATATGGTTCGAATCCGTCACCAAGCCTTGGATATTGAATATGGCGACGAGCCGGATAACAACATCGAGCCAGAAAACATGTCCGATTTCGAACGTCGTAATCTAAAAGCGGCATTCCAAATTCTAAGCAATGCGCAGAACTTCCTAAAGTTTCGCTATCAAGCTGGCAACAGTTTTAAATAAGGGAA
>NZ_JAWOUT010000118.1:0-928 GCF_033339515.1 Vibrio sp. 2130-1
GTTAGTCGACGCATTGGAGAACTGGAACGTTACCTCGGAACGCAACTTTTTCACCGCACCACTCGCAGCCTTTCGCTGACAAACAAAGGCGATGCCTATTACCAAGATCTACAAAAAGTACTCACCTTGCTTGATTCTGCAAACCAGCAAGCCAGTAACGAAAGTATCGAGGTCAGAGGAAAAATCAAACTTGGCCTTCTGCCAGAAACCTATGAACATCTTCAACCCATTTTGTTTGAATTTCAGGATCAATACCCGCAGGTTGAACTCGACATTCGCAATATCAACAATGGCTTTATTGATATGTTTCAGCAGGGGTTGGACATCGCGCTGCACGGCGGCATGCTGTTTGATTCAGACATTGTCGCGAGAAAGATCTTAACGCTAGACCGATGTGTCGTTGCCTCACCGAACTATCTTCAAACTCACGGCACGCCCGCCACATTAGAAGAGTTGAGCGATCATCAGTGCATTTGTTTTCGTTGGCCAAATGGCAATGTCGACAACCTTTGGCATTTTCAGGAACAAAACGTAGCGCTCAAACCAAAACTCATTTCCAACAACATCGGCTTTATTAAAAGCTCCACAGTGCTTGACCGCGGCATCAGTTATATCCCAAAACTGTTGGTAAAAAATGAGCTCGAATCCGGTGCATTGGTGCAAGTATTGTCTCAATATGCTGTCACGGAAGAAACGGGGTGGTTACTCTATCCTCAACCGAAAACGCTGAACCAAGCTAGCCGGTTACTTATTGAACATTTGTGCAATAAAATCCCAAAACTTTTGTAGTTTGCATTTATTGTCATAAAATTTGTGACATTGAATCATGCGCACGCATGATTATCTGAACATCTGTGAATTATAAGATGGCGCCGAAATTATGGAGCTATCTTATGAATCATCAAATCAAAACCGCTGCGCTGAGCAC
>NZ_JAWOUT010000119.1:0-926 GCF_033339515.1 Vibrio sp. 2130-1
CGAGTGCCGGTTGCAACTGAGTTGCTGCGCTATCTTGCTCGAGGTCGACTGTACCAAAACGGTTTAACACTCTTGGTTGGTTGATCGCTTGCTGAATGTCCATGTCCCATTGAGTATGAGCAATGATGGCTTGTGCAACGTAGCCGATAATGCGACTGCCGCCCGGAGAACCAATTGCCATGTATGGTTGATCATTTTTCATGATGATGGTCGGTGCCATGGAGGAGCGCGGGCGTTTGCCCGGTTCTAATCGGTTGGCGATTGGCGCGCCATCTTGATGAGTGCGGAAAGAAAAGTCCGTCAGCTCGTTATTGAGCAGGAAGCCGCGAACCATTAAGCGCGAGCCAAAAGCGTTCTCGATGGTGGTGGTCATTGAAACCACGTTGCCTTGCTTATCGACGATGTTGAAATGGCTGGTGGAAGGAAGTTCTATCGATTCATCCATACTGAGATTCATTGCATGTGACCACGGTGGGTTACCGGCTTCCACTTTCGTCAGTGCTTTGCCGACCTGAATCAGTTCGGCACGTTGTTTGAGATAGTCTTTGTCCAACAAACCTTCGGTTGGCATGGGTACATAGTCTTGATCGGCCATGTACTTACCGCGATCAGCAAACGCGAGACCAGATGCGTCCGCAATGACCTGCCAAGATTTGGCGCTGTCTGGTCCCCAGCCTTTGAGATCGTATTGCTCGGTGATAGCCAAGATCTGTCCGACAGTTAGCGCGCCTGAGCTTGGTGGACCCATGCCGCAGATGTCGTAGCTTTGATAAGCCGCACAAACGGGCTCTCTCTGTTTGATGCGGTAAGTATCAAAATCTTGTTGTGCCAACACGCCCGGGTTACCCACTGCAGTTTGCACGGTTGCGATAATGTCTTTGGCAATATCACCTTGATAGAAGGCTTGAGCACCTTGTTTGGCGATG
>NZ_JAWOUT010000120.1:0-924 GCF_033339515.1 Vibrio sp. 2130-1
ATCGACGGTTATCTTTCATCTGTTGCACTTGAAGGCTCTTACGTTTCTATGATTGCTGACGAGCCATTCTTTTATGAGAATCTTGGTTACAAGCTAGTGGCTCCTAAAAGCCAAGGAATGACGAAAAAATTTAAACCGCAAGCATAAAGCCTAGCCGATTAAACAGATAAAATGAACAATAAAAAACAGGAGAATATACTCCTGTTTTTATTTTAGATTATCGCTTAAGCCACTTCTGGAATTGGCTTTGGTGGTTGTTCCAAATCGGGTTCTTTTTGCACGGTTGGAACAATCCCTTCACCGACTGCACTGAGGTAGCTGCCACTGAGTTTGATCGCAAGATACATATCGGCACGCAGCAAAATCCCGCCTTCGCTGGTGCTTATTCCCTTTAACTCACACCTTTGACGCAAGCGGCGTTTTCTTCCCGCGAGGACTGATCGTATTCCTCTTTTCTTGAGCACTTCGTGAATGTCGGCCAATGTCGCCATGACACTCAAATCTAGGTGAGTAAAGCTTGATACGGCATCGACTACGACACAGCTGACATCTTTGTTTTGCTCTGCGTGCTCTAGCAAACGACGCTTAAAGTACGGCGCATTAAAGTAGGTCAACGGTGAGTTGAAGCGATAAATCACCATTCCCGGAATTGGAGACGCTTTTCCGGTTTCATCAATGGTGCGAATGGTACCTTTTTCATCCAGACCCAGTAGTTGGTCACTTGGTCGCATGACGATGCGTAAAAACTGAAATAGACCTAATAGAACTGCCAGTGTGATACCCGGAATAACCCCAATCACTAGCACGGAAATAAAGGTAATGATGGCAAGGTAAAAGGCATCTTTGTCACGTGTTTTCAGTATCCATATGGCTTTGAGGTCAAGCAGTGACAGTGACGCGATGATGAGTACCACGCCGAGTGAC
>NZ_JAWOUT010000121.1:0-918 GCF_033339515.1 Vibrio sp. 2130-1
CTCTTCCCCCATGGCTCGATGCGTCATAGATGCGGGGTGACAAATCAAACTCTCCACGCCACCAAGCGACTCTGCAAGAGAAAACAGTTCGAGCTCTTTAACAAACACTTTAAGTTGCTCAAATGAGCCTGCAAATTCAAAGCTCAACATAGACCCAAAACCCGACTGCTGCTTTTTCGCGATTTCGTGACCAGGGTGATCTGGCAAGCTCGGATGGTAAATCTTCGCGACCAAAGCCTGCTGTTGTAGGTAGTTGAGTACGTGTTGAGAGCTTTCTTCGTGCACTCGCATACGGGCGCCTAAAGTGCGGATCCCACGCAACGTCATGTAACTATCGAAAGGCGTACCCGTGGCGCCAATACAGTTTCCCCACCATGCAAGTTCTTCTGCGTGCGCTTCTGTTTTGGTGATCACCACACCACCAATCACGTCCGAGTGACCATTAATGTATTTTGTGGTTGAGTGGATAACAAAGTCAGCACCGAGATCCAAAGGCTTTTGGTACACCGGTGTCAAAAAGGTATTGTCTACCGCAACCAAAGCGCCCACTTGTTTGGCTTTTTCGCATACCGCAGCAATATCAACCACACGAACCAAAGGGTTCGATGGAGTTTCTAACAAAATAAGCTTTGGCTTTTTCGCTAGTGCAGCCTCTAGAGCTTGCTCATCCGATTGATCAACGAACTGCACTTTGAAGTCGCCTTTGTTAGCTCGTGTATTGAACAAACGGTATGTGCCACCATAGCAATCATGCGGTGCAACAATCAGATCATCTGGCCCAAGAAAAGCCGATACCCACAAGTTAAGTGCGGAAGTACCGCAGTTAGTCACCACTGCGCCTTTGCCAGACTCTAACTCTGATAACGCACTCTCTAGCAAACCACGGTTTGGGTTACCTGAACGCGTGTAATCGTATTT
>NZ_JAWOUT010000122.1:0-915 GCF_033339515.1 Vibrio sp. 2130-1
TAACATTGTGAAATTTCACAATTTTATGAAAGCTTCACGAAAATAAAGCTGTGAAATTTTACAAGTCAAAGTTCACCGACAGAATAAAATACTAGAAAGCGCACTGTTTCCAGTGCGCTTTTAGATAAATAGTGAGGAAGTAAAGGCTAATACTAATAGCTAAAGCAGTTCGGAAACCACATCTGCAAGTTGGTTAAAAGTGTTTGTTCTTGATGAACTAGGGCGCCAAACCAAACCAATTTCGCGATACGCCTGCTGGCCAGGAGGGTCGATCACCACCAAATTTTGGTTGTGTAACAAGCCGTGTTCGATTGCCATTTGAGGAATAAAAGTGGTACCTAAGCCGTTCGCGACCATCTGCACCAAGGTATGTAAGCTGGTTGCCGTAAACGGGTTAATTTTCTCTTTATCGGTCAGCTTACAAGCGGAAACTGCATGTTCAGTTAAACAATGCTCTTTCTCTAATAGGAACACCGACTCATCCGGCAGATCGTCATAACGAATCGGTACAGGAATCGAATCGACTTGGTTTGCACTGATCACCATACGGAACGGATCTTTGCCGACGATGCGACTCTCCATGCCATCGATTTCAACTGACAACGCTAAGATCAGTACATCTAACTCACCATGGCGCAGCGCTTGCAACAAATTGGTGGTGGTGTCTTCTCTTAATAGAAGGTTTAGTTGAGGGAATCGATAATTCACCTCTTGGACGAGGTCACACAATAAGAACGGTGCAATCGTTGGAATACACCCAACCTTCAACTGGCCTTTCATATCATCGCCCTGACATAATCGGCCAAGTTCTACTAAATCTTGTCCTTTGGCCAATAGCTCTCGACCTTGCTTTACGACCATTTCTCCGGTCTGGGTAAAAACCACAGGGCTTTTCTTGTCTTTCTTTTCGTAAAG
>NZ_JAWOUT010000123.1:0-913 GCF_033339515.1 Vibrio sp. 2130-1
TTGGAACAACAGCCCTTTGTGGATTAACTGACGGAAGATACTCACCCAGTAATCATGGCTGTGATCGCGGCCAATGCCGTATGTAGAGATCTTATCGTGGCCATGTTCACGCACGCGGATATTTTGCATACCACGCAGCACCTCAACCACATACGTCATACCAAAGCTTTGGTTAACGCGGTAAACACACGACAACGCTTTTCGCGCTTCTTCTGTCGCATCAAAATGTTTGGGTGGATCGAGGCAGATATCGCAGTTACCACAAGGCTTCTCGCGGTACTCACCAAAGTAGTTGAGCAGAACCTGACGACGACAGGCTTGCGCTTCCGCAAAGGCACTCATCGCATTAAGTTTATGGCTTTCTACTTGCTTTTGCGGACCATCGTCTTTTTCATCCAGCATGCGACGTAGCCAACTGATGTCTGCAGGGTCATATAACATCATCGCTTCAGCAGGTAAACCATCTCGCCCTGCTCGTCCCGTTTCTTGGTAGTAGGATTCAATATTGCGCGGAATATCAAAGTGCACCACAAAACGGACGTTCGGCTTGTTGATGCCCATACCAAAGGCAACCGTCGCGACCACGATTTGAATGTCATCACGCTGAAACGCCTCTTGAACGTAAGCACGCTCATCAGCGTCCATCCCTGCATGATAGCCCGCCGCACGGATGTGGTTGTTGCACAACTTCTCCGTCACCATTTCGACTTTCTTACGGCTACCACAGTAAATGATGCCGCAATTGCCCTTTTGGGTGTCGAGATAACGAATGATCTGAGAAATCGGCTTGTGCTTCTCGACCAGGTTGTAGCGGATATTCGGACGGTCAAAACTGCCTAAGTGGACATGAGGTTCATGCAAACGTAAGCGTTCAAGAATGTCGCGACGTGTAGCGTCATCCGCAGTGGCGGTG
>NZ_JAWOUT010000124.1:0-911 GCF_033339515.1 Vibrio sp. 2130-1
TTCAGTTGGTTAGAATACCGGCCTGTCACGCCGGGGGTCGCGGGTTCGAGTCCCGTCCACTCCGCCACTTATTTGAGAGTCGTCTCATTAAACACGAACTACAGGGGTGTAGCTCCAATTGGCAGAGCAGCGGATTCCAAATCCGCGTGTTGGGAGTTCGAATCTCTCCACCCCTGCCATATTTAAAGCCTCAGTCGAAAGACTGAGGCTTTTTTACGTTTGTAAAATGGCAAATTTATTCTTTGTGAATTCAAGTTCCCAAATAGGCGATTCTAGGCGCGTAGCTAATGGTAGCTAAGTCTGAACTGCCCTAATCTCTTATCTACTTTCCCTATATAAAGAACAGCAACTTACCAGCAGGATTGATATCTAGCCGCTAGTGATACCTTGTCGTTGTATGTCACTGATGGGAATCTCAAGCTCTTGTTGATATTTATTAGCGTTTTTCTGGGTATTTTTAAGAACGCGTCTAGTTGTTGTTGGGATGATTAGCGTTGTTGTTCCTGTTATCATCTTAGGACAATGCAAATATAGGATTAACCTTATGCCACATCTACGATTTCGCGCTGTAGAACCTCAAGCAGTACAAGCTTTGTCAAAGCCACTGACTGACGAGCTCCAGCCACTAATGAATAGTCCACGAGAAGATTTTACTTTTGAGTACATCTACACAACTTTCTTTAGTGAAGGCGAGGTAAGTCCTGCTTATCCTTTTGTTGAAGTTTTGTGGTTTGATCGAGGACAAGAGACTCAAGACAAGGTAGCGAAAGTAATTACACAACAGGTTCGTGGTGTAGTCGGTGAAGATATTGATGTAGCAGTCATTTTTTCTGCACTATCGCCAAATGCCTACTATGATAATGGTGAACATTACTAAAGGGGATGTATGATGCGGCTGAGTCTTTCTTTTT
>NZ_JAWOUT010000125.1:0-905 GCF_033339515.1 Vibrio sp. 2130-1
AGAGAGAGCGAAAGGGCCGATAGCTAAGCGGGGATTCGGTAAGCGCAGCGGCGTTGACCGCTAATGATATGCTCGGTACGCTCGACGGTCGTGTCGGCTCCGAGTAAGGACGGGAACACACTCAGTTCAGATTTGCATAAACTAGGGCAACGCGTGGCGGCTTTACAAATCGGGCAGTGATTCTCGATCAAGATAAAGCCGTGCTCATCTTGTTCAAGCTCTGCCATGTAGCCTTCTTTTTCGCGCAGAAAAACCAAAGTTTCCAGTTTGCTTTCTAAAGACTCACATTGGTCGAGGTGCTGGCGATAGTTTTGTAAAGTCAGTTTTTCGCGCTCGGAGGTAACTTTGTCGAGGCCATCTTTACCGAAGATGTGTTCCACGGCTTCGATAAATTGGATGGTGAGTTCGCCATGACGATCGGCGAATTGCTCATGTCCCTTCTGGGTTAAAGACCAATGGCGAGTAGGGCGTCCGACTTTGACTTTTACATCGTGAATCGACAGGATGCCTTCATCTTCTAAACCTTGCAGGTGCTGGCGAGCACCCATGGTTGTCATCCCAAGCTCAGAAGAGAGTTGTTTTGCAGTGACAGACCCGTCACGCTTAACGATTTGCAATATCCTATCTACGGTCTTCATATTCCCACCATTTGTATTTCCGTACACATTATGCGCGATAGGCTTAGTAAAGAAAAGTGTTGACTTAACTTGAGTGGGGATTTGGTGAGCCAAAAACAAAAAGGGTCAGCACTTTGCCAACCCTCTGCGATGCTGAACCAAAAAATTACAGAATGATATCGCGAACTTCTGGATCTTTGCGCTCTAAGTAATGGGTCGACTTGATGCGGCGAATGGTACGGCAACGGCCTCGCACGAGTAGCGTCTCTGTTGTCGCAATATTACCTT
>NZ_JAWOUT010000126.1:0-905 GCF_033339515.1 Vibrio sp. 2130-1
GGTTGCGCGTTCGGATAATCTGTCGTCTCTGGCACGCGAATCACTTCACGTACTTTGGCAACGTTAATACCGTAATAACAGGTTTTGGTGCTGCCGTCTGGCAATTGTTTTTCTAGGTGAAACTCAATAATTTCGAGCTCATTGGTACCACTTTCTGTCAAAATGGTGCTGGTTACGTTACTCATAGACCCAATATCCAAAAAACGCGTCAAGAAAAGGCTTGATGCAATACCGTAAAGAACTTCTTCCTACGGTAAAAAATCCAAGCGTCCTTTTTAGTCTTTACGACTGTGTTTGTAAACCTTCAAAAGGACGATTACTGCACACTTCCATCTCAAACAGTGAAAATATGTCTCAATTTTGAACAAGACTTCGGTAGAGATTACACTCTCCCGCCTTCGTTACGTTCTATAGCGGCCATAACACTGAAAAGTTTAGGAATAATTTGAGCGAATGCTTTATGCCACAAGCAAAGTTACAACTCAGAAGATAGCAATAAAATGCCACTCATTTCTAACATGAAGAAATTTGAAACGCAGCTATCGAGTGTAGTGCAGCAACCTCTCCCTTATTGGCTTCCTATTTTGATGTAAGAAAAGCCTCACAACCACAACAAAACATTAGATATCAATAATTTAGAATTAGTTTAAAAACAGTCCTATATTTGACCCGTTTCTTAATATTAATAACTATTTATCTGTTCTTAATCAATAACAAACGATGCTCCACTTATATGAATTCAGACTCTTCTCTACATACTCAATGGTTAACTCACTTTCCAGCCGATATGCAACACCACATGGCAACGGTGTATCTGGAAACCATGACAGAAGATCTCGAAGCGTTAAAAGCGCATCTACACGAACCAAAACATTTACTCCAGACCGTGCACAAGATTAAAGGCG
>NZ_JAWOUT010000127.1:0-903 GCF_033339515.1 Vibrio sp. 2130-1
CAGGCGACAAGCCTTGAGGAGCAAGTTCGTGCGCAGGTAGTCATCGCTAAAAAGTTATTAAGAGCTTCTTACTCTTTGGTGATGTATCGCGATAAGCGCTGGTTTGATGATCCAATAGAATGTGGTGAAGTGTTTTTGCAATATCATCCCGAGAAAAAACTGGAGATTGACCGCCTCTGCATATTGTTATCTGGAAGGCCAATTCCCAAGCGTTCGGTCATTGGCCTAATTGATGCTTTCGGCGGCTGGCTCGTGAAGCAGTACCAAAAGACTGAGTTTCGTATTGGTTAGAACAGTCCCATCTGTGGTGCTGAGAGGGTTTCAAAGCCTGTGCCGATAAATGGCAGAATCGCATCTGCAACAGGCTTTAGCTGTTTGTCGATGTAGTGCTGGTAGTCGATAGGACTGTTACGGTATTCATGAGGCTCAGGGCCATTTAGGGTAATCAAATACTCTATGCGCCCACGATTTTGATACTGTAAAGGTCGACCAAGCTTGGCATTAATGTCGTCGGCTAAACGTGCTGCACGCACTTGAGGTGGAATGTTTTTTTGGTACTCATGCAGCTTTCGGCGTAGTCGCTTTTGATAAACCAATTGGTCATCAAACTCCCCATTATTGGTTTTTTCTACTACTTCACGCACATAGTCACTCGGGTCTTCGCCGTGAAATACCATTCGATAGAGCGTGTTTTGGAATTTTTGCGCTAATGGCGTCCAGTCGGTACGCGCACTTTCTAGCCCTTTGAATACAATGCGCTCTTGTTCACCTTCACCAATTAAACCCGCATAACGTTTTTTCGAGCCCGTTTCCGCGCCACGAATAGTTGGCATCAGAAACTTGCGGTAGTGAGTTTCATATTCAATTTCAAGCATTGAAGTGAGGTTATACTCAGCGCGAAGA
>NZ_JAWOUT010000128.1:0-901 GCF_033339515.1 Vibrio sp. 2130-1
ATCTACATCCTAGGTACTTTGGTGGCGCTATTTGCACATCAATTTGAGTGGTTCTTGGCTGGTAGCTTCATTCAAGGTTTGGGGATCGGTTGTGGCGGCGCGATGTCACGAACTCTAACTCGCGACTGCTTTGAAGGTGCTGAGCTGCATCGTGCAAACAGCTTGATCAGCATGTGCGTGATTTTCTCACCACTAATGGCACCAGTACTTGGCGGCTACCTAACAGAAGCATTTGGTTGGCGCTCTAGCTACCTATTTCTAGCCCTGTTCGGCATCGCGGTGGTGATTACCATGATGACCAGCATGATGGAGACTCTGCCAAAAGAGAAACGCAAGTTCGAACCAGTGGCAAAAAGCTACAAGCACGTTTTGTCTGACCGCCGCTTCCAAGGCTTTTTAATCTGCCTAGTTGCGACGTTTGCTGGCGTAGGTGTGTTCGAAGCAGCAGCTGGGGTATTACTAGGTGGTGTATTGGCATTACCAGCCACTACCGTAAGTTTGCTGTTTATCTTGCCGATCCCGGGCTACTTAGTGGGAGCAGGTTTGTCTAGCTATATCGCGCAGCGTCGCTCTGAGCGTCGTGCGTTAAATGTTGGCTTGGTGTCGATCTTTATCGGTTCAGCCGTCGTATTAATCCCAGGCTTGTTTGGCGTAACAACTGCACTGACGTTAATTGGTGGCGCAACTATTTATTTCCTAGGTGCGGGCATTCTGTTCCCTGCGGCAACAACAGGCGCAATTGCTCCGTTCCCTTACCACGCGGGGACAGCTGGTGCGACTCTGGGTGGCATGCAGAACTTGGGCGCAGGTATTGCAACCTTGCTTGCATCGTTATTCCCAGCGCATAACCAAATGCCGCTGGGTGTTTTGATGATGGCAATGTCAATTGTCGCGATGCTTG
>NZ_JAWOUT010000129.1:0-901 GCF_033339515.1 Vibrio sp. 2130-1
TGATGATGACCAACAAAATCATCAATAACAGCAGTGCAGCGACACTCCAAGCAATGACATTAATGGCTTGTTGAACTGGCTTGGTCGGGATGAGATAACTGACATACCAATTGAGGTCATCCAATTTAACGGTATGGGCAAAATAGCGTTGTTGATCCAGCGTCCAAAAATGGATCACGGTGTTGTCGTAGAGCTTTTGTGTTTCCTCATCTACTGCATGGTTTGGCTCATTGAACCAGTCTGCGTTGTAAGTGGTGCTGCTCGACAGGAAGAAACGCTGATGGCGGTTTTGCAGTGTAATAATGTCTTGGCTGGTGATGGTTTGTTCCGTCAGAAGGCTCAAGTTAATTTGTACGACGACAATACCCGCGATGTTAAGGCCATCAAAAATCGGTGCCGATAAATAATACAGAGGGCTCGAACCTTTGGTTTTATTTACCAGAGAGACGCCTTCACCTTGGTGATGAATCTGTTCAACAATGGCACGTCGATCTGAACGGCTAAATCGTTCATCGATGAGGCTGGAAACCAACACTTCACCAGAGGTGGAGAGGATCAACCAACCTTCGGTATTCGCGGCTTTGTCGAGTTGGGTTAACTGGGCTTGCAGCGGTTCATAGTAAGTCAAATTGCCTTTCACAAACGCAATAGTTTCGGGATTGTTGGTGACTAAATAAGGCAGGTGATAAAAGCGTTTCAGTGCTCGGCGGACTTCGCCGATGTAATCCAGTAGTTTTTGTTGCGCTTCGGTTTGCGTTTGTGCGCTGAGCAATTGGTGGGCGATTTCACGACTAGCACTGTAAGAAAATAGCACCATCGCGCTTGCAAAAATCACAAGCAACCATGTTTTCCCTTTTCCGCTGAGCGTCATACCGACTCCATCCAAGTACTCGTTTTCTTA
>NZ_JAWOUT010000130.1:0-899 GCF_033339515.1 Vibrio sp. 2130-1
TGGCTTCTTTTTTTGCCTATTCCAAGTATCTCTTTAGAAACAGCTTTTCGTGTTAACTAGCTATTCGCGATGAATTGCGCACGCAGTTTTTCTATTTCATCACGCTTCTCAGCCGCAAGCTCAAATTCCAGATCCTGAGCATGTTGGTACATCGCCGCTTCTAGTCGACTGATTTCCTTCTCCAATTGTTGTGGAGACATCACTTCGTAAGTTTGAGATGGTTCAGCCACTTTAGACAGTGGCACTTGCTTAGTATTGCGTTGACGTTTGGACTTAGTAATGTCGCCCAATTCCATAATATCCTTGATATTACGTTTTAACGCTTGCGGCGTAATGCCCATTTTCTCGTTGTACGCTTGCTGCTTCTCACGACGACGATTGGTTTCATCCATCGCTTTTTTCATCGATTTTGTAATACTATCCGCATAGAGAATCGCTTTACCCTCAATGTTTCGTGCAGCACGACCTATCGTCTGAATGAGTGAACGTTCTGAACGCAAGAAACCTTCTTTGTCGGCATCCAAAATTGCCACCAGCGAGACTTCCGGCATATCC
Source organism: Vibrio sp. 2130-1 (assembly GCF_033339515.1). Classification (NCBI taxonomy): domain Bacteria; kingdom Pseudomonadati; phylum Pseudomonadota; class Gammaproteobacteria; order Vibrionales; family Vibrionaceae; genus Vibrio; species Vibrio sp. 2130-1. The sequence goes on from NZ_JAWOUT010000130.1 coordinate 556, forward strand.
AAACCTTCTCGAAGCAAGTTGATACCCACTAAGACATCGAACTCACCTAAGCGCAAATCTCGAATGATCTCGACGCGCTCTACCGTGTCGATGTCGGAGTGAAGATAACGAACACGAACATCATGCTCATGCAGATATTCCGTTAAATCTTCCGCCATTCGTTTGGTCAGAGTCGTAACAAGAACACGTTCCTCTTTGGCGGCACGAATACGAATTTCAGACAACAGATCATCGACCTGAGTCGCGACTGGTCGAACTTCGAGTATTGGATCCAGCAAGCCGGTAGGACGCACGACTTGATCCGCAATTTCACCTCCCGATTTCTCTAGCTCATAATTACCCGG
>NZ_JAWOUT010000131.1:0-892 GCF_033339515.1 Vibrio sp. 2130-1
CGATTTTTTTATACCCTATTTATTTACTATGAATTTAGAACGTTACCACCGTATCCATCAGGTGCTGAAAGCACGCCAAACCGACCTTACTTTGTGCCTAGAAGAGGTTCACAAACCTAACAACGTCTCTGCCGTTATTCGTACGGCTGACGCCACGGGCTTACACAAAGTTCATGCTATCTGGCCTGATAAAATGCGCACTTTAACCCACACTTCTGCAGGTGCTCGTAACTGGGTTGAAGTAGAAACTCACAACTCGATTGAAACCGCCATTACCGAGCTCAAAGCCCAAGGCATGCAAGTATTGGTGACCAACTTATCAGACACCGCGGTCGATTTTCGTGAAATCGACTACACCAAACCGACTGCAATCATCCTGGGGAGTGAAAAAATTGGCGCGTCTGAACAAGCGAAAAAACTCGCAGATCAAGACATCATTATCCCAATGATCGGTATGGTGCAGTCTTTGAATGTCTCAGTCGCCAGTGCTGTGATTCTTTACGAAGCACAACGCCAACGTGAAGCGGCAGGCATGTATGATCGTGAAGAAAGCGCACTACCAAAAGAAACCATTCATCGCATCTTATTTGAACGTGGTCACCCAGTGCTTGCCAAAGTAGCGAAACGCAAGAAACTGGAATACCCGCCACTCGACGATGAAGGTCAAATCATCGCAGATGAGGCGTGGTGGCAAGAGATGCAAAAAGCTTAAGCTGAAACATAACATCGAAAGGCCTCGCTTTCTACGCCACTTCTTATAGTTTTTCCTGTACAAAAACACAGCTCCATGGTTAACATACTGCTATGTTAACCATTTTCTTGAGCTTTCTATGTCTGCCCAAATGCTATCTGCTGTTCCTTTAACTTCTCTATCAGGAGTTGGCGCCAAAGT
>NZ_JAWOUT010000132.1:0-892 GCF_033339515.1 Vibrio sp. 2130-1
GCCGATTTTCGCTGCACTAATGTAGATGTCTTGGTGTCTTGCTTGTGCTCCGTCGACACGCTTAATTGGTTCAGCAATCAGCGTGCTAGAGCGGCCTTTAAAAATTGGCTCTAAAGAGAACTTTTGGTCGTGACCCAAGCGTGCAAATAACTCAATGTGTTTTGGTAGCGGCTGGTTCACCCCAACCACCGGAGTTTTTAGTGCCGACGCTGTACTTTTGCTGATAAAGATAGGTGTGCTTAACGTCCTTGATAGCAAAACGCTGTGCAGTCTTTCCAGTAATGCGTTGCTTGGTAACATCTCTTTTTGTGGGATCAGCTTATCTTGGTTGTGTTCAATGATGCTGTTGAAGAAAGCGATCACACGGATCGTTTTGCTGTTTTCATCAATAACCAATTGTACGCTGCAACCGTCAGGGCTGACTCGAATAACGCGATATGGAACGGCCATGAGAGGCAGCTTTTTATCGTAAAGTTGTAACTCACGAAAGTTAACTTGCACTTCTTGTCCCGAGCGTAACATCGTTGGCTCATCTAAACGAATCCCCAAGCCTCGCTTAGAAATATCAACGGTTGAACCTGCTGCTTTTAACTCACCCGAACTGAGTTCAAGTGGAGTTTTGAATCGATAGCGTGGTTCTTTACGGCGCGATTGAGCATCGAAATAGATACCTTTGGGGTTGCCAGTGATTTTTCGAGGATGACGAAAGGCATTTAACGTGTTGGCTGGCAAACGCGGCTTTTCTGTTAATAGGTAATCTTGCCCCGACTTTTCGTCAGCGATTTCTTGCAAAATGCCGATATGAGTCAGTGACTGAGAGGTTTCGGCTAACTCTGGAGAGAATAGTGCGAGATCTTCTTTCTCTTGCTCAGATAACTCAAAAATAGAAATT
>NZ_JAWOUT010000133.1:0-891 GCF_033339515.1 Vibrio sp. 2130-1
TTGGTTTCTACTCTGCATTTATCGTTGCTGATGCGGTGACCGTGCGCACTCGTGCAGCAGGTTTGCCAGCAGATGAAGCTGTGCAATGGCATTCTGCGGGCGAGGGTGAGTACACCATTGAAAACATCACTAAAGAATCTCGTGGTACCGACATCATTCTTCACATGCGTGACGAAGGTAAAGAGTTCTTAAATGAATGGCGTCTGCGCGATGTCATCAGCAAGTACTCGGATCACATCGGCATTCCTGTTTCTATCCAAACTGTAGTGCGTGATGAAGACGGTAAAGAGACAGATGAGAAGAAGTGGGAGCAAATCAACAAAGCTCAAGCGTTGTGGACGCGTAATAAAGCAGATATCTCAGATGAAGAATACCAAGAATTCTACAAACACGTTTCACACGATTTCGCTGATCCATTGGTGTGGAGCCACAACCGCGTAGAAGGTAAAAACGACTACACTAGCCTACTTTACATCCCATCGAAAGCGCCATGGGATATGATGAATCGTGATCATAAGTCAGGTCTGAAACTGTACGTGCAACGTGTGTTCATTATGGATGATGCTGAACAGTTTATGCCGTCTTACCTGCGTTTCGTACGTGGCTTGATTGATTCAAACGATCTGCCACTCAACGTTTCGCGTGAAATTCTACAAGACAACAAAGTGACTCAGTCGCTACGCAATGCATGCACGAAACGTGTACTGACTATGCTTGAGCGCATGGCGAAGAATGATGAAGAAAAATACCAATCATTCTGGAAAGAGTTTGGCCTAGTGTTGAAAGAAGGCCCAGCGGAAGACTTTGCGAACAAAGAGAAAATTGCAGGTCTGTTGCGTTTTGCTTCAACAGAAGTTGATTCTGCGGAACAAACCGTTGGTCTCTCATCCT
>NZ_JAWOUT010000134.1:0-891 GCF_033339515.1 Vibrio sp. 2130-1
TGCTAATCATTTCACTGATATTTCAATCAAAGCAAACGAAGAACAAATGCACAAGGATTGGAATACCCAATATCAAAATTGGGCAACCCCAACAGCGATGAACAAACTGTTAATAGATACTTATAATAATAAGAACCAATTACTTTCTAAAAAAAGTTATGATTTTATTTGGAAAATTATGAGAGAAACAACAACAGGAAGTAACCGATTAAAAGGACAATTACCAAAGAATACAATTGTTGCTCATAAAACAGGGACTTCCGGAATAAATAATGGAATTGCAGCAGCCACTAATGATGTTGGGGTAATTACTTTACCGAATGGACAATTAATTTTTATAAGCGTATTTGTTGCAGAGTCCAAAGAAACTTCGGAAATTAATGAAAAGATTATTTCAGACATTGCAAAAATAACGTGGGATTACTATTTGAATAAATAAAAAACTACCGCTAACACTGGCTCATAGGCAATGGCGGGTTGAAGTGCAATTTGCAAAGTCGGTAGCCCGCCCGAGCGTTTTCTCGGTTTGACAGGAAAGGCTCACGCAAACCGCCACTGCCCATAGCCCAAACCGTTAGGCCGCATGGACACAACGCAGGTCACATTGATACACAAAATTCTAGCTGCGGCAGATGAGCGAAATCTGCCGCTCTGGATCGGTGGGGGCTGGGCGATCGATGCACGGCTAGGGCGTGTAACACGCAAGCACGATGATATTGATCTGACGTTTCCCGGCGAGAGGCGCGGCGAGCTCGAGGCAATAGTTGAAATGCTCGGCGGGCGCGTCATGGAGGAGTTGGACTATGGATTCTTAGCGGAGATCGGGGATGAGTTACTTGACTGCGAACCTGCTTGGTGGGCAGACGAAGCGTATGAAATCGCGGAGGCTCC
>NZ_JAWOUT010000135.1:0-887 GCF_033339515.1 Vibrio sp. 2130-1
GCATGATCTATATGAAAAATGCTTTGTCACAGCCATTGGCTTGAAGCTGCCGAAGCGATGGACGCCGAAGAATCAATATGGGCCGTTACAAAACATCCCTGAAAACGAATTAAGTCCAAATGCAATATTTGAACGTGTGTGCCAAGTTCGTATGGAGAAACTGCCAGACCCAGCTAAAGTCGGTAACGCAGGGAGTTTCTTTAAAAACCCTGTGATCAGCCAAGATCATTATGATCAACTCATTCGAAAGCATAGCAACATGGTGGCTTACCCTGCAAACGAGGGAATGAAAGTGGCAGCCGGTTGGCTGATTGACCAGTGTGGTTTGAAAGGTATTTCAGTCAACGGTGCTCAGGTGAACCCTTTACAAGCGTTGGTATTAACAAATGTCGACAACTGCAGTGCTGATGACGTGGTTGCACTTGCTTCTCTGGTGAAAAGGGCGGTGTGGGATAAGTACCAAATTGAACTCGAACACGAAGTGCGCTTTATGAATCGTCAAGGTGAAACTAATCTCGCTAAGATTGAGGCGGCTCAATGAGAAAAGAACACTCAGTGAAGCTACATATCCTTAAAACACTTAGCGATGGCGGTTTTCATTCAGGTGAAAAGCTTGGACAACAACTGGGCATTTCTAGAGCGGCAATTGCAAAGCACATTAAAGGGTTGAATGATTGGGGAGTGGATATTTATCGTATCCAAGGACGAGGCTATCAACTGGCTCATCCTCTTCAATTACTCGATGAAACTCGTCTGAAAAATGCCATTAGCACTCCGGTAGAACTGATTTCCGTGATCGATTCAACGAATCAATATTTGTTAGAGAAAGTCAGTGAATCCGATAAAGGGCGAGTTTGTATCGCTGAATATCAGGCGCAGGGGCGCGG
>NZ_JAWOUT010000136.1:0-882 GCF_033339515.1 Vibrio sp. 2130-1
TTGGTGAGTTGACGGTTTAAGAATTTAGTTGAGTGGCGAATCTCATGAGATTCAGCAACGAGTTGGCGGATCACCACCATCACTTCTTCGATGCTCAAGCTGTTGTCTTCGACTTTTTCTAATTTGTTGAAGCTTTTATCGACCATCGCAGAGAAAGAAGAGGTATCTGACAAAGTATCACTCATGGAGCTCGACACTTCATGCAATAGCACTTCTACGTTGGTTTTGAGATCTTCTAAACTGGTTTCTGCTCTACTGGCCACGTAGTTGTTGTAAAGCTGTTTGTTCGCTGCTGGTGGACAAATACCATAGTGTTCTAACACTTCGTCCATCTCAAAATTGAGTTCTGGAATGGTTTTGTCTACGTAGGTATACCAAAGCGCGTAGTTTGCGGGGGTGGCAGCTACATGATTTTTGATCATTAGTGGCACCGCTTTTTTTAAGTTAGCGGTCGATTTCTTAAACTCGTCAGTCATTTCTGCGATGTTACTAGCAAAATGGAATTGGATTTAGATTACCGGATATTAACTAATATCGCTTTAATTTTTATCATTTTTGCTTGGTTTATATAAAAAAATGAGCAAATAGCGGTGATATTCATAAATCTGAAATTTGATTTTATAAAATTGTGGTTTAAAAAGTGAACGATTGAGGGTGGAAATACGATTTGGCTCCTATGTTCACGATTCATGCAAAGAGCATGGAAAGCGCTGTAGTTAGTAAGAACGGATGATCCGCTTGCGATGCCGAGCGTAAAACAAATCAGTACATTTAGCTCTTCGCCTAAGGACGTTTTTTGAAAAAGAAAATAGGGCTTTACTGGTTTACGTTTGACCTAAGACTTCACGATAACTCGCTATTGGTTAATGCCTCATCTTTTCT
>NZ_JAWOUT010000137.1:0-876 GCF_033339515.1 Vibrio sp. 2130-1
GATGTCTATCTGTTGGATCGGCTCGACCAAGTGGTGACGGAGCTCGGCTTTAGTGAATACACCACTCAAGTCCGCGGTGACACGCTAAACATGTTCGTTTACACCATGTCACTGATGATCGGTACTGCAGGTCTGCCACACGTAATCATCCGTTTCTTCACTGTACCGAAGGTGCGTGATGCACGTACCTCTGCAGGTTGGGCACTTGTGTTCATCGCTATCCTATACACAACGGCTCCAGCAGTATCAGCAATGGCACGTCTAAACCTAATGGATACCGTTAACCCAGCGCCGGGCCAACACTTGGCTTATGACGAACGTCCTACTTGGTTCAAAAACTGGGAGAAAACGGGTCTGCTAGGCTTTGATGATAAGAACGGTGATGGCAACATCAACTACACATCAGATGCTGCAACTAACGAACTGAAAGTTGATAACGACATCATGGTACTGGCTAACCCTGAGATCGCGAAACTACCTAACTGGGTTATCGCACTGGTCGCAGCGGGTGGTCTAGCGGCGGCACTATCAACCGCAGCGGGTCTATTGCTGGCGATTTCGTCCGCGATTTCCCACGACTTAATCAAAGGGGTAATTAACCCGAATATCTCAGAGAAGAAAGAGCTGCTCGCGAGTCGAATCTCGATGGCGGTGGCCATTGCAGTCGCAGGTTACTTGGGTCTGCATCCACCGGGCTTCGCGGCAGGTACGGTAGCACTGGCCTTCGGTCTGGCGGCGTCCTCCATCTTCCCGGCTCTGATGATGGGTATCTTCAGTAAGAACATCAACAAAGAAGGTGCTATCGCGGGTATGATTGCCGGTATCAGTATCACTCTGTTCTACGTGTTCCAACACAAAGGTATCCTATTCATCGCA
>NZ_JAWOUT010000138.1:0-873 GCF_033339515.1 Vibrio sp. 2130-1
ATTTATCGCCATTCTTATCGGCACGCTCGGTGCAGGCATTATTGCTTCTGCTGACAACGCGAAATATCTGGCCGCTTTCTGCGTGGTTCTATTTGCCCTGCTCGGTTACTTATCCAGTCGCTCGATTCCATTTGCTGCGGCAAGTGCCCCTGAACTTCAATTCCGTTGGCGACCTTCTCAGCAAACTAAGCACACACTGGCGATCGCGAAATCCGATCGCATCGTATTTCAATGCATCATGGCCATCAGTTGGTTTTGGTTTCTCGGTGCTGCAGATCTTACTCAGTTCCCAAACTTCACGAAGGTCTACCTGAACGGTACAGAAAGCGCCGTATCTTTCTTACTTGCACTCTTCTCAGTAGGGATTGCTCTAGGCTCACTGGCTTGCAACTGGATCTCAAATCATCGAATCGAAGTGGGCATCGTGCCAATCGGTGCCTTAGGCATCACCATCTTCGGTTACTTAATGGCGACATCAGTACCAACTGAGCTACCTGAGTTCGCAAACTTCATTGAATTTGTTCGTTTCGAGCCTTTCTGGCCTCTGTTTTTCTATCTGCTCATGATAGGAGCATCGGGCGGATTATTTATCGTCCCACTGTATGCCTTAATGCAGCACCGAGCGAAGGAGACTGAACGAGCGCAAGTGATAGCAGGTCTGAATATCTTTAACTCGCTATTTATGGTGGGCAGCGCGGTCCTTGGCATTATATGCCTAAGCGTAGTAGAGATGAGTATTCCACAACTGTTTGCGCTTCTTGCAGTGCTTAACTTCTTAGTCGCGGCATATATCTTTCTGCAAATTCCGATTTTTGTGGTTCGCTTTGCAATGTGGATGCTCACGCACACCATCTATCGTGTTAAACACAAAAA
>NZ_JAWOUT010000139.1:0-871 GCF_033339515.1 Vibrio sp. 2130-1
CAGGCAGTACATCCCTATCTGCCTCGAAAGTTTTCACGTTATTGGTATTACAGTTAAGAATTCTTAGTCCAGGTAGTCATAACCAGGGACGGTTAAAAAGTTGGTTAGCTCATCGCTAGTTGTTAGCTTCGCCATCAATTGTGCGGCCTCTTCAAAACGCCCGGCTTGATAACGTTCTTCGCCCACTTCTTGTTTCACTACTTCTACTTCTTCTTGCAAGTAGGTTTCGAACAGTGCTTTTGTCACCTGTTGACCATTGTCGAGTGACTTACCGTGCTGAATCCATTGCCAGATTGAGGCGCGAGAAATCTCAGCAGTCGCAGCATCTTCCATTAATCCGTAGATTGGTACACAGCCGTTTCCAGAAATCCAAGCTTCGATGTATTGCAGCGCAACGCGAATGTTGTGGCGCATGCCTTCTTCTGTACGTTCACCGTCACACGGTTCTAGCAACTCGGCTGCGGTAATTGGCGCATCTTCGGAGCGACTAACATCTAGTTGATTTGTTCGCTCTCCAAGTGCCGCACTGAATACTTCCATAGCAGTATCGGCTAGACCCGGGTGGGCAACCCACGTACCGTCGTGACCGTTATTCGCTTCAAGTGACTTATCGTTGTGAATTTTATCCAACACTTTCTGGTTTTCTTGCGAGTCTTTCGCGGGAATAAAGGCGGCCATTCCTCCCATCGCGAAAGCACCACGCTTGTGACAAGTACGAACCAGCAAACGCGAATAGGCGTTCAAAAATGGTTTGTCCATGGTGACGACTTGGCGATCCGGCAGAACACGATCTGGGTGTTTCTTCAGTGTTTTGATGTAACTGAAAATGTAATCCCAACGACCACAATTCAGCCCTACGATATGCTCTTTA
>NZ_JAWOUT010000140.1:0-871 GCF_033339515.1 Vibrio sp. 2130-1
TTTACATCCAGATTGTCGCCCTGAATTTGCGGCAGAACGATGGTTCGTTCATCGTTGTATGAACTGGTCATACGCCAACTGGTAAATGCTTCAGCTTGAGTGTCGTTGATGGTGTTGACCTTGAGTTCTGAGATCAGATCTTTCAGTACCATCTCTTCAGTAAATGAACCCGATTCATTCGTTAACACCACGTGGTAAGTAACACTCTCTCCCGGACGGTAGAACTCATCGTCAACGGTTTTTTCAAGTTTGACCGACTCCGGCATCGCCAGCAGTGTCGCTGTTGAATCTTGCGTTTCACCACGGAATGTGGCGCTGGCGGTATTCTCAATTTCGCCAGTAGCGTATTGGTTCACAAGGCCTGTAATCACAAACTCCACTTCATCATTCGCAGCAATCGTTAGCGTTGAATCGATGTCTGAATTCACGCCCGGCATGTTGGTGATCTCGGTTTCCGCATTCGCTTTATTCACCTCAATGCGCCAAGAGTCGAACGCTTTTACCGACGTACCATCAAGACGCACGACTTCAAGATTACTAATGGCGTCTTTTACAGCCACATCTGTCGCTGGGACTGTGCCTTCGTTCTTCACTTTGACGCGGAACGTCGCTTCTGCACCCGGAACGTAATATTGGGTGTCTGCGGTTTTCTCAATCGAGATCCCCTGAGATTGAGGCTGAACAGTGGCACTTGAATGCTGCTGCGTACCGTTGAGATCCGCCGTTGCCGTGTTGGTGATATCACTCGCGGCTAACGGGTTAGTCTTCGCGGTGATCGTGAACTCCACAATGTCATGCGGTGCTATATCGATCATCGAACGGATATCCTGATTATCGACAGGCATCGGGGTAATGGTGGTACGGCTGTCGC
>NZ_JAWOUT010000141.1:0-869 GCF_033339515.1 Vibrio sp. 2130-1
CATGCTAGACAGCTTCAACTGGGGTTACGACCCATTCCATTACACGGTGCCAGAAGGCAGCTACGCGACCCATCCAAACGGCTCAAAACGTATTCTTGAGTTCCGTGAAATGGTGCAAGCAACACACAAAATGAAGCTGAAGCTGATCATGGACGTGGTGTACAACCACACCAATGCCTCTGGCATTAACGACAAATCCGTTCTAGATAAAATCGTCCCAGGGTACTACCACCGTCTTAACGTCAACACTGGCGGCGTACAACACTCAACTTCTTGTGACAACCCTGCAACAGAAAACTTGCTGATGGGTAAACTGATGGTTGACTCATTGAAAGTGTGGGCGGACGACTACAAAGTTGACGGTTTCCGTTTCGACTTGATGGGCCACCAGCCAAAAGATGTGATGGTCTACGCGCTTGAGCAAATCCGCAAGATTGACGAGAACACCTTGTTCTACGGTGAAGGTTGGGACTTCGGTGAAGTGTCTAACAACGCTCGTTTTGATCAAGCCACTCAGCTAAACATGGCTGGCACTGAAATCGGTACGTTCTCGGATCGTCTGCGTGACGCTGTTCGTGGCGGTAGCCCATTTGATGGCGGTGTCGATTCAGAAGGTAAGCACCCACTTCGCTTCAACCAAGGTTTTGGTAACGCGGCTTACGCGAATGAAGAAACCAAAGTGGACGCAGAATCGGTGAATGGTCGTCTACACAACCAAGATTTGGTTCGTCTAGGCATGGCGGGTAACTTGGCTGACTTCGTTCTTCTAGACTACAAAGGCGACACAAAATTAGGTAAGTACGTTGATTACAATGGTGCGCCAGCAGGCTACACAAAAGTGCCATCAGAAAACATCTCGTACGTGTCTA
>NZ_JAWOUT010000142.1:0-867 GCF_033339515.1 Vibrio sp. 2130-1
GTGCGTCACACCATTGGCTGTCACCACGCGAAAGAAAATGACCGCCACCAACCCAAATACGGCAACCTTGCAGGAGTGCAAGAACACCATTACGAGTTGATTGATAACCTGATTGCCCAAAATTCGTAGCTCAATCCCATCTATAAAAACAGCTCTAAACTAAGAGCTGTTTTCACAATAGAGCGACCAGTGAACTGATTAAACAATTCTCACCCCGGTCGGCATCGCTCTTTCTGGCGTTAGTAACACACTTTCGGATTCATCATCCGTTTCTGCGCATAACAACATACATTCAGAGGTTTCACCGCGCATTTTGGCTTTGGCAAGATTACACAATACGACCACTTGTTTGCCCATCAACTCTTCCTCGGTGTAATAAGGCACTAAGCTGGTTACGGTTTGCAGTGTTTTCTCACCGATATCAATTTGCACAATATTCAGCTTGTCTGCATTTTGATGACGAGCCACTTCAATGATTTTTCCGGTACGAATTTCTAATTTGGCAAAATCAGAGTAAGCGATAGTTTCCATAATTAAAACCCCAGTAAAGTTTTACTAAAAAGATAACGTTTACACTATCAGCAAGCTTAATAAATACAAGTGGTAAAGATCTCATTTCCGAAAGCAAATCCTCTATCAAATTGCACTTATTACACAATGGGTGTTTAATACTTTCAGTCAAAATTTTTAGCCACTAAAGGTTCTATATGGCAACGATCAAGGATGTCGCGAAAGAAGCAGGTGTTTCGGTCGCAACGGTTTCTCGCGTGATCAACAAGTCCCCAAAAGCCAGTCAATCATCGGTAGAGTCGGTCACCAAAGCAATGAGCAAATTGGGTTACAGACCCAATGCCGCAGCTCGCGCAC
>NZ_JAWOUT010000143.1:0-866 GCF_033339515.1 Vibrio sp. 2130-1
AGGGTCTGATTCAGATGGCTTCGACATCGATCACTTGCTCCTTGAGGCGATTAATGTCTACACCGAGATCGGTCAACACCCTCTCGCAGCGTTCCATGGTGCGCTCGACCGTCTTTGATCCCGAGTCGTCCAGGTCATCGATCTGCCGAAGCTCAATCTGTTGTAAGTACAGCCCTTCCCAGAACGGCTTGTGGGTATCGTCAATACAGCCGTGCTCACAGCCTTCGCATTGGCCACCCGCACAGTCCACGCCGGTATCATTGGTACACCAGGCAATGCCAGTGGACCGCAGGTAAACCAGTTCGCTGATGGCCTCAATCATCTCTTTTCGATCTTTGTAGGTACGCACTTCTTCCGAGCGGTTTCGCATTTGGCGAATATGACCGGCCATGCCACCTGAAAGCGGCGTATCAGGCTCCAACCAGTGACCGACAATGGCCTGGCGCTTGCCGTCAAAGGCAGCGTAGATTTCGTCGTAGAGCTCCAGATCCTGCGTCTCGTTCATTGCATACAGGATGGTCATATCGAGGCTCCAGTGCTTGAAGTGATCCCTTAAATACCGCAGATCGCCCAGTTTGTGATGGACGACATAGTTGGCAAAGGTGCGACGAAATTGGTGAGACGCAAGCTTCCAGTCCGTCCCGAGGTTCTTTGCAAACATCCTGAGTCTTTTGTTCAACGTTGGGCCGCTAAGCACAGTGATACAATTTCTCTTGCCCCCACCGTTCGTTAGCCCGATGCAGCCAGAGCACTGCCGAAGTCGGGTCACCTCCTTCAAGTCTCCGGACGCTTCTGCGGCTCTCAGAGCCTGCTCAAGCTCCGTCTGCAAGGGCTCTGAAAGCCTCTCCACGACCTTTACAGCCCGA
>NZ_JAWOUT010000144.1:0-862 GCF_033339515.1 Vibrio sp. 2130-1
AGGAATATTGATCATTAACGCCAGCGCAGAAGACAGCTCTTCCCAAAGCATTTCGAGTTTGTCGTCCACACTTTCTGCTTTCGAGATCAAATGATCGCGTACGATATTCTCTGCAAAAATAGAAGCGGTTTCTGCAAGTGTCATTGGGTAGTAAGTTTGGCAAAGCGGCAGATCTCGAATAACCCAGTTATGGAAGGCATGACCAAGTTCGTGAGCCAATGTCATCAAATCAGAACGGCTACCACTCCACGTCATGAATACCAACGGTGTGCGCGTGGCTGGTAGCTTAGTGCAGTACGCCCCCAAACGTTTATTGGCATTTGGCGCGGCATCAATCCAACCGTTTTGAACCATTAAACGCACAAACTCAGACATCTCTGGGTTGACGGTTTCAAACGCTTCGCAAATCACATCGATTGCTTCATTGAAATCGTAGACTTTAGCATCACCGCTTAATGCAGGCATTGCAGCAAGGTGGTTCCACGGCTTCATCTCATCCAAACCGTGCACTTGCGCCATCAGTTTACCGGCTTTTTGGCCAATATCACGACTGTCCTTCGCCACTTTCATCATGGCAGCCAAGGTTTCAGATTGAATGCGGCTACCGTACAAACTTGGATCTAAAAAGTGTACCTCTCGCTTAGTCGAGCGCTTTTTGTTTTCAGTTAAACGCCAGCCTGCAAGTGCATTTAAAATCGCGGCGAAAGACTCTTGGTGCGTTTCCATTGCTTTTTGGACGCCACGCCATGCCGCTTCTTGGCGGTCAAACTCTGAACCGTAAAGGATACTTGCAGCTTGGGAGAAACCGAGCTCTTCAGTAGTGCCATCAGCATGGTCTAACGTAACCTTTAACGAACCCGTC
>NZ_JAWOUT010000145.1:0-861 GCF_033339515.1 Vibrio sp. 2130-1
CCAAACGTAAAGTGCTCGAAACCGCAGAATCACTTGGCTACAAAAACAAAAAGGTTGCCCATGCTTTGGGACGCCCTAAAAAGATCGCATTGGTGATCAATGGCTTAACCAGTTATGACCCATTTATCGATGCCATCAATGCAGCGAGAGAAGAAGCGTGGTCGAACGACTACATATTGGTGACGTTCAATTACAGCCATGATGAAGTGTTGGCAAGCAAGATTGAGTCGGAGATCAACGGCGGTGATTACGCAGGTTTGGTTTACGCATCCAGTATGACGCGAGAGTTGGAGCAGCAACGCGTCACAACTTCCTTACCGACTGTGCTGCTGAACTGCACCAACGAAGAACACACCGAAACGCCAAGTATTTTGCCGGCCGATATGATTGGAGCTTACAAAGCAGTTTCCCACCTCACAGCGCAAGGTTATCGTCGCATTGCCATGCTGTCTGGTGAAAGTTGGATGCTAGCCAGTAAGCAACGTGCCGATGGTTATCGTCAGGCTCTCATTGATGCAGACATCATTCCTAACTCAGAGTATTTAGTCGATGCAAACTGGTCGCTAAAAGAAGCGCACCAGCAAACACTGACACTACTGAATATGGAGCAGCCACCAGAAGCGATTTTCTGTGGCAGCGACTATATGGCAATGGGGTGCTACCAAGCGATAGCGGAGTTGGGGTTGAAGATTCCTCAGGATGTTGCCGTTGTCGGTTACGATAATCAGCAAATCGCCTCTGAAAGCTTCCCAGCATTAACGTCGGTTGAACTGCCCTACTCAGACATGGGTAAACTCGCAATCGAATCGTTGATGGCACTGATTGAAGGGCAACCGTTGCTTTCTAACAAACGCAAAGTAG
>NZ_JAWOUT010000146.1:0-851 GCF_033339515.1 Vibrio sp. 2130-1
TCTATCAGATGTCTTTATTAACCCAAGGGACAACGATAGCCTCACAGATTCCTTTTCTGGGACAGATTGAACCGAACAGATAAGCATACTCAAATTGTTGTTTCTCGGCTCTTGGGCGAGCTGCTTTTTCAGTCCATAAGTGTGTTGTCGTGTTTTGAGCGGGAAGTTATCCATGAAAAGCCCATGTGGTCGGGCAGGTAATAGATAGAGTTAGGGTGGTAGTGCTCGCCAAATTCTTTCATGATATAAGCGTGGATGTCGGAACCAGTCAGTTCTCCGTCTTGTGTACCATTGGCTTTATCTTTTATATATTGACTCAATTGTTCTCTTTGCTCGGAAGTTAAGAATGGTGGTCTTCCTGTTCTTGGCTTTTCTTGCAGTCCTTCCGGCCCTTCTTCAAGAAAGGTTTAAACCTACTTATTGATACTAGTTCGGCTTACCTTGAGAAACTTGACGATTTGTGTGCGCTAGTGTCCATCTTTGAAATGAGCAAGGGTCAGTGGCCTCATTTTCATCTGAATGGATTTTTGCTGACTTGCGAGCTTTTTAAAGTCGATATTAAGGATGTCATGATGGTGGTTTAGGTCGATAAATAGCGAACAGATATAGAGCACTTTTTACTAATAGTTATAAGGGTTTTAGATAAGCGAGTTTTTAGCGATGTTATTGTGGGGAGTGCGTAGGGCGGAGGTTTCTTAGTAAAGAGGCTATTGTGGTCAGAAAGGGGGGAACTTATATTTAAGAAACTCTTTGTATTTTTAAGTGACCGGCTTGATAAAGCTTAAGATCTGGCAGGTTTTCGTAAGCTAGGGTGACTTGATTGCGTCCTGAGTGCTTTGAATAGTACATCG
>NZ_JAWOUT010000147.1:0-851 GCF_033339515.1 Vibrio sp. 2130-1
ATTTGTGGGTAGCAAAATCACCGCTTAGTTTGCTAGGAGAGTTGCTACGAGCGCCTAGCTTGTTATTCGTTCTTCCATGATCTGCGAATACGTGTTGGCTTTCAAACCGTATATGATTTGGATATGACGTTCATCCAACACAACAACGCCATGAGCGCCATGTTTCTTTAAAGCCTCTTTATCTACGACAGCAGTAGAGCGCAGCGTGAGTCTTAGCCGCGTTGCACACGCCCCGGTTTCCACCACGTTATCGAGGCCACCAATTGCGGCAATAATGGTGTCCACGTCTTGCTCGACATTTGGATTGGTTTGAGTCAAAAAACTGAAAACGCGTTTGAGAGCTTGAAACATAAAGAGTTATCTCGGTAACAGGGTTAGATGCGGAAACAAGGAAACAGAGTTATAGCGAAGAGGGAGGTGTGTTGTATGGGGCATAAAGCACAGATTTACATTTTTAAATAAAATCGCCATTGCGCTGCGAGAGAGCGAATAAAACAAAGGCTCCTAATGAGGAGCCTAATTCGATTTTAGTGGGCTGTATGTTTCATCCCTGCCATCACTTTTTTCACTGGCGCGTTAAAGCTCTGCTTTTGACCGTTATCGTAAGTCACGGTTACTTCGATTTCATCCCCTTCATTGAGCGGCGTTTTCAAATCAAACAGCATGATGTGTAAGCTGCCTGGTTTTAGCTCGGTGGTCTCTTTTGCGCCTAGCGTGATGCGGTCGATTTGGCGCATTTTCATCACATCGCCGTCTTTAATGACATCGTGCAATTCGACTTTGCCCGCTGCTGGCGTTTCTGCGGCAACGATATTGATGTCGTCTTGGCTGCGGTTGGCAAAGGTTACGAA
>NZ_JAWOUT010000148.1:0-848 GCF_033339515.1 Vibrio sp. 2130-1
CAAGGCTGCGTTTTTTTATTGGCATTGTTTCACGTGAAACAAGGCTGCGTTTTTTTATTGGCATTGTTTCACGTGAAACACGACTAAAACAGACGCGTAGGTTCACCTAAGTAGTAGCCTTGCAGATAATCGACGCCCATATCCTGCGCGATTTTGCACACCTCTCGATTGTGCACAAACTCTGCGACCGTTTCTGCATTAAACACCTGGCACAAACGCACCAACTGAGAAGCTATTTTGCGCTGCTTTAAATCCTTATCGATGTCTCTAATCAAGCTGCCATCCAGCTTTATCACTTCCGGCTCTAACTTTAAGATCTCATCAATATTGGAGTATCCAGAACCAAAATCGTCCACGATAATGCGCGCACCCAGTTTTCTGAAATGGCTGCACACTTCTATCATACGACCGTAATCTTTAATCTGTTCAGACTCCAGTACTTCCAGCCCTATCCGCGTCGGGTCATTCAACTGGCTGATTTCATGCTCCAGCAACATCAACGTTTTGTCGCTCAACAAATCTTGCGGAGACAGGTTAATCGAGAAATCTCCTTTCTTATCTCGCATGTAATGCAGCGTCGAGCGGATCATGTGACGACTCAATCTGGTGTACAAATGCGTGTCTGAGATGATCGGTAAAAATCGCCCTGGAGCAATCACTGTTCCGTCTTCTTCTAAAATCCGCACCAGACATTCTTGGCTGGCAGGAAGATGACTGTAAGCGTGCACAATCGGTTGGCTATACGTAATGATATTCTGCTTGAGAATCGCGCGGCTGACACAACTCAACCACCCTAGTTGCTCTTTACGTACATCTTCACTGACTTCGATGTCTTTAGCGTTGCAAAT
>NZ_JAWOUT010000149.1:0-843 GCF_033339515.1 Vibrio sp. 2130-1
GAGCTAAGGAAGTTGAGGTTTCATTTAAAACTAAAACCAGAGGTGCGATACAACACCTAGCCATTGATGCCACTGGCCTCAAGGTTTATGGCGAAGGTGAATGGAAGGTCAAGAAGCATGGTACTGACGGGAAGCGTAGGGTTTGGCGTAAGCTGCATATCGCAGTAGATACTAGCACCCACGAAATAGTCGCAGCAGAGCTGAGCTTATCTAACGTAACCGATGCCGAAGTACTTCCCAACTTGCTTAAGCAGACACGTCGTAAAATCATTGAGATATCAGGCGATGGTGCTTATGACACAAGGAATTGCCATGATGCCATACGGATCAAGCGAGCTGTTCCGCTCATCCCGCCAAGAGAAGGAGCAGCCTTCTGGGAGCAAGGGCATCCTCGTAACTTAGCGGGAGGTTGCCAGAAGCTCTACGGCTCCAACAAGAAGTGGAAAAAGCGGTATGGCTATCATAAGCGCTCTCTGTCAGAGACCGCAATGTACCGAGTAAAACAGTTGCTAGGTGGGAAATTACGTCTAAGAAATTATAATGCTCAGGTTGGCGAGACTTACGCTATGATCAAAGCGCTGAACAAGCTTACAGGGCTTGGTATGCCTGAAACTCGGTATGTTGTTTAAGAACTGATCAACATGGGGCTACCATGTCTTCTCACCGAATTAAGCAACAAAGCCATGCGAACACTAGGCGCTAACGATAAATTAGGCCCAAGACTCAAGGGCCTAATATCCATTTTACAAATTAAAAGGTACTCGTACTGTTAATTGAAAGTCGGGAGTATCTTCTGTAAGACCAGCTTGAGCACTAACATTGATAGATGAGCGTTCACTAAAG
>NZ_JAWOUT010000150.1:0-841 GCF_033339515.1 Vibrio sp. 2130-1
ATTCGTCCCAATGTCGGCCAAATGGAAACCGTCGAGTTCGACAAAATGCCTTGGGCTTTTCAATCTGGTTATGACATCACCAAAGAAATGGAGTCGAAGCTAGTGGGACTGCGTTTATCAAACGCGGAGTATCAAAAGTACATCGACCATAAGCAGGAAGTTCGCAAAAAGCTCGTTTATGGTGACGATCGCGTAGTGGATGAGATTGTGATTGTAAACAATACCCACTATAGCGATGTTTTGTTGACCAACCGTTTGGAACTGGAAACTGGCCGTAAAATCGAAACGGCTGAAATCGAAAAAGCGGTAGAAAACCTCTATGCATTGGACCGATTTGAGTTAATTACTTATCACTTTGAAGAAGTCGATGGTTCGAATTTATTGGTGTTTGACGTTAACGAAAAATCTTGGGGGCCAAACTACCTTAACTTCCGTTTCTTCCTCGAAGATGACTTTGATACCGACAGCCAATACGGCATAGGGATGTCGACTAACTTTACCAACTTAAACTCGCACGGTGCTGAAATGGCACTCAACGTTGAGATGGGCACAGATAAGCTCATTGAGGCGGAGCTGTATTCTCCGGTTCTGTCGAGCCAAGAGTTTTTTGTTGCTGGTAAGGTGGCGTACAGCAGTGAAGGGCGAAACTTGCCGGTCAGTGATGATGACTCGAGTTTAAGTTCGGTGAACGATTTTTTGCCAGTGTCTTATACCGAGTTTGTTTCCGAGATAGCGATTGGCATTCAGCCTACGTTGTGGCAAGAGTTGAGATTGGGCGGTCGATACTCTTCGGGTAGCATTGAGTTATCGACATTGGCGTCTGTAGGCAATTTAGATTTTG
>NZ_JAWOUT010000151.1:0-841 GCF_033339515.1 Vibrio sp. 2130-1
AGCTGTAGACCACTTTATTGAATTGCTCCAAGTTGACAACGAAACGATTGATACTCACTTAGCGCTGGGTAATCTTTTCCGTTCTCGTGTTGAAGTCGACCGTGCTATTCGTATCCACCAAAATCTCATTTCTCGTTCTGGCTTGACTCTAGATCAGAAAAACCTAGCCCTGCAGCAGTTAGCGAAAGACTATATGGTGTCGGGGTTTTTAGACCGAGCTGAAAAAATCTTCGAACAATTAGTTGAAGAGCCCGATTCCAAAGAGGCGGCGCTCCAACAGTTAGTCACTATTTACCAGCAAACGCGTGAATGGGAAAAAGCGATTCATTACGCCAATCAGCTAGCTAAAATGGGTAATCAGCGTAGTCGTATGCGTACAAATATTGCGCATTTTTGGTGTGAAATTGCCATGCTAGACCAAGCTGATGGCAATACGAATAAAGCTATCCAGCATTTCAAAAAAGCACTTTCCGAAGATCCAAAATGTGTTCGAGCAAGTATTTCGCTCGGCCGGATTTACTTGGAGTCAGAAGACTACAAACAAACCATTAAGTATCTAACGGGTGTATTGGAGCAAGACAAAGACTTTGTGAGCGATGTTTTGCCGACAATTGCTGAGTGCTATCACCATCTCGGGCAAGAAGATGAACTGGTCGAGTTTTTACGCGCCTGTATTGATAAAAAGGCAGGGGTGTCAGCGGAGTTGATGCTGGCTCAGTTAGTCGCTCACCATGAAAGCGTCGGCGCTGCCCAAGAATTGCTGACGAAACAGCTACTGAAAAATCCAACCATGAAGGGCTTTTATCGCCTGATTGACTACCACATTGCAGAGGCTGAAGAC
>NZ_JAWOUT010000152.1:0-838 GCF_033339515.1 Vibrio sp. 2130-1
GGATTTGGCGCGCTTCTTCCACCATGCCTTCTACAGTTGTGCTCACCACTTGAGCATGGAAACGGGGTGTGCCCCCTAGCGCTTCTTGCATGCCAGCTAAGGTTTGGTTCAAGCCTTGTTTTGACTTCGCCAAAATACTTGGATTTGTGGTTACCCCTTTCAGAGGTAGGCATTGGTTAAAGCGTTTTACTTCTGCCACGTCAGCAGTATCTAAATAGAGTTCGAGCATGGGTTCTACCTTATACAAAATCTTCGTTTTGATGATGGGATCACTATAGATCTGATAATCCGCTGAGATCTTGATTTTGATCAATTGTAATTTCAATTGAAACTATAATAATTTCACAAAACGAAAGTTAAGTGCCAATATTTCATTATCAAATGAAGCTTTCAGAAAAAGAAAAGCGTGAAAAGTAGAAGAGCAAACCAAGAGGCGGACAGCAATGTATTTCAATATTCAGAGGTTCTCGACCCACGATGGTGATGGTATTCGCACCATTCTGTTTCTGAAGGGATGCAGTTTGTCCTGTCCTTGGTGCCAAAACCCAGAAAGCCGCAGTGAAAAGCACTCTCTGCTGTTTGATGAGCGCAGTTGTATGGCGGACTGCCAGCTTTGTGTGTCGGCTTATAAACAAACCGTAAACGGCGACATGGCGAGCGATGGTATCCGACGCATTGACGATCAAATCATCATCAATCGAAAAGCCATGAGCGAGGCGCAGATCATAGCGCTGCGAAACGTATGTCCAACACAAGCGCTCAGCATATGTGGAGAAGCGGCGAAATCGGACGACCTGTTTGAAGTGTTGATGAAAGACAAGCCTTTCTACGATCAAAG
>NZ_JAWOUT010000153.1:0-836 GCF_033339515.1 Vibrio sp. 2130-1
GTTTACTCAATTGCTGATGAAGGCGAATCTTAAAGAACAGCTTCAACGCTTCGTTTAAGTTGTCTGCGGTCTCCGGTTCTAAGATGCGTTTTTTTCTTAGTGCTTCGATGCGTTCAAAGGTGTTTTTTTCTTCAATCGCATATTCCAACGACAAGGTGCGAATACCATGCACGATAGGGAAGATGCCACCACGTTTGATATCCAAACCATCCTTGGCACTTTTTACGTTGCCAAACAAAGTAAGGGGCACGGAAAATTGCAAAGCAGGGCGCGTGAAATCCGACAAAACCAGCATGCGATCTTTCATGCTGTCTCTGAGGTGATTTGCTATTGGGGTGAGAAGCTCTCGATTCCCTGCTACTGCATGTGCGTCACTGAAAATCGCCAAGTCCATGATTGGTTCAGGTTCCGCCTTCGCAATCCAATGATCTAAGGTGTGGATCCACTCTTGCTGTGTTTTGACCCATTTCGGGTTGTTGACCATCACTTTTCCGGGGCAGAGTGGGTAACCAAGCTGCTGCAGAGTATGGGTGAATGATTGCATCACTTGTTCGCAATGCGGCCATTCTAGCCCGTCTTCAATAATGAGCGCGTTGTCTTGGTCGGTCTTAAGAATTTGCTCGCCACGCCCTTCTGAGCCCAGCACGATCAAACAACAGTGGTCGTGCAAAGCGGGTGGCACCACCAGTTCAAAGGCTTTTTCGATAATTTGTTCGTTTACCGCAGAGATGAGCTCCATGATGAAGCGAGTGCGGATGCCGTTTCTCAGCAAGCTTTCTACCAGTTGACGTTGGCGGTTTGAGGCCAACGCCAGTTCTTCTACGCTGCTTGCTCGT
>NZ_JAWOUT010000154.1:0-833 GCF_033339515.1 Vibrio sp. 2130-1
CCTCGTGGGTTTATTGCTGGGTAACCGTCCAACGCGCAGCCGTCATTCGATTCTGCATGTATTAGATGGTATGACGTGGCTAGCGCAAATTGGCATGTTCCTCGTGCTTGGTTTGTTGGTTACGCCGTCGAACTTGCTGAGTATTGCGGTGCCAGGCTTGGCGCTTGCGTTTGGTATGATTTTGTTTGCCCGTCCTATTTCCGTGTGGATTGGACTGCTGCCATTTAAGAGCTTCACGCCACGTGAGAAGTGGTTTGTCTCTTGGGTTGGTTTGCGCGGTGCGGTGCCAATCATTCTTGCGGTATTCCCTATGATGGCTGGTTTGCCAGACGCGCAGCTGTACTTCAACTTGGCCTTCTTCGTGGTGATGGTATCGCTGATCGTTCAGGGCGGTACGCTGACCAAAGCGATGTCGCTTGCCAAGGTTGAGTTGCCACCAAAGCCTGAGCCAATCTCTCGCACTGGTGTGGAGATTTACCCAACCAGTGAGTGGGAACTGTTTATCTACCGATTGAAAGCGGATAAATGGTGCATTGGCGAACCGCTGCGCAGTTTATCGATGCCTGAGGGCACGCGCATTGCGGCTGTTTTCCGTAATCAAGAACTGCTTCACCCATCGGGCAGTACCAGGTTGGAAGAAGACGATACCCTATGTGTATTGGCTCAAGAGAAAGACTTAGCTGCATTGAGCTTGTTGTTCAGTGAAGCGCCGGAGAAAGCCTCTCTGACTCGTTTCTTTGGTGATTTCTTCTTAGATATCGAAGTGAAACTGGCCGACGTGGCGATGATGTACGGTTTGAATTTGGGCGATGAACTGCAAGATAAAACCTTGA
>NZ_JAWOUT010000155.1:0-833 GCF_033339515.1 Vibrio sp. 2130-1
CAACTTGGTTTGACGAATTCCTCATTTACTAACCCTCATGGTTTAGATAGCGATGGTTTGTATTCAACACCGCATGATATAGCTAAGTTGGGTCAAGCAATCATTCGTGATCTGCCAGATATTTATCCGATGTACAGCGAAACGTCTTTTACGTACAACGGTATTACTCAATATAACCGGAATGGTTTACTTCGTGATCGCAGCATGAACGTTGACGGGATGAAAACGGGCTATACCAGTGGTGCAGGTTACAGTTTGGCGACGTCAGCCACCAATGGCGACATGCGCCTTATCGCAGTTGTTATGGGGGCGAAGAGCCAAAGTGTGCGTGAATCAGAAAGTAAGCAACTTCTTAGTTACGGTTTTCGATTCTACGATACCTTGATGCCAACGGCCGCAGGAACTGATATCGCAAACGCTCGCGTTTGGATGGGGCAAAAGGATGAGTTAAAAGTTGGTGTGAACCGCGATGTTTATCTCACTCTGCCTAAAGGTGACGTAAACAAACTTAAAGCGGAAGTGGAATACAACGGTGATTTACTTGCGCCAATTGCTCAAGATCAGGTAGTTGGTACTTTGCTATACAAAGTGGATGGAAAAGTCGTGAAAGAGACCGAGCTAGTTGCACTCGAACCAGTGGAAGAAGGTGGGATTTTTAAACGTATTATGGATTGGTTTAAGCGACTGGTAGCAAGCTGGTTTTAAAGGTTTTTTATAAAATCAATTTACTAAGGCGGCCTAAATGGTCGCCTTAGTTTTTTGAACAACTCGTAATGTCCAAAGAAGCTAAAACGTGTTGTTATTCTTGCTCTCTCATCGCTTTTTATTAAAAA
>NZ_JAWOUT010000156.1:0-832 GCF_033339515.1 Vibrio sp. 2130-1
AGATGGTGTTGGCAGCGAGCAATGGTGTGAGAGCTTGAAAGACAAGCCAAAAGGTGACTGGACAGCAAACGAAGCAACCAGCTTTACTAAGCACTGCATTTTCTAAGCACTGCATTTTCTAAGCACTGCATTTTCTAAGCACTGAACTTGCTTAACACGATGTCTCTTATGAAGAGCGATGGCGTGGTTAAATAAAATATTAAGAAAACACCAAGCATCTTGCTTGGTGTTTTTGTATCCGAAAAGCCCTTTTTACATTTTCGTTTCATTTTTGAAAACCTGCGTTACCCGTCTTTAATTTGTCGTCTTGTGGTGGCATGGTGACGAGACCATCACCAATCTCACGTAGGTTCATAATAAAAAGGGACTCAAATGGAAGTACTCAAAGGCTCATGTCTGTGTGGCAAGGTAAAACTCGAAGTGGCGGATGAATTCAAATACATGGGCAATTGCCATTGCTCTGAATGTCGAAAATTTACTGGCTCTGACTATTCATCGGCGGGCGGCATTGCTCTAGATAAGTTGCTCATTATCCAAGGGAAAGAGGATATTCAAACTTATCAGAAAAGTGAAAATACCGAGCTATGTTTTTGTCGCCATTGCGGCTCAAGTTTGTATTCGAAAAAGAATAACGGAATCGTCAATATTCGCTTAGGTGTGTTGGATGATGCCCCATCTCACAAACCAAGCTTTCATATTTTCGTGGCGTCAAAAGCGCCGTGGTTAGAAATAACCGACAACCTGACCCAGTTTGAAGCAGGGCCAAAACTTTAGAGAAAATCCGTTGTTATCGCGGGGCGAATATCAACGCCTCGCGGATTAAAATTCCACT
>NZ_JAWOUT010000157.1:0-829 GCF_033339515.1 Vibrio sp. 2130-1
TACCTCAACGAACAAGTGACAGCGCGCGAAGCATTCGATGCAGCGCAAGTGCCGATGAAGGCCTTCATGCTTAAGCAAACGCGTATCAAGGATTTGGAAACCTTCGTAAATATGTCGGGCGAGCAAGTAACCAATCCAGAAGATGTGTCGATGGCGGTGTTGATTCCCGCTTTTATCACCTCGGAGCTGAAAACGGCGTTCCAAATCGGTTTTATGTTGTTTCTGCCGTTCTTGATCATCGACTTGGTTGTGGCATCGGTTTTGATGGCCATGGGTATGATGATGCTGTCACCACTTATCGTCTCTTTGCCATTCAAGTTGGTGGTGTTCGTTCTGGTCGATGGCTGGGCGATGACGGTCGGCACTCTTTCAGCCAGTTTCGGTTAACAGGAGCCCATGATGACACCTGAATTAACCGTTACTCTATTTTCTGATGCGGTATGGCTCATCATCTTGATGGTGGCCGTACTGGTAGTGCCAGGCCTGATTGTGGGTTTGGGTATTGCCGTATTCCAAGCGGCAACGCAAATCAACGAACAGACATTGAGCTTTTTACCACGTCTGATCGTCACTCTGTTGATGGTGATTTTTGCAGGACACTGGATTCTTCGCAAAATCATGGAGTTGTTTGATTTTTTGTTCCACAACATTCCGGGGATGATTGGCTGATGGCCATCACATTTGCAGACCTCTCCGCGATTCTCGGTCAACTTTGGTGGCCGTTTTTTCGTGTGGGAGCGGTATTTTTATCCATGCCATTTTTTGGTGACGCGTTGATTCCGATTTGGGTTCGCAGCTTATTAGCACTCTCTATCGTGGTCATCACAGC
>NZ_JAWOUT010000158.1:0-828 GCF_033339515.1 Vibrio sp. 2130-1
TGAAGAATCAACTGGCGTTTTAATTTCATTGTATAACTGAATGTTATTTCGCTGGTTTCAAACCTGCATCCACATCCAAGATGTCTTGTTCGCTTAGTGTACCAACCGCTTGGCGAAGCTGAAGAACACTCAGGATGTAGTTGTAACGAGCGTCTGAAAGGTTTTTGTTCGCATCGTATAGGCGACGAGTTGCGTCTAGAACGTCAACGATAGTACGAGTACCTACATCAAAACCAGCTTCTGTCGCTTCTAGCGCAGATCTCGCTGAAACTACCGATTGCTCATACGCTTTTAACGCACCAATAGAAGCGTTGATGTTGTTGTTTTGTGCACGAACATCTTTCACTACGCTACGGTACTGAGCTTCAAGATCTTCGCTTGCTGCAACGTACGCAAACTCAGCTTGTTTGGTTTGTGATGTCACGTTGCCGCCAGTGTAAAGTGGCACTGCTAGGTTAACGCCAATATTGAAGCCGTCGCTTGTACGGTCACTATTTGCATTACGGCCAAGACCACTGTTGTAGTTACTTTCTGTGCCTGAATAATCACCGTAGTTGTAACCACCATCTAGAGATAACGTTGGTAGGTGACCAGAGCTAGCTAGTGAGATGTTGTCGCGCGCGATGTCTTGAGAAATACGAGCTGACAATAGGCTAAGGTTCTTCGTTTTCGCTTCTTCGATCAATGTTTCAGCTGGGCTGCTAGTGCGAGTCGCAGAGAAACGGTTAGTATCAAGAACGTTTAAGTTTTTGTGTTCTTGACCTGTGATTTCACGTAGCGATTCGTAGCTGTTGATCAGATCATTTTCTGCCAACACTTCATCCGCTA
>NZ_JAWOUT010000159.1:0-822 GCF_033339515.1 Vibrio sp. 2130-1
ATATATTCAATGGTCCTTCTAAATAACCTTCAATGGCACCAATGAGAGCGTAAGTACCCACTATCGCAAAGAAGCCGACCGTAATTACTGATGTCACATCCCAACTGACCAACCCGGTATAGGCAATTAACAATGGAACCAAGTACAGCCCCTTCGCAATTTTCCAAGCCATTAAGCCTGTTCGCATTGGTGGCGTTTTCGCAATGGTCGCCGCTGCGAATGCGGTTAAACACACTGGTGGCGTAACGTTACTGTCTTGCGAAAGCCAGAATATGATCAAATGCGCAGCCAACAATGCCAAACCAACCGCCTCTAAACCCAGACTTTGCTCTAGTAGCGTTTCAACAAAATCAGCAGGAACCATTGACAACATTTCTTTCGCCGTTTCCAGCGCCATTGGCGCATTGAGAAGATCGAGCTTATCTGGTGCCGCTAGCATGAAGATCGCTTTCGCTTGCTCAGGTAATTGCCCTGAAACCATCAACTCTAAAAGTTGGTTCTCGGCAATCAACTTATACAAGGCAGGGGCAGACAAAGTGCCCAGAACAATATACGCCGCTGTCACAGGTAAGCCCATACCTAAAACCAACGATGCCAAAGCAATCAACACGAGCATGATGAACAAATCACCATTCGCCCAACCATTGATCATCAAAGAGAAAGTATTGCCGATGCCTGTGGTACTGATTACGTTGATCACTAAACCAATACCCACCAGCAAGACGGCGGTGGTTGCCATGTTCTTCGCGCCTTGAGACATAGCCTCGATGATCGCTTTTGGTCCCATTTTGTGATCTTTCGAAAACCACGAAGAGACAACAA
>NZ_JAWOUT010000160.1:0-821 GCF_033339515.1 Vibrio sp. 2130-1
AGTGATTCCTGTCCATTCAGGCTCTGCAACACTTAAAGATGCTTGTAATGAAGCGCTGCGTGATTGGTCAGGCAGCTACGAAGACGCACACTACCTTCTCGGTACAGCAGCAGGCCCTCACCCATTCCCGACTATTGTGCGTGAGTTCCAACGCATGATTGGTGAAGAAACTAAAAACCAAATTCTGGCGCGTGAAGGTCGCCTACCTGATGCTGTTATCGCCTGTGTGGGTGGTGGCTCAAACGCGATTGGTATGTTTGCAGATTTTATCGAAGAAGAAAGCGTTCGCCTGATTGGCGTGGAGCCAGCAGGTAAAGGCATCGATACGGATCAACACGGTGCGCCACTTAAGCATGGTAAAACAGGTATCTTCTTTGGTATGAAGGCACCATTAATGCAAGATGAGAATGGTCAGGTTGAAGAGTCTTACTCTGTTTCAGCCGGTCTAGACTTCCCTTCAGTTGGTCCACAGCACGCACATCTTAACGCTATCGGTCGCGCTGAATACGACAACGTAACGGATGATGAAGCATTAGAAGCATTCCAAGAACTAGCTCGCAGCGAAGGCATCATTCCTGCACTTGAATCCTCTCATGCTCTGGCACATGCACTGCGCATGGCTCGTGAGAATCCTGAAAAAGATCAATTACTGGTTGTTAACCTATCTGGTCGTGGTGACAAAGACATCTTCACCGTACACGCTATCTTAGAAGAAAAAGGAGTAATCTAATGAGCCGTTATGAGAAGATGTTTGCACACCTAAACGAGAAAAACCAAGGCGCATTTGTACCATTCGTGACGGTTTGTGATCCAAACGCCGA
>NZ_JAWOUT010000161.1:0-819 GCF_033339515.1 Vibrio sp. 2130-1
AGGTGTAAACCAACGTTTAACCGCCATGCCAGTACGCTTTGTGTATGAGCGTGAAATGCCGCAAGAGATGCTCGACTTCTTGTGCAGCAAACTAAGAATTTCCAATTACGACAACCTAATTCCAGGTGGACGCTACCACAACTTCAAAGATTTCATCGCTTTTCCAAACGTCGGGCGAGAATACCTCGAAAACAAACCAATGCCACCAATGAAGTGTGCAGACTTTCAAGGTTACGCCAACAGTTTCGAAGCCATCAAAGCCAAAGACATTCTGCTCTACTACCCTTATCACACCTTTGACCATATTGGTGAATTGGTTCGCCAGGCATCCTTTGACCCGAAAGTGCTCAGCATCAAAATTAATATCTACCGCGTAGCCAAAGACTCTCGCTTGATGAACTCTTTAATTGATGCAGTGCATAACGGCAAAAACGTTACTGTAGTCGTTGAGCTGCAGGCACGATTTGATGAAGAAGCAAATATTGAATGGTCAAAAGTTCTGACTGAAGCTGGCGTGCACGTCATCTTTGGTGCGCCCGGTTTAAAGATTCACTCAAAGTTATTGATGATCAGTCGCCGTGAAGGTGACGATATTATTCGCTACGCGCACATTGGCACGGGCAACTTCCACGAAAAAACCGCTCGAATCTATACCGACTTTTCGCTGCTCACCGCAGACCAAGAAATCACCAATGAAGTGCGCAACGTGTTTGGATACATTGAGAACCCTTATCGCCCAGTGAAGTTCAATCACTTGATGGTTTCTCCGCGTAATTCGCGCACCCAAATTTACCGCCTGATTGACAATGAAATCGCCAA
>NZ_JAWOUT010000162.1:0-815 GCF_033339515.1 Vibrio sp. 2130-1
CTACGGTTTGCCAATGGCAGATCTAGTGCAAGAGGGCAATATCGGTCTAATGAAAGCCGTTAAACGTTTTAACCCAGAAGTGGGCGTACGTTTGGTGTCTTTTGCTGTTCACTGGATCAAAGCAGAGATCCATGAGTACGTACTACGTAACTGGCGTATCGTTAAAATTGCAACAACTAAGGCGCAGCGTAAATTGTTCTTCAATCTACGCAAATCGAAAAAACGCTTAGGTTGGTTTAACAATGGCGAAGTCGAAACCGTAGCTCGTGAGTTGGGCGTAGAACCTTCCGAAGTTCGTGAGATGGAATCACGTCTTGCGGCGGTCGATTCAACGTTCGATATGCCAACTGACGATGATGACAGTGCGACTAGCTCATACACTGCACCGATGCTGTACCTAGAAGACAAATCGTCGGACGTGGCTGACAACATCGAAGCTGCAAACTGGGAAATGCACACCAATAATCGTCTTGGTCACGCACTAGCAAGCCTAGATGAGCGTAGCCAACGCATTGTGCGCTCTCGTTGGTTAGACGATGAGAAAGCAACATTGCAAGACTTGGCTGATGAGTTTGGCGTTTCTGCAGAGCGTATTCGTCAGTTAGAAAAGAATGCGATGAAGAAGCTGAAACTGGCCGTTGGTGAGTTCTAACTTCAGCCTCTAATATAAAGTAAGATTTTCATAGAAAGCCGAGATCATGTGATCTCGGCTTTTTTATTTTCGATCGAAAATAGATAGCGTTTGCGATCTAAATTTTCTGTGCTACCTGTGCATAACTCTGTGAAGTAATTATTTATCAACTGTTCGAAACCCA
>NZ_JAWOUT010000163.1:0-815 GCF_033339515.1 Vibrio sp. 2130-1
AATCTTTACACACTTAGGATTGCGCGCGGTTTACTTATCGCAGCCTTCGAGCTCTTTACAAGCATCAAGCAACTGTTGTTGTAGCCATCTCAGAGCAGGATCATTGAGACTCGCTTTGTTCCACACCAAGCTGTAAGCCACTTGCCCGTAATCAAACGGTAAAGAGCGCTGCACTAAACCTTTCGCTTGATGCGCGACTCCCGCCCAAAGTTTTGAACACGTAAATAGATAATCGGAATGATGGCACATGACGGCTGCCGAACCGAAATCTGCCACACGCATCGCCATATTACGCTTTGAATGCTGCTGAGTAAGGTTTTGCTCGAAGTAAGGCTGAGAAAGATCTTTATCGTGAATCCCGATGTGGCGAGCGCAAAGATAACCTTCAATCGACAGGGGCGCTTTAGATAACGGGTTTGATTCGCCCATTAAACACACCATTTCATCTTTCAAGATTGTTTGCCAAACCAAGTCTTTATTTTGAGTTGGCGGCTGGCTGATGTCATGCGGCAGCAACAAAAAATCGACTTGTCCTCTCACTAGTGAATCAAAACTCATCTCTTCTTTTGCATGGACGCTTAAGTGAGCATTGTTCCCCAACTGTTGAGAAATGCGCGTTAACACGGGAGCAAACAGCTCAAAAGAACTGCCTCTCATCGACAGAGAAAACGTACCTTGATAATAAGCTGGGTTGAATGAACCTTGGTGCAATAGGCCGTTCATGCTAGACAGAATACCGTGAATGGACGGGCCAATATTCAATGCAAATGGTGTGGGCACTAAACGTGTACCATCACGATAGAAAAGATCATCTT
>NZ_JAWOUT010000164.1:0-815 GCF_033339515.1 Vibrio sp. 2130-1
CTCACACCCTTGAATGTAAAAGCCGCGACGACTGGCTGTCTTTGTTACTGATTTAACTCAGCTTGCATGGCACGAAACGCCGTTACCTGCTCAGCAATAAGTTCGCGTTTTTCATCACGCCCTAAGTACACTTTGAAGATATTGCTGCCGCATTCAGAGAAAAAGCCAAAGTAGTGACTTTCACGTCCCATAAACGGTTTGCTGACCAGCGCGATATTTTTCACGTTATCCAATTTGAGGTGACCATGCAGCTCACCTTCTCGCCCCATTAGATTGTAATAACCACGCGCAACTTTGCCTTTCGGAAAAGGCGCTTTCACCTCGAAAATGGAGCCGAAGGAATGTATGATCGTCGTCACTGGGCCAAAACCAACTAGGCTTTCAAGGATTGTTTGCGCTTGTTCGCCCGGAGCAATCGCAACCATCTCTTGCGGCAGTGCAGCGACAACATCAAATTCTGTCACACCTAAACGCTCTGCCATTGCGGCAGGCAGAAGTTGAGGTTCTTGTTCCAATAGAACTTCTACCTGTTGCTTGATTGATTCCATTTTGTTTTCCATCTTTTCTTCAATTTGTCTTCATTAATTATTGGATACTTTTGGCACGCTTTCGTTCATCTCTGATGTCAGTACCTGAATACAGGCTTGCGCTAACGAAACGGCCCAAAAACTGCCCGCTAAAGTAAGCACTAAGCTTCGCTCTTGAAGCTCAACTAAGCCTTTGTCTTGCCATACTTTAAACAGCGGCATGAGAAAATCGAACGTATCGCTACCCATAAAAACCGGCAATTTACTTGCCTGAACAATGCCGCGGTC
>NZ_JAWOUT010000165.1:0-813 GCF_033339515.1 Vibrio sp. 2130-1
TTCTACCTCTTGAATGTTTCGTCAGAACAAACTGGAGCGCTTATGTCACCAGAAACACAGCAACTTACATCCAAGGCTTTATCTCTCATCGAGCAGTCCCGATACAGAATGGGCACATCTCGGTTTGTTGAGGCCTTTATTGACCAGTGGGCATACTTGCAGACTGGCCTATACCCAGCCAAGGAGGAGATCCCGGAAGAACTTCAGCCGGTCGCCTTCGAGCTCTCTCACGTCCTGTCTGCCGCCATTAAGCGCGACCCCACCAGCGATGTTTTGGGTTACGTCCTAAGCATGTCTGGCTTCCACAAGAAGGGCACC
This sequence comes from Vibrio sp. 2130-1, assembly GCF_033339515.1. Classification (NCBI taxonomy): domain Bacteria; kingdom Pseudomonadati; phylum Pseudomonadota; class Gammaproteobacteria; order Vibrionales; family Vibrionaceae; genus Vibrio; species Vibrio sp. 2130-1. The sequence goes on from NZ_JAWOUT010000165.1 coordinate 319, forward strand.
AATTACTTCCCCACTCCTCCAGAGATTGGCCGCTTGATGTCACTCATTGTTGGCTCACAGTCTTCGGCAGACTTTTATGAGCCCTGCTGTGGTTCTGGCATCAACGCCATTCACTGGATGGAAAACCTGATCGAGAACCACGGTCCCGAAGCATTGAGAGAAGCCTCAATCTACCTGGAAGACATCGATCCGTTGATGGTGAAGTGCTGCATGATCCAGCTATTCCATTATTTCGAGTCCCGCAATACCACTCCCAAAACGCTGAGTATCGTCGGCATAGACACCCTTAGCAGACGAACCAAGAACATCGCCTACTACGCCGAAAAACCTCCAGCAACCGCCGCTACCGTGGCAGCATAAAAAAACCCGCCGATTGGCGGGTTTTGCATTCAATGCGCTGCTCTATGGCACCTTACAGTTTTCCGTACCGGTTCAAGAACGAAGACCTGTCTAAGATCCCCCAGTCTGTCAGCATGTAGTAGCCGGTGGCACCTC
>NZ_JAWOUT010000166.1:0-812 GCF_033339515.1 Vibrio sp. 2130-1
TCCTCCGACATCAAATCAATCGACATCGCATGGTTAAACTCAACCGCCTTCTCGCTGTTGATGCTGTGAACCGTCACGCCCAACCTTTCTAATAACTGGCGACGCAATGGTGCATCCGATTTGAGCGGGCCATCTTCATCGAGAACCAGATTCAGTTCGTGAGCGAGAATTTTGTTGAACTGTTGCAGGCTTGGCATCAACGCGTAGTTAAAAACGGCGTAATAAGAAAAGACTTGGCTAGCGAGAAGCAAGGAGATGAACAGTAGAATAGATTGTGTCAGTGAACTTCGGATTCGCATGGAAATTTCCTGATGATCCTAATTGCGAAAACCTCGACCACCAAATAAGAAGAAAATTTGATGGCCGAAGTTTTAAAAACCGATTGCCGGTTAAGGGAGTAAGAATTACGACTCTTTGCCGTCTGGGACAAATACGTAACCTAAACCCCATACGGTCTGGATGTAGCGAGGTTTGCTCGGATCGTCTTCCAGCATGCGGCGTAGACGAGAAATTTGTACGTCGATAGAACGCTCCATCGCCGAGTATTCACGACCACGCGCCATGTTCATCAGCTTATCACGCGACATTGGCTCACGCGCGTTGGTTACCAGTGATTTCAACACCGCAAATTCACCCGATGTTAATGGCATCGCCTCATCACCACGGAACATTTCACGCGTGCCGAGATTTAAACGAAACTCGCCAAACTCGACCACTTTTTCTTCCGTACTTGGCGCGCCCGGTAGCTCAACCGTTTGGCGACGTAAAACCGCTTTAATACGAGCGAGTAGTTCACGCGGGTTGAACGGTTT
>NZ_JAWOUT010000167.1:0-811 GCF_033339515.1 Vibrio sp. 2130-1
ATGCCTTACCTACTGACAGAAAAATGCGCGTGCACTTTCACCGCTTTATGTATCGGGTACATGACGAGTTAAAGCGTTTAGGGGAGGTAGAAAATCCTCTCTCCAAAGTTGCCGACTTATTTAAACAAGAAGCAGATATTGTTTGTTTTGACGAGTTCTTTGTGTCTGACATAACTGATGCCATGATTCTTGCCACATTGTTGCAAGAAATGTTTAAGCGTCAGATGGTGCTGGTGGCGACGTCAAACATCGAACCACAAAATTTGTATCGTAATGGCTTACAGCGAGCACGTTTTCTTCCTGCTATTGATATGATTTTGGCGCGTTGCCATGTACTAAATGTGGATAGTGGTGTCGATTATCGTCTGAGGACGTTGGAACAAGCCGAAATCTACCATTATCCATTGGATGAGCAGGCTTCTATTAATTTAAATACCTATTATCAGCAGCTTACGGCTGAGCGTAAAAGCGTTGCTCACAAAATCGACATTAATCATCGACAGATTAACGTGATTGAAGCCAGTGATGGGGTGTTACATGCTTCTTTTGAGCAGTTGTGCCAAACCGCTCGAAGTCAAAACGATTACATTGAACTCTCACGTATTTATCACACGGTTTTACTGGCCGATGTTCGTCAGATGAATCGTAAAATTGATGATGCTGCGAGGCGTTTTATTGCTTTAGTCGACGAGTTTTATGAGCGTAACGTAAAACTGATTATTTCAGCGGAAGTCGAGATGGATGCCTTATATACCGAAGGACAACTGGAATTTGAGTTCAAGCGTTGTGTATCACGTTTAACCGAGATGCA
>NZ_JAWOUT010000168.1:0-807 GCF_033339515.1 Vibrio sp. 2130-1
GCAATTTAGAGTCGATAGTTATATTTTTATAGCCCAATTGACTAACGTTAGAATAAAGGAATCAATTCAGTGAAGCGTTTAGAGCTAAGTGCAGGATTATCAAGCAGACCGCTACTGGCTCAGATCAAGTCCAACCACCACGCAATTCAAGCGAAGCTCAGTTTGCTACTTACTTGCCTATTTATTGCGATAACTGGGTGGATACTCGGTAAAGTGGTGTGGTTAGCAATCCCTCAAACGTCTGATGTGCCAAAATGGAGGCCGTCGGCGGGTAACGTTATTGCCAGCAATAAATCGAATACGATTGATTTCAATGCCCTTCAAAGCGCCAACTTATTTGGCAAATACACCGAACAAAAGCCTGTGGTCGTTGAGCAACCTGTTGTGAAAGACGCCCCAAAAACACGCCTGAATCTTACCCTTGTTGGCGCCGTTGCTAGCAGCAATCCTCAAACCAGCTTAGCGGTGATCGCTAACCGTGGTAAGCAAGCGACCTACGGAATTAGCGAAGAAATTGAAGGTACGCGTGCCACACTAAAAGCGGTGTTGGTCGATCGCGTGATTATCGATAACGAAGGCCGAGATGAAACTCTAATGCTGGAAGGCGTTGAGTATAAAAAATTGTCAGAATCGCCGCAGGCTACTCGAGTGCAAGCTGTACAGAAAGAACCTGCGTCAGACGTGAGTGACAAACTAGAGCAAATCCGAGAGGAGATTGCGAAAGATCCACAGAGTGTCTTTAAATACATCACCATTTCTCCAGTGAAAAAAGACGACGCCATTATTGGCTACCGAGTTTCTCCGGGT
>NZ_JAWOUT010000169.1:0-807 GCF_033339515.1 Vibrio sp. 2130-1
TCTAGAGATAAGGAATATATTGGATGCTATTACACGAATCAGTACCCCAATTTGCTGATGGGAAAGAAGAAAGCACACAAAGTGCTCTGCGCCAAACCGCAAACTGCGTAGTGATGGTGCCACCTAAAGAATTTCGTTTTAATGAAGAAACGGCGCAAGACAATGAGTTTCAGCATCAGGTGTCATTGAGCCAGAAAGAAGTATCACGAAAAACCATGGCTGAATTTTCGGCAATGGTTGCCACGTTGCGCCAAGAAGGAGTGCAAGTGGTGGAATTTGACTATCCAGTTTCTGATGTTGCGACGCCAGATGCGGTATTTCCAAACAACTGGTTTAGCACGACACCAGACGGCACGCTTTATACCTTCCCAATGGCGTGTGAAAACCGTCAGCATGAGGTTCGCCCGGAAGCGTTAATTGCCGCGCTAGCCGCTGCAGGACGTGAAGTTCACCAGCAAAGCAGTCTAACGGATTACCTAGGCGATCACGCGTACCTAGAAAGCACTGGGGTGATGGTTTTTGACCATCTAAACAAAACCGTTTATGCCGCGTTGTCACAGCGTTGTGATCGCCTAGTGTTGGAAGATTACGCGAATCGCATTGGTTATGAGCGCGTGATTTCATTCCAAACCCGTTTGCCATCGGGTTCGCCGATTTACCATACCAACGTGATGATGGCTGTGGGGGAGCAGTTTTGTGTGATTTGTGATGAAGTGATCCCAGAATTTGAGCGTCGTTTTGTTTTGAAGTCTCTGGCAAAAGATAAACAAGTTATCTCAATTTCGCTTGATCAGATGAACCAGTTCT
>NZ_JAWOUT010000170.1:0-805 GCF_033339515.1 Vibrio sp. 2130-1
AGCGAACAACAAAGTACCATTCCTTGGGTGGTGTGGTCGACAGAACAACAGGAAGTGATTGCCAGCGGTGAACTTGCCGGATGGGAACACTTGGATGAGTTGGTATCGTATGCCGGCCAGCGCCAAGTCATCGCTTTACTAGCGAGTAATGATGTGGTGTTAACTCAGGTGGACATTCCGCCTGGTGCCACACGTCAGTTCGACAGCATGTTGCCTTATTTGATTGAAGATGAAGTCGCGCAAGATGTGGATAGCTTGCACTTCACCGTATTGGGTAAGCAAGCGGATAAAGCACAAGTGTGTGCGGTCGAGCGCGCATGGGTACAAACCGTGCTACAGCGTTTTGCTAGCCAAGGGTTGACCATCAAACGCATCTTGCCAGATGTATTGGCATTGCCTGTCAGTGATGACAACAGCAGTGCGGCACTGATTGGTGAGCAATGGCTAATTCGTCACTCAGAGACGGAAGGCGCGGTGGTGGATTCGGCGTGGCTGGATCTTTACCTCTCTTCTTACCTGCAAAACCATGAAGGTTGGCAACTCGATTGCTACAGTTCCGTGCCAGAATCGACGGTTGAGAACGTATGGGTTCCTAAGCCAGAAGAAATGACGATGGCGTTGCTCGCAAAAGGCGTCGCGAGTAGTAAAACGAACCTGTTAACTGGCGAGTTTAAGCCGAAGTCTTCTTGGGGTAAGTACTGGAAAGTTTGGCAAAAGGCGGCTATCGCTGCGGGCGTTTTGTTAGTGGTGGTCGTGGCTCAGCAACTTCTCGTCGTCCACAAGTACGAGGCGCAAGCACAAGCCT
>NZ_JAWOUT010000171.1:0-802 GCF_033339515.1 Vibrio sp. 2130-1
GCAAATTGGGCGTGTTTGCAGTGCGTGTTGATAGCTACCCAGTGCCAAGCAAAGAGCAAGTGTTTTACTTGGGCACGAACGACGCAAACAAGTTAACCAAATTGAGAAAAGATTTTCTGACTCAATTTGATAACCTGCCAGAAATGGGGGAGTATCTGCATCGCGATATCTTCAACATGGCAGAGAAATACGGCAAAGACGTGTTTTTATCGATCGACTTATTGGGTACGGACAAACTGCCTAAGATGTTCGCACTGAAAGCGAAAGTAGAGAACTTTTTAGAGCGAGTGCCATTTGTCAGCAAATATTTACCAGACACCATTTTGTACTACGCAAGCAAATTGTTCCCGCAGCATTTGCCTGAGCGAATGTTAGAATTCCGTGATAAATACGAGCACCACTTAGTGCTAAAAATGAGTGATGGCGGAATTGAAGAGGCACAAAAATACCTGAAAGAAGTATGGGCTGTTGAAGATGATTGCGATTTCTTCGAATGTACGCCAGATGAAGGTAAAAAAGCTTACTTACATCGTTTTGCGGCGGCTGGGGCTGCGATTCGCTACGAAACGATTCATCGCAACGAGGTTGAAGACATTGTTGCGCTCGATATCGCATTGCGCAGAAATGATGAAGAGTGGTTGGAAACTTTGCCTGAAGAGGTGAGCAAAAATCTGGTTCAGTCGCTCTATTACGGGCACTTCATGTGTTACGTCTTCCATCAGGATTACATCTTCAAAAAAGGTACAGATACCAAATTGATGAAGAAGCTGATGTTAGAGCACCTCAGTAGTCGCGGTGCAAA
>NZ_JAWOUT010000172.1:0-801 GCF_033339515.1 Vibrio sp. 2130-1
CAATCAGACCAAAATCCAACGCTTAAAACGACAAGCCAAGCTGAGAGTGGATGCTCAGCCGAGCCAACTCATCTACAAGGAGGGACGAAACCTCAACCGCAAGCAGATAAGCGAACTTCTAACGGGTGGCTATCTGCACAAGCACCAGAACATCTTGATCACAGGCCCAACAGGCGCAGGTAAAACGTATCTTGGTTGCGCACTGGCAACCAGCGCCTGCGACCAACAGCAAACGGTCAGATACTACCGATTAACTCGCTTGCTTGATGATCTGACCGCAGGTCGTCTGGATGGTAGCTATCAAAAGCAACTTCAATCGTTGGCTAAGAAAGCTCTACTGATCCTCGACGACTGGGGGATGGAAAAACTGACTCAAGAGCATGCAGGTCACTTGTTAGAAGTGCTTGAAGACCGCTACCAAAACAGCAGCACAATCGTCATCAGTCAACTACCCGTAAAGGAGTGGTACAACATGATCGGCAACGCCACCGTCGCTGACGCTCTAATGGATCGGCTGGTACACAATAGTCATCGAATAGAACTAGGAGGTGAGTCGATGAGAAAACTGGCGCAATCCGATCACTTAGAGTAAAAATAGGAAGAGAGAAAAACGGCAGGATCAGGTGATCGGAATAAGCCGAAACGAGCGATCGCAATCACCGAAATACGCACTTAATCGGTTCAACCAACGACAGACGAGCAAACCACTAGCGCAAAAAGAGCTGTCAATCTCTACGATGAGGCTTTAAATTTGCCGAAAGGAAGCCAACTTTAAAATTGCGATATGGCCCTGGACCAAAT
>NZ_JAWOUT010000173.1:0-799 GCF_033339515.1 Vibrio sp. 2130-1
TGTGGGAGGCAAAGGCAGCGTAATGTGAACAAAGAAAACAGCCAATGACGCGTTCATTGGCCTGAGAGAGAAATACTATTTAAAAGAAAGCAAAGACTGAGAAAGAACCAGTACCATAAACGTCAGTTTGTGATTCTTCGTAATCAGGTGTTTTCACCGTAAAGGTTAGGCTTGCGCCGTAATTCTGGTTATACCAAGTTGCACCTGCAACGGCACTTGCTTGCCAGTTTTCTAGAGTCACATCATAGGGTTCTGATGAGCCTGGAATACCTGAGCGATCGCCTTCAATGGTGATATCGTTGAAACGGTATCGACCTTCAAATCCTGTAAAGACAAACCAACTGGAGGTATTTTTCGCAAGCATACTGGCAGAGAAAGGGCTTTCTACACTGATGTTTGCCGCGCCAATACTATTGGCTAGATTCGTGCCCCAGCGGAACATGACACCTTGTGATACATCGCTGCGGAAGTTACCTGCGTTAATGTCATTCACATTAGTGATTTCCCATTGCGTCTTCTGGCCCTCACTGCGCATGAGTTTATTGAAAGCTCGGTAACCAACGCTAAAGGCAATTTCATCGTCAATTTGGTAATCCCAGCCTTGAGGATCGGTTGAACCAGTGATGCCGTGAACAATTTCCTGCGCTTTTTCTGATAGAGAACTTTCACCTGTGGCACCAATGGTGAAGTTATAGCGAACGGCTTGATCGGCGGTTAGAGATAGGTAGTTGATTTCAGTGTGTAGGTAACCAGCATATGGACGGTCATTGGCAAGAGGGTAGTCTGCTTCAATATCACT
>NZ_JAWOUT010000174.1:0-798 GCF_033339515.1 Vibrio sp. 2130-1
TAGAAGTGGAAATCTTTTACACCTTCGCGACTTAGTACACGAACCATATCAATAGCTTGGCTTGCACCTACAAGTTGGCGAGTCACAGGATCATCATCCAAACCTTCAAACTGTTTGCTCATCCACCCTGGCACTTTAACGTTATTCTGCGCCGCAAAGCGTGAGGCTTGCTTAAAGTTCGAAACTGGCAAAATACCCGGTACGATTTCTACATCGATTCCCGCCGCAACACAGCGGTCACGAAAACGCAGATAAGATTCCACATCAAAGAAGAACTGAGTAATGGCACGGTTTGCACCAGCGTCCACTTTACGTTTTAGGTTTAGCAGATCCGATTGAGCACTTTTTGCCTCTGGATGCACTTCTGGAAAAGCCGCCACAGAAATATCAAAATCGTGACGAGATTTTAGTAGCTCAACCAAGTCCGAAGCATACATATCTGGAGCACCGCCACCAGGTGGGATGTCACCACGCAGCGCAACGATATTTTCGATGCCGTTATTCCAGTAATCATCAGCAATCTCAATCAACTCTGAACGTGTTGCATCGATACAAGTGAGGTGAGGCGCAGCCACTAAGCCGGTCTCTGCTTTGATTTCCTTGATAATGGAGTGAGTTCTATCACGCTCACCAGAGTTTGCTCCGTATGTTACCGAAACAAATTTAGGCTTGAGCGTTTTGAGACGATGCACAGAGTTCCACAGTGTTTCTTCCATCTTTTCGCTGCTTGGCGGAAAAAACTCAAACGAGACATTAATGTTATCTGACAACTCAGCGATATTCTGGTTTAAGGCGTCG
>NZ_JAWOUT010000175.1:0-797 GCF_033339515.1 Vibrio sp. 2130-1
GCTGCCGTTTTCACCTGCTGTGATTGAATTTTGGTTGTCACCGACTGGTGCGCCGTTATCTCTTGTCAGGGTTTGCGCCTGTAGAGATGTGCTGGCTAAGCCAACTGTAATTAATAAAAAGCTTTTTGACATCTGCATGGTTGCTCTCCAATGCGTGCTAACCATTTAGTCCACGAGTGGTAAATGGATATTCAAAAGCTCTTTTCTGCCCACGAAGAATATATCTTCAAAGATTCCATTTGTTTAATGGGAATTGGCGATAGATTTGATAGGGATAAACGATGAAAGCTTTCGTTTTTCATCTATTTAGATTAAAAAACAAACCAAAAGCATGAGAATCTCGTGGCGAGAGTGATTACACTGAATACACATCACCAAGCAGAAAGGATATCGCATGCATCAACATGAAAAATTGAACTACGTTGAATTTGGTACGCCCAATATCGGTGCCACTAAGGTGTTTTTTGAGCACGTTTTTGGTTGGCAATTTGTCGACTACGGCCCTGACTACGCGGCCTTTTCTGGCCAAGGTTTGGATGGTGGATTTTATTCGGCAGAACAAGTCAGTCAAACCTCAAACGGCGCAGCACTATTGGTGTTCTATAGCTCTGATATTCATGCCACGTTAGAAAAAGTAGCGAAGTTTGGCGGACAAATCATCCGCCCTATTTTCGAGTTTCCGGGCGGATGTCGTTTCCACTTCACTGAGCCAAGCGGAAACGAGTTTGCAGTGTGGTCGGAGAGTCACTGAGTCACTGAGTCACTGAGTCACTGAGTCACTGAGTCACTGAGTCATC
>NZ_JAWOUT010000176.1:0-796 GCF_033339515.1 Vibrio sp. 2130-1
TGCCACGGCAGATAGGGCGCTTTATACTTCAAAATCGTTAGGTCGCAATACTTATACAATGGTAAACGCAAGTTGAAACAAGCTGTTATCAACAGTTACGCTATAGCTACACTGTCACTTTTGTCCGCGGCTTCACAAGCCGAAACGCTTAATGATTTAATAGTCAAAGAATTTGAGTACAACTTTGCATTGAGTGTGGTTTTAACTGACACCGATGTATTTACATTTGGATTCCATGATTTTGACCCTAACCAATACTTCAACTTAAGTAACGAAGATATTGGGACGGCAGACTCTTTGGATCTGCGCAAAGAGATCAAAGAATTCACGTTACCTTACAGCTTTGACCTTGCCGAAAACGAAACTGAGAAACTAACGTATCGTTTTAATGGACGCTTTTATCTGTTGGGCATTGATCAAGATGTTTACTTCAATGAAGAACCTATTCCAGATCGAAGTAAAGAGCAGTTTATTGGTGGGTATAACGAGTTTGAAGTGGAAAAGCAGCTCACAGAACACTTTAGCTTAAGTGGTGCGCTAGGGGCTCACCTCATACATTATAAAACGGACTATACCTACCGAAGTGATGCAATTACGGCACTCCAACCTATTTTGGATGGTGCATTGATAAATACCAGCGCTTGGGCTTTGCTCGGACAGCTTAACGCCAAGTTAAAATACCTTGAGCAAGAATCATGGGGTAAATGGTATCTCTGGACATCGCCACATTACTTCTATGGAACCGGATGGGGTGAGGCAAATAACGGGAATGTAGGAAAGCCGGAAGGTTGGTATT
>NZ_JAWOUT010000177.1:0-794 GCF_033339515.1 Vibrio sp. 2130-1
TGACCGTGTTGACGTGAATGATCTTAAAGCGTTTTTCTTGCGTTGGTACGGTCCAAATAATGCGACGATCACGATCGGTGGTGACTTAGATGTCGAGCAAACACTGGCGTGGGTAAACAAATACTTCGGTTCCATTCCTCGCGGTCCAGAGGTTGAAAACGCACCGAAACAACCAGCTAAGTTGCAAGAAGACAAATACATTACGTTGGAAGATCGTATCCAACAACCGATGGTAATGATTGCGTGGCCAACCACATACAGCGGCGAAGAGAGCCAAGCATCTCTGGATACGCTATCGGAAGTATTAGGGGGTGGTACCAACAGCGTGCTGTACCAAGATTTAGTGAAGACGCAAAAAGCGGTTGATGCGGGTTCCTTCCATGACTGTGCAGAGCTTGCGTGTAATTTCTATGTCTACGCGATGGGAGATTCTGGAGACAAAGGCGATCTTTCGACCTTGTATGATGAGCTTATGAAGTCGATGAGCAAGTTTGCAGAGAAAGGTGTCACTGACGATCGTCTTGAGCAGTTGAAAGGTAAAGCTGAAGCGGATGCGATTTTCGCGCTTGAAAGCGTGAAAGGTAAAGTCACACAGCTAGCGTCGAATGAAACTTTCTTTGGCCAACCTGACTTGATTGAAAAACAATTGGAACAGATTCGCGCCGTGACTCCTCAATCTGTTGAGAAGGTGTACCAAAACTTTATTCAAGGTAAGTCGAAAGTCACCTTGAGCGTGGTACCAAAAGGCAAAACGGATCTTACTGTTAATTCTGCGACATTTACAACGCCAGAAC
>NZ_JAWOUT010000178.1:0-792 GCF_033339515.1 Vibrio sp. 2130-1
GTTGCACACCGGTACGATGACGCGCGAAACGAAAGGGGTGGGGAACCTTGCTGGGGCAAGAGCGGTGATCAGTGTGGAAGATGCCGAAGCAATTGGTATCCACAATGGTCAGCGCCTAAAAGTGTCGACTCGTCGTGGCAGCATCGAAATTGATGCGTTTGTGACCAAGCGAATGCAAAAAGGCGTCGTGTTTATTCCGTTCCATTTCGTTGAGTCGCCAGTCAACCGCTTGACGACTACGGCAACGGACCCGCATGCGAAAATTCCTGAATTCAAAGTCGCAGCGGTTAAGATTGAAATCAGTGAAACGGCCGCTCAACCAGAGCCTGTCGAGGAGGCGGTACACCACGTCTAACATCAACGCTTCACGCACTGACGAGTTGAGAAATTGCATTTAAGCTTATGATATGTAATAGCGAAACGAGCAGTGCGTGTGCCGAGCGTTTTTAAGTGGATCATATTGCTTCTACCCGCTCTTATTTGGCTGGCGGTCAGGCAAATTGAACATATTTGGTGGGCGGAGAATCTTACCTCGATTCCCGCCCTCATTGTGTTCACTTACGTTGTTTTAGCCTCGGCGTTTTTTATCGCTCGCCGATGGTTGCAAAGTGCATTTTCTGCCTTTGTCGCTATTTTGTTTGTCTTGTTACTTGTTCCGCCGCAGCGCAGCCATGTGGCGTCTTGCTCGCAGTCTTTGAGCGTCATTCAATTCAATCTTTTTTACGAAAACTCAGACATCAATCAGTTCATCAACTATCTATTGAGGCATCCTGCTGATTTGGTGGTGATGCA
>NZ_JAWOUT010000179.1:0-791 GCF_033339515.1 Vibrio sp. 2130-1
CGAGTTATCTTAACCAAGACTTCACCCAAATTACTCCTAATCAATACCTATCTAATAACTGTCCGTTGAGCGCGATTGAACACACGGTTGAAGCCATTGTTCCCGATAGTCGCATCAAACTGGATTTGAAAATGCAGGCCAATGAACCTTGTCTTCTTCTTAATCGTAGAACATGGAGCCAAGACAAATTGGTCAGTACAGCTCTACTCTACCACCCAGGTAACAAGTACAAGCTGAGCTCTAAAGTTCTGCTCTAGGTGCATATAAACAGCCTTTCTCACCACGTTTTGATCACATTTTAGCAACATCACGCTTGTCACCGCATTCTTTTTGACCTATTTATTTGTATATACATTTAAAGATACAAATCAAAGTAGGAATGAGAGAATGGATTTGCTGATTGAGAATGCCCGACTAGTTAGCATGGAACGTGGTGAAGCAGGTTATTTACCAACGCCACCAGCCCGTGTTGGTATTCAAGCTGGTCACATCGCGGCTATCAGTGCTCATCCAGTTGGAAGTGACACCCCTCAAATAGAAGCGCTTCTGTCTCCTCAACACTATTCGCAAACTATCGACCTACAAGGTCAACTTCTGACGCCGGGACTCATTGATTGCCACACCCACTTAATTTGCGCGGGGAATCGCGCGAATGAATTTGAGATGCGCTTAAACGGCGTGCCTTATCAGGAAATAGCGAAGCAAGGTGGCGGTATCCTTTCCAGTGTAAACGCCACTCGAGCTGCTACTGAAGAGCAATTAATTGAGCTCGCGTTGCCTCGTTTAGATGG
>NZ_JAWOUT010000180.1:0-790 GCF_033339515.1 Vibrio sp. 2130-1
GTCTGATGATCATCAACGATGCAGGCTCACCAGACATTTCTTCTCGTAAGAATTTAAAAGTTAACTCTGACGGTTCGATTGACGTTTATTACGGTCCAAAGCCAGTGAAAGGTTATGAGAACAACTGGGTACAAACGAACCCAGGAGAAGGTTGGTTTACGTATTTCCGCTTCTACGCCCCAACAGAGAAAATGTTCGATAAGAGCTAGACGATGAGTGATATCGAACTCGTCAAATAAGAACATTGGTATCAATATAGGGAAACACACGTTTCCCTGAGTTATACCATGGCACCTCAAAACTGAGATTGTCTGTTGTAAAATTAAGCTCGGCTACAGGACTGTTTTACCTGTGGCTGAGCTTTTTACTAAATAAACAAGACTTATCAACTGGCTAAGTCTTGAGAATAATCTGATGGCGCGTTTTCCAACTTTCCAGTTGTTTATTGGCTGAAACACAGAACATTTACTGTTGAGATATTGAACGCAAATATCGTGTAGTCAAAGGTGGAATATCTTGTCAGAATGTCCTTACTTATTTTTAATTAATCAATTTAAAACATATAGTTAATTGTCATTTCGCTAAAGTTCGAAATTTGACTTTTTTGCTGATCAATTTAGTCTGGCTTTCCAATTAGAGGAAGCATTTATGTTCAGCATTCTAAGAAAAATAATCATACTTACCGCAACCGTAACCAGCCTTGCGGTTTCCTTTAATGCGCTTGCGAAAGAAAATACAAAAGACAGCATCGTAGTCGGCGTTATCACACAAAACGACTCTTCAAATTCCG
>NZ_JAWOUT010000181.1:0-789 GCF_033339515.1 Vibrio sp. 2130-1
CGCAATGAGCGCTTTATTGGCGTGGAGTGCTCAAAATATTGAGTGGATGTTGATGTCTCGTTTGCTACAAGGCTTAGGTGCGTGTGCGACATCGGTAGCAGCCTTTGCAACAGTTCGCGATATTTTCGGCCCAGAGAAAAGCGGCAAGATGATCAGCTACCTTAATGGTGCGATCTGCTTTATTCCTGCACTGGCACCAATCTTAGGTAGCTGGTTAACACAGCAATTCGATTGGCGTGCAAACTTCAGCTTTATGGCTGGTTTTGCGGTTGTCTCAGGAACGTTGATGTTCTTGATGATGAAGGAAACCAACCCAGCAACCGAGAAACAAGCGGTATTCAAAGTAAGTCGTTACTGGTCGGTACTGAGCACGCCATCTTTCATTTTCCACGCATCACTATGTTTGATGGCCATGGCGGTTATCTTAGCTTACGTGACGTCAGCACCGTCGGTATTGATGACAGGCATGGGCCTTTCAATGAATGAGTTCACATTCTGGTTTGGCATTAACGCGGTTATCAACATCGCTGGTTGTATGTTGGCACCGAAGTTCATGGAACGTTTTGGCACACACAACACGCTTGTGGTTGGTATCTCGACGTTGGCTCTGGCTGGTGTGGTGATGCTGGTGATGAATGGCCAAAACACGGCGCTGTCGTTCATGCTGCCAATCTTTATGTCGTCCGTTGGTTTTGCTTTGATTCTTGGCGGCGCTGCGGGCAAGGCGTTGGAACCATTCGGTGATAAAGCGGGCACAGCCGCTGCGCTACTTGGTTTGTTCCAAATGAG
>NZ_JAWOUT010000182.1:0-789 GCF_033339515.1 Vibrio sp. 2130-1
GAAGGAAGGCAAAGAGAAATTTGTTGAGCAATCTAAACTGATCCGTCGTTATGGCGCAGCTGTGATCGTCATGGCATTCGATGAGGTTGGTCAGGCAGAAACACGCGCGCGCAAGCTAGAAATTTGTACAAATGCTTATCGTATTTTGGTAGATGAAGTTGGCTTCCCGCCAGAAGACATTATTTTTGACCCGAACATTTTTGCCGTCGCAACGGGTATTGATGAGCACAACAACTATGCTGTTGATTTCATTGAAGCTGTAGCGGACATCAAGCGCGATTTGCCACACGCGATGATTTCCGGTGGCGTGTCGAACGTGTCTTTCTCTTTCCGCGGTAATAACTACGTTCGTGAAGCAATCCATGCCGTATTCCTTTATCACTGTTTTAAAAACGGTATGGACATGGGCATTGTGAACGCGGGGCAGCTCGAAATTTATGACAACGTTCCGGAAAAACTACGAGAAGCGGTAGAAGACGTTGTGCTTAACCGTCGAGATGACGCTACAGAAAGATTGTTAGATATCGCAGCTGAGTACGCAGATAAAGGTGTTGGCAAAGAAGAAGATGCCTCTGCGCTTGAGTGGCGAACTTGGCCTGTCGCAAAACGTTTAGAGCATGCGTTAGTTAAAGGGATCACAGAGTTCATTGTCGCAGACACTGAAGAAGCACGTGTGAATGCGGCAAAACCACTTGAAGTGATTGAAGGCCCTTTGATGGATGGCATGAACGTGGTGGGTGACCTATTTGGTGAGGGTAAGATGTTCTTACCTCAAGTAGTGAAATCTGC
>NZ_JAWOUT010000183.1:0-785 GCF_033339515.1 Vibrio sp. 2130-1
TAACATAACAATTTAATTTGAAGGAAATTGAAATGAAACCAGGAATCCATCCTGACTATCGTCCAGTGGTGTTTCATGACACAAGTGTGGATGAATACTTTGTTGTCGGCTCAACATTGAAAACCGATCGCACCATTGAGTGGAAAGACGGAAAAACATACCCGTACTTCACATTGGATGTGTCGTCGTCTTCTCATCCGTTTTACACAGGTAAGCAACGAGTGGTTCAAGCGGAAGGGCGTATTGCTAACTTCAACCGTCGATTTGGTCAATTTAATAGTGAGAAGGAATAAGTCATGAAAGTTGTGAAATCACTTAAAAGCGCGAAGAGCCGTCATCCTGACTGTCAGATAGTGAAAAGAAGAGGGCGCTTGTACGTTATTTGTAAGACAAATCCGAGGTTCAAAGCTGTACAAAAATAACAGTAGAAACGAACAACAAAGGGGTGTGTAGCGAAATTGAAGGTATTTTCGTCCATGACAACGGATGATTGCCTCAGCAGCTATGAATCTACACGCCCACCTAATACTCGCCAAGTGCCAACGTTTATTCGCTCGTGCTTGGCATGGTTTTTACTGGCACGACTTCATCGTTATTCAAGTCAAAATTGAACGTTTGCCAGACTGCTCGGCTCTTTGAGCTTACACCACACACTATCTTTGCATTCGACTTTATATAGGGATTAGGCATTCCTGCATATCTAATGGTTATATCTTTGTTTAATTTATAATGTTGGTTAATTTGTTTTATATGGATGAAATATCTACATTTATGCAAATAACTGG
>NZ_JAWOUT010000184.1:0-784 GCF_033339515.1 Vibrio sp. 2130-1
GATTCCATTCCTCCGATCTTAAAACGCATTTACATCAATCGCGGTATTACTGACATCGCGCAGCGAGAAACCTCTGCTCGTGGATTGCATTCGTACCAAAAGCTTGGCGGCATTGAGCAGGCGGTTGAGTTGTTGTTCCAAGCGATTCAAGAGCAAAAACGCATCATCGTGGTGGGTGACTTTGACGCAGATGGCGCAACGAGTTCTGCTCTTTCTGTATTGGCATTACGTATGCTTGGCAGCAATAACGTCGATTACTTGGTGCCGAACCGCTTTGAAGATGGCTACGGTTTGAGCCCAGAGGTGGTCGATCAAGCATTGGAACTTGGCGCAGAAATGATCATGACGGTCGACAATGGCGTATCGTCGATTGAAGGTGTGCGCTACGCCAAAGAAAATGGCATTACCGTATTGGTGACAGACCACCATTTGCCAGGACAAGTTCTGCCAGAAGTGGATGCGATGGTGAACCCAAACCTCGACAGTTGTGCGTTTCCTTCTAAAGCGTTGGCTGGCGTTGGTGTGGCGTTCTACCTGATGATGGCGTTGTGCGTCCACATGCGAAAACACAATTGGTTTGCTCAGCAAGGCATGCAAGAGCCGAAACTGATGGAGCTGATCGACCTTGTCGCACTGGGCACTGTCGCTGATGTTGTGCCGCTTGATGAGAACAACCGAATTCTGGTGCATCAAGGGTTGCAGCGCATTCGTGCGGGGAAAGCGCGCCCAGGTATTCAGGCACTGATTGAAGTGGCGAAACGCGATGCGCGACGTTTGGTGGCAT
>NZ_JAWOUT010000185.1:0-782 GCF_033339515.1 Vibrio sp. 2130-1
AATGGCAATCATGTTACCCGCAGCCGCGCCAACGGCTTGCAGTGACACTACAACCACGCTTGAGATAGACAATGTCTGCGCGACTTCGAATTGGAACTGGCTGAACATCATGTTCGATACGGTATTCGAACCCGCAATGAATGCACCTAGCGCACCAACCGTTGCACTCAGCGCTGGGAATGCAGAGCCAACGAGGTCTGAGGCAAAGTTCGCGGTTGTTACAGGCATACTTGCTAGGTCAGCACCGTTCACTCCTGAGTTGATGAAGATACGTACCATCGGGATAGTGAACACCAATACGAAGCCTGCACCGATTAGCGTTTTGCTTGACTCGCCGAATGCTTCACGCAAAGGTTTTGCGCTACCGCTTTGCAATACAGCAGCAAGCAGAGCAACGAACACCAGTACACCACCAGGAAGGTAAAGCGGCTGGATTGCAGCGCTAACGCCTGTCTCGCCTAGAATGTTGCTAAACGACACGCTGATGCTTTGCAGTAGACCTTTAAACTCCGAGCTTACGCGGCTTGCTACCAAAATAACGGCCAGCATTACATAAGGAATCCACGCTTTTACCAAGCTCATTGGCTTACCAGGATTGTCGTGCAGATCCACTTTCAAAGAGCCTAGCCACTCTGCAGGCCATTTGTCTTCGCTTTCAAAATCCCATTTTGTTTTAGGAACTAGGAAACCTTTTTTCGCAGCAGTTACGACGATAGAAAGACCAACCAAACCACCAATCAGCGATGGAAACTCAGCGCCCAAGAACACGACAGTGAATGCGA
>NZ_JAWOUT010000186.1:0-782 GCF_033339515.1 Vibrio sp. 2130-1
TTGTACTTATCGGTGTTAGTAAAACGCAGCAGGTAAAACGATGAAGGCTCGTGACCATCAGTGACGACCGAGCGCGCTGGCAGCTCATCATTAAATGACACACGATAATCTACAGCTTTACCCGGCTTCATCTTAATTGATGCCACGTATTTGCGTAGAAGCGGCGTAATTTGCTCAGGCTCAACGTCTGCAACAATCACCATTTTGTAACCATGATCGGTTTTAAATAGTTGATCATGCACCGCAAGAATCTGCTCTGGCGTGACCGTATCGGCACCATCACTGTTCAATAAACGATGACGACTATCCGGCGTGTAAGCGCTGGTGTTCGCTACTTGGATAAGCGTACCCATAGGCGATTCCAAGAAAGCGCTGCGCTCTTGCTTAAACTCTTGTTTCACCGCGGCAAGCTGGCGTTCATCAACCTTGATTTCGGTCGAAAGGTTGTACAAGCCATTCAAAGCTTCAACTAGACGATTTTTTTGCGTCGTAACCTGAACGCCATGCACTGTTGGCTCGAGTATTGGACCAAAAGCGATGTTGTTCGTACGTAAATAGGCATCCAGCTCTGAGCCAGAAAACTCTCCTAATCCACTGCGAACAGCGGTCATGGCAGCCAGTTCATAGGCTGGATAAAGCGATTTATCTAGAGCGGCTTTACCCCCTTGGCTAGTGAAGTAGATGTAAGCGCGGCCACCGGCTTTTGCGTCTTTTTGGAACCAAACATCCACACCGTTTGATAAGGTGTAAACCTGAAAACCACCCGGAGCTTGACGCATACT
>NZ_JAWOUT010000187.1:0-780 GCF_033339515.1 Vibrio sp. 2130-1
TTGTCAGATTCGTCGCTTAGATGATAAGCACAACTTCACGTTGTTGTGTCGCGATTTGTCAGAAATTTCTCTGTATGCGCGCGTGGACAACGGAGCATTCCGACTACTGAAAAACAACACTCCTGGTCCTTACACGTTCATCTTCAAAGGTACGAAGGAAGTTCCTCGTCGCTTGATGAATGCGAAACGTAAGACTATCGGTATTCGTGTGCCAAATAACCAAATCGCATTGGATCTTCTCGAAGCACTGGGTGAGCCATTGATGTCAACGTCATTGATTCTGCCTGGTAGCGATGTGACAGAGTCTGATCCGGAAGATATCCGCGACAAACTTGAACATGCAGTTGATGTGATCCTGAATGGTGGTTACTTAGGTGAGCAACCTACTACAGTGATTGACTTCAGCGAAGGTGATCCAGAAGTGGTGCGAATTGGTTCTGGCGATCCATCACCATTCGAATAAGTTGAAATACCAACATAAACAAAAGGAGGCTATCAGCCTCCTTTTTCATTATTTATACTTGAGCAGTGTTTACGCCGAGTAAAGATGGCTTATGCGAATTCGAAAATGTCGATACCGTGGTGTTCAGCATAGTTTATGTAAGCTGAATTAACGCCATTTAGCGTGACTTCTACGTTGTATTCTTCGTTAGAGAATACTGCCCAACCACATTCGTTGTAGCTAAGGGTCAGATCATCCGCCGAATCTAGGAAAGTATCGCGAATGCCATCACCATCTGTATCTTTACCCAAATCAAAGACCAGTTTGTCGTGGAAGAT
>NZ_JAWOUT010000188.1:0-779 GCF_033339515.1 Vibrio sp. 2130-1
GCGATCATTAATTACATCTACTAGTTCATGGTCGATTAACTCGTACAGCATATTTAACCCTATCAACAGTTCGTCATCTGATGGGTTAATTATCAATAACAGAGTCCCAACCGCGCAACCGAGCTACTTTTGCGCTTCGAATCACACTTTAAAGCCTGTCAATTTGTTTAAATGGACAGTGCTCAAAAATTTCACACGTAAAAAATCTACAAATTTTATTTGAGCAACAAGTCAATAGACGAATTTTGAATAAAATCACTTTCTCGACAATATTCTTAAAGTTACATTATTTAAATCAGATCACATTAGACCTATTGACTCGATATAATTCGTGATTAATTTCAAAGTTCATTTCGAGCTATTTCTTGATGGCTCGCACTCAAACGTAGATAAACATCACATTTGTTGGCTCGAAGAAATAAAAACGTCACTGGCTTTCACCAAATTGCAGACACAAAAAAACCGCCATTCAGGCGGTTTTGATCAGTCCGCAGACCAAACGGATCGAATGTCTGGCCATCCCCAGTTTGTGAGTGCGACATCTTCCAAGATCCCTTGAAAACGTAGCGTCTGAGTATGGTGGAACATCGGTGCAATCCAATATTCACTAATCAATGTGGACGCGATCGGCTCTAACGCGCTCAGGTAATCTTCAAGCGGTGAGAATGCACGGACATTTTCCATTTGAGCATCCAACCACGCCGCATTCTGCGCCCCGCAGGGGTGGTAAAGCACAGCATTGCTAGAAAAGTCGCTAAACGCAGACGCACGACGGCTAT
>NZ_JAWOUT010000189.1:0-778 GCF_033339515.1 Vibrio sp. 2130-1
TTTCCGCGCCGGATTCTATGTCCACAAAGTGAATCTGTTTAACTGGCAAGTAATCCAAGCGTTTGATTACCCCTTCAACCAATTCCGGGGTATAGCTACTGCCACCACCAATAATGGCAAGTTTGATCGCCTCTCTAGACATAATGATTTCCTTACTTATTCGCGAGTTGCTTGTTCAAAGCGACAATCTCAACAGCCATTTCTTGCGCTAGAATCGTTGTCATTAAATGATCTTGAGCGTGCACCATAACCAGAGTCATCGGCACTTTGCCTTCCCCCTGATCTTCTTCGATCAATTGCGTCTGAATTAAATGCGCCTTGTTAATGCACTCTCTGGCTTGCAACAATTTCTCTTCTGCTGCTTCAAATTTTTGCTCTCTCGCCAAACGGAGCGCTTCATAACTTAAACTTCTGGCTTCACCCGCATTACAGATGATTTCCATTACAACCAGTTCTTGTTCCATTTTCTCTCTCCAGAAATATGGGCTGCTTGGTAAAACAGCCCATTCATAATTAAGCGGTTACGCCTTCACCAGCAGGTTGTTCTGCCTGTTTCGTTTCTTTGGTTGTTGGTAGTTCTTGCTCAAGCATTTGCTTCTCAAACATTTTGAAGAATGGGAAGTAGATAAGAAGGTCAAGAATCAACAGACCCACTACGAGCAGTACCGGAGAAAACGTCCAGCCGCTTCCCCAAGACGCACCAATAATTGCCGGCGTCGTCCATGGTGTAGTAGCCACCCCCATACCAACGAAGCCAAGATGCACAGCAAGATCGGAA
>NZ_JAWOUT010000190.1:0-778 GCF_033339515.1 Vibrio sp. 2130-1
AAATGCAGCCAATGAAGTTGCTGTTGATGCGTTTCTAAATAATCGCCTTGGTTTTACAGACATAGCTCGCATCAATGAATTGGTTTTGCATAAAATCACCGCAAGCTGCAAACCTGAGAATGCGAATAGCTTGGAAAGCTTGCTAGAGCTAGATAGAATGTCTCGAACTATCGCCCTAGAAATTATACGCGAGCGTAGCTAATGACTGGTATTTTGTGGAATCTTGTTTCTTTTATCGTTGCACTGGGCATTCTCGTTGCCGTGCACGAGTTTGGGCACTTTTGGGTTGCTCGTCGTTGTGGCGTGAAGGTTGAAAGATTTTCCATCGGTTTTGGTAAGTCTATTTGGCGAAAAGTTGGTCAAGACGGAACCGAATACACTATCTCAATGATTCCTCTTGGTGGATACGTCAAAATGGTAGATAGCCGTGTTGACGATGTGCCAGAAAGTGAAAAACATTTAGCCTTTGATCAAAAGCCGCTTTGGAAACGAACGTCTATTGTTGCAGCTGGCCCTATCTTTAATTTCTTATTTGCTATTTTTGCTTATTGGTTGGTTTTCCTGATTGGTGTACCTGCGGTAAAACCCGTAATTGGTGAAGTTACGCCCAATTCGATTGTTGCTGAGGCAGGAATTGAATCTGGAATGGAACTAAAAGCAGTATCAGGCATCAAAACTCCGGATTGGGAATCAGTTAATATGGGATTAATTTCTCATATTGGTGATGACGCTATGACGCTAACACTGACGTCAGACTCAGAAGTTGGCGCTGAAGTGA
>NZ_JAWOUT010000191.1:0-773 GCF_033339515.1 Vibrio sp. 2130-1
TTTCCTTGAAGGTGAGAGCGTGCATAAAACTGAGTTTTCAGCAGAAGGTATTTTGTTGATGGGCAGCGAGTCACATGGTGTGCGAGAAGAAGCGTCCAAGTTCGTGACAGATAAGATCACGATTCCTGCTTTCGGTGGCGCAGAATCTTTAAACGTGGCAATGGCGACGGGCATCATTTTGGACAACATGCGTCGTCAGCACAGCTAATCGTATCAACGAATTTTAGATACAAAAAAGCGTAACGGCCTAGGCGATGTCAAGCTGAGGTTCATTACGCTTTTTTCGTTTTGAATGCGGTTATTTTTCTAACATATCCAACTTGTTTGGCACGCCGTTCCATTTTTCCGCTTCATCCATCGCTGGTTTCACTTCAGTTTGTACCGGCCAGATTTCTGCGAGTTCGGCGTTGAGCTCTTTGTAGATGGTTTGATCTTCAGGCAGCTCGTCTTCTTGGAAGATTGCCGCTGCGGCACACTCGTCAACACACAAGCCACAGTCGATACATTCTATTGGGTTGATTACCATGAAGTTTGGACCTTCGTGGAAGGCGTCAGCCGGGCACACCGCGACACAGTCGGTGTATTTACATTGGATACAGTTATCGGTTACGACAAACGCCATGATAATCAGCTCTTAAGTTAGTCAAAATCAAAGAAGGGGGATAATACTCATCCCAAGGCAAAATTCAACATTCACCAAGTTAAATCCGTCGTCCAACCTTGATTTAGTATGACAGACAATTCAATTTCTCGTAAAATGCGCGCCATTGTGA
>NZ_JAWOUT010000192.1:0-770 GCF_033339515.1 Vibrio sp. 2130-1
ACCCAGTGCGATGTAAACTTGCGCCTTAGTCCAATGACCGTTGAAGCCATTTTCATCGGTGTTCGCTTCGGCAAATGCGTATGCGCCCATAAAGGTGTTGTACATATCTGCTGGTAGGTGACCTGAAGTGACTTCGGCATCCACGCGTTTTGCAAACTTCTCTTTTGTGAACTTAGGATCGTAAGCAAGAAGGATCGTGTGCGACGCCGTGGTTGCGTGGGGTTGGTTAAATTGGTGTTTGTTCGCGAACGTGCTGTGGAAGCGTTGTTTCGCTTCATCACTTTCAATCACGATGAATTTCCATGGTTGCGAGTTGATTGACGATGCAGACAGACGAATGGCTTCTTTGATGATGGCCATATCTTCTTGAGAAATGCGTTTTTCTGCGTCGTATTTTTTCGCTGTGTAGCGGCTGTTTAGATCTTTAATGATTTGATGAGACACGTTTTTATCCTCGTTATTCAGTTTTATATCGGCCGCTTTTAGCTTCGACAACCACGCGTACCTCGAAAGTGAGTTCATAGTACCGAATAACCAGCAATTGATAAGATGGCTTTTATTTAAATCACTTTTAACTTTTTGTTGAAAATCGAACAGAGAACTTGGGAGTGATGTTTCAAACTCTGCGTAGAGAACGTGGTCTTTGCTGTTTCTTGGCCAAAATTACAAGCTTTGAGATATTCGCTTGCCCCTTGTTTGAGATATTAAATTACACTCATAAAATATGAGTTGTACTCTGGTTTTCGTTTGGAGTGGTCATGAATGTGATT
>NZ_JAWOUT010000193.1:0-770 GCF_033339515.1 Vibrio sp. 2130-1
GCACTATGGCATTTCTCCAAGAGCTTGGATCAGTGAACGTCGCTTATTGCACGCACACAAGCTTTTGCTGACGAGCAAAATGAGCATTGTCGATGTGGCAATGGAAGCGGGATTTTCCAGCCAATCTTACTTTACTCAAAGCTATCGACGTCGCTTTGGTACTACGCCAAGTAAGGTCCGTTCCGGTGATGAGCAAGTCGCCATCGCTAATTGAAATGACTTATGACTAAAATTTTCGGACTAATTTTGAAAGTCACCGACGGACATAAAATTCTATTATGTTCAGCGTAAGAACGAATAATTCAAATTTATTACATCCCTTTCATTCTGGAGTGTTCGAAAGGGATGCGGAGAAGAACACAAATGAAAAAGCAGCATTGGCGACGCCGTTCGCTTTTTCCTGACAGCATTGTGACGCAAAGGAAAGTCACTGTTTTGCAAAGAGGAGCACGATATGAGAGTGCGTCTCAGCCATCACAGGATCTCCATGTTGTCCACGTGAATCACCGACAGCTGTTGAGTGAAGGTGTGCTGAATGACGACCAGTTATCGTTGTTGCAACGCTTGTTGGACAGAAGTGTGGTGGACAGTTTGTGCGCCAGTCAATTGGTGAAAACGTATTTGAGACTGGGCACATCGATTGACCGCTTTGCCATGCGTCTGTTTTTAGAAATTGGCGCTCAGTTAAGTGACAGTCAACGAGTGGCGACCTTTGAGCAGAGGCTCGAATACATCAACTCTCGATTGGGCTTTCGCTTTAATTTGGCCAC
>NZ_JAWOUT010000194.1:0-770 GCF_033339515.1 Vibrio sp. 2130-1
AGCTCCGTGCCTTCCACTTTGATTGCTTGGCGTAACGTTCGACCAAACGCTTTGAATAGGCTCTCAATGATGTGGTGATCATTATCGCCAGCAGAAGAAAGGTGCAGCGTACACGCTAGTGTGTCAGTTAAAGAACGGAAGAAGTGAACCACCATCTCTGTCGACAAGTCTCCAACTTGATCACGGCTAAATTTCGCGTCAAATTTCAGGTAAGGACGACCAGACAAATCCAACGCACATTGCGCCAAGCACTCATCCATCGGCAGGCTGAAACCAAAGCGACCAATGCCGCGCTTATCGCCCAACGCCTCTTTTAATGCCTGACCAAGGGCTAATGCGGTATCTTCAATCGTGTGGTGATCATCAATGTGTAAATCACCGTCGACTTTGCACACCATTTGGAAACCACCGTGAGTGGCAATTTGATCCAGCATGTGGTCAAAGAAACCAAGACCTGTTGAGATATCATTGCCGCCTTGCTCATCCAGATTAACGGCAACTTTGATATCGGTTTCTTTAGTAGTACGAATCACTTCGGCAACTCGTGCTTTCACCGTCAGATCTTTCAATATCTGCTTCCAGCCCATGGTTTCTGGATTGTATTGAATACCGCGAATCGCCATGTTTTCCGCCAATTGCAGATCCGTCTGACGGTCACCAATCACGACAGAATTTTGGAAATCCACTTTACCGCCTTGAAGATACTCTTTCACCATGCCTAATTTAGGCTTACGGCAAGAGCAATTGTCTTCTTCAAAATGCGGACAAAT
>NZ_JAWOUT010000195.1:0-765 GCF_033339515.1 Vibrio sp. 2130-1
ATCGGCTGCCGTCGCTGCGTTAGACGCAATTTCACTGATCGTCGCGCCCATTTGGTTGATCGCTGCAACTACTTGAATCGTCTGGTCACGTTGCTCTTGGCTATTGTCGTACGTTGACGTTGCTTTGCTCGACACGCTGTCTGCCGCTTGACTCAGTGCACCGCTCGTCAAAGATACCTCTTTCATGGTTGCGTGGATTTTCTCAATAAATCCGTTGAAACCTTTAGAAAGTTGCGCGATTTCATCATTGCCACGAATTTCAATACGCTGTGATAAATCACCTTCGCCTTGACCAAGATCGGTAAAGCGATCTGCAATCAAACGAATTGGCTTAGTGATACTGTTTGCAAGCAATACGCCCATCAAAATGAACACCAACGCCACTACAATGGTTGTGATCATCATTTTTTGGCCAGTGGCATTGAGATCAGCAAACACTTCATCAACAGGCACGACGCCAATAACAAACCAGTTCATTGACGGCACATACAAACTCGCGACGAAATTGTCCTTACCTTCAAACTCGACATTAATTAGGTTGAAGCTGTTTTTGTTCAGCAGTTGATTCGCGTTGCTGCCAAAAAGCTGCGCAATCGACGTTTTGTTTTTGCCTTGTTGACGATGAATTTGAATGTCACCTTTTTCATTCGTTAAGAACACGTAACCTGTGTCCTCAATTTGGAAGCTGTTTAGAAGTGACACCATGTCATCCATCGACTTAGATAGACCTGACATCGAGATACCGTTTAAGTCTTGGTAGTTAGT
>NZ_JAWOUT010000196.1:0-763 GCF_033339515.1 Vibrio sp. 2130-1
TATTACCCATATGTAGACAAGGCCGAGAAAAAACAAGGGCGACTTCATAAAAAGTCGCCCTTATACAGCTGGTTGCATCAACTATTGCATAAAAATTTACAATTTAAAGCGATGGACTAATTCATTTTGCTGATGAGCAAGCTGAGTGAGAGATTCACTCGTATGAGTGATGCTCGACATCGCGTGGTAACTTTCATCCGCAATATTGTTGATGTCTTCAATGTTGCGCGCTATATCTGCTGAGGTTTCGCTTTGCTCTGCTGCCGCTTGAGAAATGTGCGTACTCATTTGGCTGATTTCGATAATGAGTGCTTGGATCTCTTCCATTGAACTGTTCGCTTTCGAAGCTTGCTCTACCGACATTTCCATATCACTCATGCAGCTTTGAATCACTTGGTTGGCTGACTGAGAGCTCGATTGCAGATTGCTGATCATCGATTCGATTTCTGTGGTGGATTGTGTGGTTTTCGATGCCAGCACACGTACCTCATCGGCTACCACGGCAAATCCGCGTCCTTGTTCTCCTGCACGTGCCGCTTCAATCGCGGCATTGAGAGCCAACAAGTTGGTTTGCTCAGCAATGTTGCGGATGACATCCAAAATTGAGCCAATTTGACCACTCATCTTTTGCAGTTCAGAAACGGCAGACACAGACTCGTGAAGGCGCGTTTCTAGCTGATTGATGGTCGAAATGTTGCTACTCATGACATTTCGGCCTTCTTCGGATGCAGACTCAACACGTTGAACCATTTCCAAAGAGCCT
>NZ_JAWOUT010000197.1:0-762 GCF_033339515.1 Vibrio sp. 2130-1
GACATGCCAGATTTGATCGAATTCGGTCGAAAACACAATATGCCTTGGGTTGTCGCAGAAGCAAAATTGAACAAAGCGATTCGAATGATTGAGTTGGATGACGATTGGCACGCAGAGCTTTTGCTCCACGATGTAATTGGGGAGTCTCGTGATATTGGCTATCTGGCGCTGCAAGGCCGCGCTTATCGCTGGATGGGAAATTTAGAAATTGCGCGTAACCAAATCCACAACGGATTAAAACATTATCGTACCGCCTACGAGTTACTTGAAAATACAGTGTTTGAGATTCAAGTTGCGATGACGCTTAACAACATCGGTACTGTCTATTTAGACTCCTCCGATTGGAATCGCGCAAGCAACTATCTAAAACAAGCACTCGATGTATATGAGAGCAGTGAATATGAGTACGACAACAGTTTCTTTATTGGCGTAATCTATGCCAACTTGAGCATTGTTCATCTTGGCTTAGGAGAAAGTGAGAAGGCCGAATACTACTTCCATGAGACGATTCGACGCTCAATGCAAACTGGGTCGGATGTCATTAAACATCATTCATTGTCCAACTTTTCTCAAATGCTAAGTAGCATCGGTAAAACAGACGATGCCCTACTGCTCGCACAACGCTGTGTTGAGTTACCTAACCCAGACGGCATCGAAATCATTAAGATGCCATGCTATGAAGCATTTGCCGAAGCGTATCTCGCCGACAAGCAATACGACAAAGCGATTCGAACCGCTCTCCTCGTCCTAGAACAAACCAAA
>NZ_JAWOUT010000198.1:0-761 GCF_033339515.1 Vibrio sp. 2130-1
TTTTTCTTTTTGGTATAAACGGTTCTCTCGCCCATGTGAACTAAGCAATATCATCAATGCTATGACACAAAGAAACACAGTTTCTACCAGCGCTTTTGGATTCATACAGCGCGATATCTGCGCACTTATAGCTTCGAGTTCGATCGGCAGTGAGGTCACTATAACCCGCACTGACGGTAACGGTCATATTGCTTCGCAGCTGAACCGCGACTCGCAAACGATTGAGCACCACTTCGGCCTCTTTAACTGTGGTATGAGGCATGATCACCGCAAACTCCTCACCACCGACACGAGAAACAAAATCCGTAGTGCGCACTTCACGTAGTAACGTTTCTGCGACGCTACAAATGACTTTATCCCCTTCATCGTGACCGCGTTCATCGTTAATGCGCTTAAAGTGGTCAATATCAAACAAAGCCAAACGCGTCGTCGGTGTATCAGGATAACGTTCTACAATATTCGCGTAGTGGGTTAATTGTTCTTCAAACTTTCTGCGGTTCCACAGTCCAGTCAAACCGTCTTTCTCACTTAAGTTGCGCAGCTGCTCTTCCAACGCTTTACGTTCAGAAATATCCACCAGCGAAGTGATGTAATAGCTGATTTTACCGGACTTTGTTAAGTTCGCTTGGATACGCATGATCGCCGTAAACACATGATTCAATTGGGTACGGCAGCGTACTTCGCCTTCCCAAACATTCTCGCGACCTAACTTATTCCAAATGTTTAGCGTCTCTTCGAGATCTTCAGGAAGCAAAATCAGG
>NZ_JAWOUT010000199.1:0-761 GCF_033339515.1 Vibrio sp. 2130-1
TCGGTAGTCACTAGTTAAGATCACGGGATACGATACATCGGCATTGTTGATACGTTGGCAATGTTTCGCGATTTCACGACAGGTTGGCTGCGGCCCTTCATCACTAAACCAGGTCACCTCATTCGGACCTTTAATGTCATCAATAGAAATTTCTTCTACGGGTAAGGATTCTGCAAGCTTCCAAATACGCTCAATAGACCAAGTGGATTTTACGTTGTCATTAATCTCAATGTAACGTTGTGTCGACATGACTGACTCCTTGTCATGAGTGTTGTTTCTAACCTGAGCACAGGTCGGTTATCAAACCCAGAGAATATCGACCCAAAGGAATAAACACAACGTCGTAACCGATTCATCCTTAAACAAAATTTCATTAATTAGACAGCTGACTATCAAAAAACGATAATAAAAATGAATAAGCCTGAATATAAATGCAAATATCTTGGTATTACCCCCGTTAAATTTTTAACAAGCTGAATAATTTATTATTTTTCTGCATAGTAGTGAGTTTTGGACACATCATCAGTATTCATTAAAGCCCTGCTACTTTGTATGCTTTTGCTTCGCTCAGTACGACTTCAGGATTCTTTTGTTGAGAACTTCCTAACGTGTGCGCTAATCTATAAACATCCATGTTCACTTAACGGATAAGACGTTATGTTCGTTTACAACGGCAAAGAAATTGAAACTGATGCTCAAGGCTACCTACTGGATCATACTCAGTGGGAAGAAGGCATGATTGAGCTTTTAGCAAAAGAAGA
>NZ_JAWOUT010000200.1:0-760 GCF_033339515.1 Vibrio sp. 2130-1
AGTGAAATGATTCGTATGACGCCCGCTGATGTTGTGTTTCATCGTGTCTCTTCCGCAGCTCGTCGTCCAACGTTGTTGTCCCCGCTTTGGTGTGAAAACCGTTGGTTAGCCATGACTGAAATTGGTCGCGCATTAAATAAAGATGGCGCTCAAGGCAGTTTAATAGGAAAGCCTTTTATCTACACGAAGCCGGAATTAAAAGCAGATTGCTCAATAAATAACTGATATATTTTTAGCAGTTTGCTTTATAGGTGGAAAAATGGATCAGTTACTTAATTGGCTTTGGAATGGGCAGGAGAGTTATGGATATATTGTCCTGCTATCGATAGTCAGTGCGATTGCGATAGCACTTATCTACTTTCGTTTCCAAAACGCACTTAAGCAGCTTATTACTGATTCGCCTTATCCAGTGCTGGTGCTAGATGCCAGCCATGGACAAATCCTACTTTCGAATCAAGCAGCGATGCAGTTGCTTGGCATTCGCTCACTGGGTACAGGCTTTTTGTACCCAGCCTTGTTTGAGCTTCACAAACTTTCTTCGTTACTAGATAGTTTTTCCAGTCGCTATTTCCGTCACCAAGTCTTTGATTGGCGTTTATCTGAAAACGAATCTATTAAGGTTGAATTGTCCGGCCGAAAGAGTTTGCTACGTGGTCATCGTGTTTGGATCATGTACGCGCAACCTTATCAAGTCACTTTACAAGAGCAGCAGCAAGAGTTGGCGCAGTTAGAGATGGCTCGCTCAGCGCTAGATTCGCTG
>NZ_JAWOUT010000201.1:0-760 GCF_033339515.1 Vibrio sp. 2130-1
GGCAAACCACAATAGGAGAGCATACCAAGTTTGATGTCCGGGTTATTCGACCATTTTTCATCGGCAAGGGCATCAGGGACAACCAGTTGGCTTTTGGTTTCAATGACATGTTCACAGTACAAACCATGTCCAAGATCTTCTTTGTCGCCAGCTTTATATGGATTACCTTGAGTGTCGCTTGAGGTGTTTACTTCGATGTGGTTTTGATGCACTCGCATGATAAGCGTGGTTGGCACGTCTGCAATCTGTGCGAGGAGATTGACGATATCCTGCCAGCTTCGCTGCATGGATTCAGGAATCTCATAATCTAGTGTTTGAAATCTCCCCATAGAGGCCTTCCTTTCCGGTAGTTTCACATCCTGTGAATCGAAGATTTATGCAGTAGTAATTGTTATAACATTAGTCGTTTTACTTAAGTATAGGGTCGCCCACAGACGAAACAAAAAAAAGTCCTGAAAACCTTTCAGGACCCTAAATTGTTGGAAGCCATCTCAAATATGAAACAAATTTGACGAACTTATGGCTTAAGTGACGCCAAGGTTTCTAACGAAATGTCTTGCGAGTAGTCTACATCGTCAAAGTTAAAGCCGTTTAGTTTCATGAACTCGTCTTTAAAGCCTTGGTAATCACCAACATCTTTAAAGTTCTCCGCATTCATTTGTTCTAATAAATGACTCACTTCAGCCTGCGTTTGCGGATCCAGTTCTAAATCATCAATTCGAATCAATCGCTCGCCATCAACAGGAACTTTAGGCTGATC
>NZ_JAWOUT010000202.1:0-760 GCF_033339515.1 Vibrio sp. 2130-1
TTTTCAAAATCAAGTGTGGCATGCGTTAACGACCATTCCATTCGGTGAGACGTGGAGCTATCAAGATCTCGCCAACGCGATTGGCAACCCGAAAGCCGTACGTGCGGTTGGGTTAGCAAATGGCAAGAACCCTATTTCCATTGTGGTGCCTTGTCATCGCGTTATTGGTAAAAGTGGCAAACTGCCTGGGTATGATGGTGGGGTAGAACGCACACAACGTTTGCTCGCATTAGAGCAAGGTACACCACTTTAAGTGAGGCGATTCTCATATTGTTGTTTGGCGTGCAACGCACGGTTGAGAATTGTGGAGAGTGGTTTGTTTACGAACAAGATAACAAAGGATAACAAGGGCATGTCTTTCAAAATGGATTTTGATGCATTCATGAGTGAGTGTTGGCAGTTGCACGAGGAAAAGCCAGTACAGGTCTATGCTCAGCTAGAAACGGCGCTGAATGAGGTGGAAGCGCTCAGCCAAGTTGAGCGAATATTTGCACTGATGCT
Source organism: Vibrio sp. 2130-1 (assembly GCF_033339515.1). Taxonomy (NCBI): domain Bacteria; kingdom Pseudomonadati; phylum Pseudomonadota; class Gammaproteobacteria; order Vibrionales; family Vibrionaceae; genus Vibrio; species Vibrio sp. 2130-1. Next base: position 502 of record NZ_JAWOUT010000202.1, read on the forward strand.
GCACACCGCAATTGGTCACCTTGAACGTCCCGAACGGTTTCTTGCCTGTTTAGACCGCTTAGATGATCGCGCCATTACCGAGAGTTTTGCGTTTAAACGTAGCATCGCCGTTGCACGCTTTTTTGTCGATGGCACTGAGGATGTGGCATTGCTAGAGGAGCAAGCTCAGCGTCGCGTGTTCTCTCTTATTGCGAACGAACTTTCTGCTCTTACTCAGCTTGAACCAGCGAGTCAATGGTTGGCGAAAGCCGCATTAGGA
>NZ_JAWOUT010000203.1:0-758 GCF_033339515.1 Vibrio sp. 2130-1
AACCTTTCGAATGCCGTTGCGATCATTGCTTTTGAAGCATGGCGTCAAATGGGCTTTGAAGGGGCGTTGTAAGCTCAACGAATTCCAGACACAAAAAAGGGCGCGGAATGCGCCCTTTTGTTTTCTTGATTCACTGATTCAATCAGTTGAGCTTGTTACGATCATCGTCGTCTTTACGCTCAAATTCACCTTCGAAGGTGTTGCCGTTGTCCGAGCGAGAATCAAACGGGTCACGATGAAACGGATCTTGCTCAAATGGCCCTTGGTTTGAGAAACCACCTTGGAAGCCACCACCATGCATGGTTTTGACGACCATCTTGCTCATCAAGTATTTTGCAATCGCGGCACGCGGCGCAGGCAGCAATACCACCATACCCAACGCGTCGGTCATAAAGCCGGGAGTCAGCAATAGCACACCGGCAACCGCTAGCATCACACCTTCAAAAATTTGCTGTGCTGGAATTTCGCCTTGTTCAAGACGGCCCTGAACAGACATCAAGGTTTGAATACCTTGGCTGCGCACTAATGACGCGCCGACAAATGCCGTGATCAGCACTAATGCGATGGTTGGCCAGAGACCTAAAAAGCCCCCCACCTGAATAAATAAGCCAATTTCAATGATTGGGACGAAAATAAACGCCAATAATAAGATAGGAAACACACGCCCTCCTTTGTTTAATTCAGTGTAATGGTAAAAGCCAAGTAACCTCAAACGAATCGTTGTAAAAAAGCGTGTTCATACTCATGGCTTTTTTATT
>NZ_JAWOUT010000204.1:0-758 GCF_033339515.1 Vibrio sp. 2130-1
TAATCTAACAATTAGGCATCCTTTCGCTTATATTAAAATGGCAGGTATCACTTACCTGCCATTTTGTTGCTCAGAAACCTTCGAAGCACATTCTTGTTTTGTCTTATCAAGCTTTGCCCAACATTCTCAGCAACGTTCCGTCCTGCTTAATAAAGTGATGCATAAAGCTGGCACCAAGGTGCAAAACCAATAGGAATGGCAACAACGCTTCACCACTAAACTCGTGGATCCCCTCTCCCAGCTCTTTCAGCATGTGTATTTCTCTGCCAGAACTCACTAATTCAAAACCAAACAGGCTCAGGCCGTACCCTTCTCCTACAGAAACCGCGATGCCAGACAAAGGCAACACCACAGTTAAGGCCAAAAGAGAGTACATAACCACAGCCGCCGCGATAGACTCAAATTTACTTCTTTCCGTCATAGGTTTTGGCATACCCGCAATGAGTCTCCCAACTAACCTAGGCACGCTCAAGGCTAAGACTAAAAGTCCGAATGACATGTGAGCATTAAAAAGTAAGTTGTTTGATTCATCATCCATAACTAGACCAGAAATGAGTACCGCAATCATTCCAAGCCCGATAGCCCAATGGAAAAACATCATTGATTTTGAGATTGCATTGTTCGTTTTCGCGTCCATCTTCTTTCTCCATGTAAAAGACATGGTTATTCTTCACATGAGCCATGAATAAAAGATGAATACTTTATTCAGACAAACCACTCTCAGACGAACTAAACAGGTCGCCGCCCTCTAGTTGTGG
>NZ_JAWOUT010000205.1:0-757 GCF_033339515.1 Vibrio sp. 2130-1
ACATCAGCAACCGTTTTGTTGTAATAGTCGTTGTACCAAGGCTCTAAAATGTCTTTCGAGCGGTAAAACTTAAGCATAAAAACAAAATCGTCTGCCGTGACTGGCTTGCCATCCGACCATTTAGCTTGTGGGTTCAGTTTGAAATAAACCGTTTTATTGTCACCCGCTAATGCCCACTCATTGGCTAGCTCAGGGATGAATTCAAGCGTATCTGGGTGGCGAACCACCAACCCTGGAGTTTCATCCAAGATGAAAGAACGTAAACCAGAGTTTGCATCAGGACCAACACTGCGTAGAGTCTGAGGAAAGCTCGACATGAAAGTGCGGTAAGTCCCGCCACGCTTTGCTTCAGGAGAGCCATATTGAGGCTCATCCCAGTTTGTTTGCCAGTTTAAGTCAGTCGGTAGCGTCGCTGACATCGCACCAAAACTTAGGGCGCTTAGCGTGGACGCTAAAATTATTCTTTTCATAAAACTTCCCTTTTTTATGTTTTGCTCACAATGCATGCTTAAACATAGCGTGTGAATTTTTTCGGGTCGAATGCCGCTCGAATCGCTTCACCGATAAAGGTGACCATCACCAGTACCAGTACAATGGACGTCACAACAGACGCCACAATCCATGGAGAGTCCAAGTTGGACTTACCTTGCTGCAGTAACTCGCCCCAGCTTGGTGTTGGTGGCATCAAGCCTAAACCAAGATAATCAAGCGCTGTCAGTGCGGTGATATTGGCGGCAATAGTAAATGGCGCTAAGGT
>NZ_JAWOUT010000206.1:0-757 GCF_033339515.1 Vibrio sp. 2130-1
ATGCACGAAAGTTACCTTAGCCTAGTTACTTGGTCAAATTTAACCTTACATAATTGTCACAAAATTGGCTCTAAACGGGTCTGATTAGACAAACCCCATATTTTAGTTAGGGTTGTTGGCGTTAATTTGTGATCTATTAGCTAAGATTTTCCTAAAAAATCTGTTCTAGTTGTCGATACAAGTAATAATCCGCCTAACGGCAGTATTTAAATAGCGTGAGGAGTGCTTTGTGGATTTAGCAACCCTAATAGGTTTGATCGGTGGTTTTGCCTTCGTCATCATGGCAATGGTGCTAGGTGGCAGTATCGGCATGTTCGTCGACGTTACATCGATCCTTATCGTAGTAGGTGGCTCTGCATTTGTAGTATTGATGAAGTTCACGCTCGGCCAGTTCTTTGGTGCGGCGAAAATTGCAGGCAAGGCATTCATGTTTAAAGCCGATGAGCCAGAAGACCTCATCGCAAAGATTGTTGAAATGGCTGATGCGGCGCGTAAAGGCGGTTTCCTAGCTTTGGAAGAGATGGAAATCAACAACAGCTTTATGCAGAAAGGCATTGACCTTTTGGTGGATGGTCACGATGCGGATGTGGTTCGCGCTGCGTTGCAAAAAGACATTGCCTTGACGGATGAGCGACACACGCAAGGCACTGGTGTTTTCCGGGCGTTTGGTGACGTTGCTCCAGCGATGGGGATGATCGGTACGCTGGTTGGTCTGGTTGCGATGCTTTCGAACATGGATGACCCAAAAGCGATCGGC
>NZ_JAWOUT010000207.1:0-756 GCF_033339515.1 Vibrio sp. 2130-1
AAACGTGATCCTAAAACCGGAAAACCGCTGCCGACCTACTCTCAAACTGATATCCAAGAACTGGCCCGTGCGCTAACTGGTTGGAAAAATTCAGACACGGCATTTGTTGAACCCATGCGCGTGATAAACAGCCGACATGACACCAACGAAAAAACCGTGTTGGGAACAACCATTCCTGCGGGTTTGACCGCCCAAGAAGATCTCTCAAAAGTGCTGGATATATTGATGTCTCATCCTAACATTGCGCCATTTGTGTCGAAGTTTTTGATTCAACGATTCGTCTCTTCTAACCCAAGCCCGGAGTACGTTGCGCGAGTTGCTCGCGTATTCAACAACAACGGAAAAGGGGTTAAAGGTGATTTAAGCGCAGTGATCCGCGCGGTTTTACTTGATAACGAAGCCATGGGGTTAACCAACACACCGCCAATGAAAGTGAAAGAGCCCATTTTGGTGCTCACCAACTTCCACCGAGCCGCAGGCTTTACACTTACCGCTGCGCGCTATGACGGAGCAACAACAGTGATGAACACCGCAGAACAAGGCGCACTGCGTTCTCCTTCAGTATTTAATTTCTACTCGCCAGACTATCAACCTTCGAATGAGTTTGTGCAATCAGGCATGGTGTCACCCGAATACGAATTGCTCGATTGGTCAGTGTATACCGATCTGGTCAATTTCATGCTTAGTAGCACTCGCTCGGGTGGTGGCGATACTTATACGCTGGACTTTAGCGAACTGTATTCCTTACTCGATGAT
>NZ_JAWOUT010000208.1:0-755 GCF_033339515.1 Vibrio sp. 2130-1
TCGCGGCCGCACGATTGAAGAAGCGCAGAAAAATGGTCGTCCGATGCGCGACAAAGGTTTCACTTACTCATTTGATATGTTGGGTGAAGCGGCGCTAACAACAGCGGATGCAAACAAATACTTCAAAGATTACCTAATGGCGATCGAAGCGGTGGGTCGCGAGACTTACGGTAACGACACCAGCCCTGCGCCTTCGGTTTCTATCAAGCTTTCAGCATTGCACCCTCGCTACGAAGTGGCGAACGAAGAGCGTGTTATGACTGAGCTGTACGAAACGCTCATGCAACTACTAAAACGCGCGATTGAAGTCGACGTTGCGATCACGATTGATGCAGAAGAAGCTGATCGCCTTGAGCTGTCTCTAAAGCTGTTCGAGAAGATTTACCGCAGTGACCTCGTGAAAGGTTGGGGCAAGTTTGGTCTTGTTGTGCAAGCGTACTCGAAGCGTGCTCTACCAGTATTGGTTTGGCTCAATGCCCTTGCGAAAGAGCAAGGTGACTTGATCCCACTTCGCTTGGTAAAAGGCGCGTACTGGGATAGCGAAATCAAATGGTCACAACAAGCGGGCTACGAAAACTACCCGGTGTACACACGCAAAGAAGCGACCGATGTTGCTTACCTTGCATGTGCGCGTTTCCTATTAAGCGAAGGCGTACGTGGCAATATCTTCCCGCAGTTTGCCAGCCACAATGCGCACACAGTTACTGCGATTGCAGTGATGGCGCAGCATAAGGATTTTGAATTCCAACGCCTAC
>NZ_JAWOUT010000209.1:0-754 GCF_033339515.1 Vibrio sp. 2130-1
GCTATCTCTTGTGCGCGAAGGTGCTTTTTCACGGTGAGAGGATAATAGGTGCCGCCTTTGACCGAAGGATCGTTGGCAATCACCATGCATTGAACTCCTTCGATTATGCCGATGCCAGCCACGACACCCGCGCATGGGATGGGCTCATCGTACACTTGCCAAGCGGCGAACTGACCAATTTCAAGGAAGTTGCTACCATCATCGAGCAAATGTGAAATTCGTTCTCGAACCGGGAGTTTTCCTTTTTGTCGCTGATGAGCAATGGCACGTTCGCCGCCACCGAGCTTGATGGTGGCGATGTCTTTTTGCAGCTTTTCAACCAGCATTTCCATTGCGGCTTGGTTAGAAAGAAACAGCTCGTCAGTTGGCTTGGTTTTGCTTTTTATGATGGCCATGATGACTTCCTTTTCCTAGCGAGTGAATCAGGAGCTAGCGTGATTCCTCAAACAATTCGCGCCCGATGAGCATTCGGCGAATTTCGGAGGTTCCTGCCCCAATTTCATACAGTTTTGCATCACGCAGAAGACGTCCGGTTGCGTACTCATTGATGTAGCCATTACCGCCGAGTAGCTGAATGGCGTCGAGCGCCATTTGTGTTGCCAATTCTGCGCTGTACAAAATCACCCCAGCGGCATCTTTGCTCGTGCACTCACCACGATCACAAGCTGCTGCGACGGTGTAGACGTACGCTTTGGCAGCGTTCATACGTGAGTACATGTCGGCCAATTTGCCCTGCACAAGCTGAAACTTGCCG
>NZ_JAWOUT010000210.1:0-753 GCF_033339515.1 Vibrio sp. 2130-1
GTTATGCACTTGGTGTCCCGCGTGGTTGGCCAGTTGCGCGATGACCTTGATGCTTTGCACGCTTACCAAGCTTGTATGAACATGGGCACGTTAACTGGAGCGCCAAAAATTCGTGCAATGCAACTGATTCGCGATGTCGAAGGTGCTCGTCGTGGCAGCTATGGCGGAGCGGTAGGCTACCTGACCGGAGAAGGCACGCTCGACACTTGTATCGTGATTCGCTCGGCTTACGTGGAAAACGGCATTGCTCAAGTACAAGCAGGTGCAGGCGTGGTATTCGATTCTGACCCTCAAGCGGAAGCCGATGAAACACGCGGAAAAGCTCAAGCGGTTATCTCTGCTATTCAAGCAGCGCATTCTCAACCTGCGAACAAGGAGTAGCAGACATGGCGAACATCGTATTCATCGATAACTTTGACTCGTTCACCTATAACCTTGTGGACCAATTCCGCTCATTAGGTCACTCAGTCAAAATTTATCGTAACCACATTCCGGCAGAAACCATCGAACAAGCAATAAACGAGCTCGAAAACCCCGTCGTTCTGCTATCACCGGGGCCAGGTGCGCCATCAGAAGCTGGTTCGATGCCAGAGCTGATTCAACGAGTGAAAGGCAAAGTGCCAATGATTGGTATTTGTCTTGGTCACCAAGCGATTGTTGAAGCGTACGGCGGTACTGTCGCTGGCGCTGGTGAAATCATCCACGGCAAAGTGTCGATGATGGAGCACCAAGACCACGCAATTTATCAAAATC
>NZ_JAWOUT010000211.1:0-752 GCF_033339515.1 Vibrio sp. 2130-1
TGAACTCAAAGCTTTGATTGCCGTGGATGACAATCAGCAAGTGATGTTTGAGTCTTGCTCTCAAAGTTAACGGTTCATCGTGACCGTTTGAGTGCCTGTTTTTCGGATTCTTAAATTTCAATTGTCTTTTATAAGCCGCCAAAATTGGCGGCTTATTTATATTTATTGATACTGCCGACTAATACGGCCGAGCCCGATACATCCAAGCTTCTTGAGATAAAAGCAGAATACCATATGGACTTTGGGTATATCATGTATGGCTATTCTGACGCATAATGGCCCGATGTTCTGTTCCAAGTAGACAAATTTACTATTGAAACAAACACTCAGTGGAAGGTAGATTACAAGAGTAAAGGATGACTCGGCTAGGTCAAAAACAGAGCTGAAGTAGGCTCAATAAAAAAGCTAAAAGAGCAATAAATGAATAAAGCGTTAGTATTGTCCCTGATTTCAATTGCCGGCATGTCTCCGGCTTCACAAGCCTCTCAGGTTCTTAACGGCTACTGGGCGTATCAAGAATTCTTAAATGAATTTCCAGAACAGAAACACTTAACGGATGCTCTGGCTGCGGCCGTGAGAGACGATCCTGTGCCTATTGCCCCTGAAAAAAGACACCCATTAAAAATCTCCGTTGTTTATCCAGGGCAGCAGATTTCCGATTACTGGATAAGAAACATCGACGCGTTTGAGAAGCGCTTAGATAAACTCAATATTGATTACCAAATCAATCAAGTGTTTACGCGACCAAACGC
>NZ_JAWOUT010000212.1:0-751 GCF_033339515.1 Vibrio sp. 2130-1
AAGTTCGAACGCCAGCTTCTCAACTTGCTCACGCATCTTGTCTTGGATTTCTTGGCTTAGTGTGTAGGCAGGAAGCGAACATGCAGAGTCACCAGAGTGAACGCCCGCTTGCTCAATGTGCTCCATGATGCCGCCGATAACCACGCGCTCACCGTCACAGATAGCGTCGATATCCACTTCTGTTGCATCATCTAGGAATCGGTCTAGTAGAACTGGAGATTCATTCGATACACTTACTGCTTCGTTGAAGTAACGACGCAAGTCTTGTTCATCGTAGACGATTTCCATCGCACGACCACCCAAAACGTAAGATGGACGAACAACGAGTGGGAAGCCGATTTCACGAGATTTCTCAACCGCTTGCTCCATCGCCGTTACTGTTGCGTTTTGTGGTTGTAGAAGACCTAAACGCTCAACTGCAGCCTGGAAACGCTCACGGTCTTCTGCGCGGTCAATCGCATCTGGGCTAGTACCGATGATTGGCACGCCTGCAGCTTCTAGTGCGCGAGCCAGTTTAAGTGGCGTTTGACCACCGTACTGAACAATCACACCTTTTGGCTTTTCAACCCGGGCGATAGACAACACATCTTCAAGAGTTACTGGTTCGAAGTAAAGACGGTCAGATGTATCGTAGTCTGTCGATACTGTTTCTGGGTTACAGTTCACCATAATGGTTTCGTAGCCATCTTCACGAAGCGCCAGTGATGCATGTACACAACAGTAGTCGAATTCGATACCTTGACCGATACGG
>NZ_JAWOUT010000213.1:0-749 GCF_033339515.1 Vibrio sp. 2130-1
GCCACTACTGAATAACGACCTTAGGCGTAACGAAAATTAGCAACTCACTTTTGCCAACGTTTTCGTAACTTCGGCGGAAAAGTGCGCCTAATAGCGGAAGATCGCCCAACAATGGCACTTTATCCACTGAGTTAGTAATGCTGTGCTGAAAAATACCACCGAGCACAACCGTCTCACCATTATTCACCAGAACTTGGGTACCAATGCGCTGCGTATCAATTGCCATTGCCTCTCCTGTGCCCGTTTTCACTACCTTACCAGGTCGGTCTTGGGTCACACTCAGATCCAACACTAAACGATTGTCAGGTGTGATCTGCGGTGTCACCTTCAAGCTCAACACCGCTTTTTTAAAGGTCACTGACGTTGCACCACTCGATGAAGATTCTAGATAAGGAATTTCGGTACCTTGTTCAATGTACGCGGGCTTCTTATTGGTCGTGATCAATCGTGGGCTCGAAATGATTTCTGCTTTTGATTCTTGCTGCAATGCAGACAGCTCTAAGTCCAATAATGTATCAGAACCTAACTTTGCCACTTGGAACGCAATGCTCGCCGCATTCGGGTTGGTCGCGGCTAAATTCACATTAAGAAAATCATCGATACCAACACCATCACCACCCTCTTCACCTTCGCCATCACCACCACCTTCGTACAAACCGATTGTCGCTAGGTTGTTCTCAATAGAGCCACCAACGGTGTTGTTACCATTAATAGAAGTGAAGCCCCAACGAATACCTAACTCGTCCATG
>NZ_JAWOUT010000214.1:0-748 GCF_033339515.1 Vibrio sp. 2130-1
GATCCTGGAGACATAACGGCCATCACCATAACTGGCAACCGGATAAAGCGCATCCCCAACTGGCGTTCCCTTCCCTTGCTCCTCACCAGAGCGATAATTCTTCATGAAGGAATGCGCGTCTATGATGGTGTTGAAGCGCATTTTGTCTACTTCGGTGCTCACGGCTACAACCCGCCATTGTGCAAAAGCAACGCATGGCAAAGTTGCGAGCACCACAACGGCCAATGACCGCAGGTTTCGCATCAGTAAAAGGGAAGGTCTCGATCTCATTTACAGCTCCAGTTTTTATGCTGGAGCTATTTTCAGGTGGGAGAGTCGTTATCAACGACTGCGTTATTGCCCTTTTAGGGTATGAATACGTGATTTGGAGAGGTTGTGTATTCAGAACAAATGAGAAGCAGGTTACTCATTTCGCTCAAACACTGTGACAAGAACACGTTTTTGGTTGTCGTCGTTGATCACCATCAGGTACTTGAACTTGGAATCTCTATGGCCCCAGACTTCCACGTTATCTACGCGGCCATACTTTCTGGCTTTATGGCGAGCCACTTTCTCGTCAAAGGGCTGAACCTGTAACTCTGGATGCTGGAGGCGGCCAACAAGTGAGGCCCACGGTTTTTTAGGGTCTCCAGAGGTTATCCGGGCCTGATACTGATCGATGGCATGTTGAGTAACCAGGACGGGGCCAATGGCAGGTGTAGATATTTCGTCATGGGTCTGGGTATAGGCTTGCTTGTCCACATCGAGG
>NZ_JAWOUT010000215.1:0-747 GCF_033339515.1 Vibrio sp. 2130-1
TTCGTTATCGCTACGCTAGCTGGTCTTTTCCTCCTTGAATACCTGATTAAAAAATTGGTTTACGCGAGCTCAAGCACTTGGAACTACTTCAGCGTACGTAAAATGCGTCGTTCTCGTCGCTACACCAATGAAGGCATTATCAAGCTCCTTGAAGGTGATTGGAAAGGTGCTGAAAAGAAAGTCACTCGTTGGGCAAATCACCACGATATGCCACTACTGTGCTATCTCGTTGCTTCTGAAGCTGCTCAAGGTCAAGGTGATAAAGCAAAACGCGATCATTATCTTGCATTAGCTAGCCAACAGGAGAATGCTCATCTCGCTGTCGAACTGACTCGAGCCAAGCAATTTATTCGTGATAATGAGTTCGAAGCCGCTTTCGATACCCTGCAATCGCTAAAAGGCCAATACCCAAATAACTCGATTGTCTTGAACTTACTCAAAACAACTTACATGCAGCTTAAATTGTGGCAGCCGCTGATTGACCTAATGCCACAACTGGCGAAAGCAAAGCTAGTAACGGAAGAAGAGCAAGCAGAACTGATTCAGAAAGCACAATGTGGTTTACTGCATGAAGTTGCGCAACAACAAGGTAGCGAAGGGCTAATTTCTCATTGGAACAGTCTGGCTCGTAAAGTGAAGCAAGACACGCATCTTGTTGCTTGTTTTGAACGTGAGCTTATCGCTCGTAAAGCCGATACCGAAGCCTTTACCGTATTAAAAGAAGCACTGAAAAAGCAGCCTGAACCA
>NZ_JAWOUT010000216.1:0-747 GCF_033339515.1 Vibrio sp. 2130-1
CCAAGCTGCGCCAGGTAAACCACATCTATGAGTCGGACATTATCCAGCTCTCGGTTTACCGGGTAATTCTGTCACACAAGTACAAGGCACCCGTTGCCAAGTACGGCTATGTCCGAACCGTTGTTGAGACAGCGGACGGGGCTAGAGTCCGTTACATCAAGACAAACCTTCTCAGCGAAAAAGAAGTGGTCAAGCTGTGGCACCGCTATCAATCCATCCGTTCTGGTCAGGTAAAAACCTCCTGTTCCTGTGGCGGAAAGTTTCACATGTGAAAGTTCTGGATTGAATCAGGGTTGCCCGAATTGGGCAGCTAGGCGGGGTTGCATTTTTGAAAAGTCCTGTACGCTGGTTGGTATAGGAGGTGAATAGTGGCCCAGCTTAAACATAACCGCTTCGTCATGTTGGGGTCCTTGGTAGCGACGGTCGTAGCTGCCGCCAATGGCTTGAGTTTTCTCACCCTTATGGCTGGTGGAATGACCCTTCTCCAGTTCATGGCTTGGAAGCAACAAGATGCTGTCCGTAGCCGGTTTAAAGCTGCGAAGGATGCGTTTGAAGCGTTGAACGTTATTGCGTTCGACAAGCACTGGGTAGGTTCAACCGCGACGGTCGCCAAAGTGTCGAACATGATCACTCCGCCCGAACGACTGGATAAGCCCTGGGCGGTGCAAGTTCTGGCCGTAACCAAAGGTGGGACGTGGTTCGCAGTGGATCTGCAAGTGACCGGCACTGACAAGGTTCAGATGCTTA
>NZ_JAWOUT010000217.1:0-746 GCF_033339515.1 Vibrio sp. 2130-1
AATGCTATGCGTAGTACGTTTCTACCGCATCAATAAATGCATTCACATCTTCTTTGCGTAAGGCATTAATACCTGCAGCCGCCTCTCGCCCACCACCTGTCGGGAACTGCCCACACACGGCAACAGCACCTTGTTTATTGTTCAATGGTGCACGGAGTGAAACTGTGTAAGTACCATCTGCGTTTTCTGTGAGTACCGCATGCGCAGAGTCTGGATTTTGGTTTGCCAGCCAGTTGCCATACACACCGCTGATTCGACGTGATGCAGCCGTGTTTGGTAGCTCAAACAACTTCAATGTGTCGCTTTCATATGTGGCTGGTACCGCTTGCGCGGCATCCATGTCTTGTTGGTAAGCTGATTGCAATTGATAGTAAGGCGAGGTTTTTTCTTCAATGACTTCGAATGGCGAAATATATTGGACCAATGCTCGGTATAAATCCGCAGGATGGAAATGAAGGTCGTCGACTTTCGAGCCATAACCGTTGTAGTTGATTAATGTACCGAGCTCTTTTAACTGCGCTTTTTGCTCGTTATTAAGTCCGGCTTGATCCGCCAGCGCATCCGCTTTAGCAATCAAGTTATCACCGTAAGCAGCGGTGATCGCCCAAGTATGAAAGCGTCCTTCCAGCAACTTATCGACAATCAAAGCGGTACACATATTAGCGTCAAGATCGATGTGGGCGTCCAAATTACCGTGTTGAGGAATGTCACCAGCGTTGGGGTGATCGGCGGAAAACACGTGAGCG
>NZ_JAWOUT010000218.1:0-746 GCF_033339515.1 Vibrio sp. 2130-1
ATCCGTCCAAACTCGACGCATTAAGTGCAGTCACTGCGGTATTAAAACGGAACGATTATCTTGGTTAGAGCCTTATGCTCGCATCACCAATCGTCTACGAAGCTACATAGAACAGTTGTTGCCGCTGTTGCCAATTAAGCATATTGCCCAATTGACAGGAGTTCATTGGCACACAATCAAAGAGATAGATAAGCGTCGGCTTCAACAAGTAGTGCCGCAAGTTAAATGGGGTGAATTAAGGCAACTCGTCATGGACGAGTTCGCCATTTTTAAAGGGCACCGCTATGCGACGGTCATTGCTGACGCGAAAAGCCATCAGGTTATCTGGATAGGACTAGGTCGTAGCCGCAAGGATATTCGACCGTTCTTTGAACAGCTAGGTGAGCATGGTAAAAATATCGAAGCTGTAGCAATGGATATGAATACGGCTTTTGACCTTGAAGTCCAAGAGCATTGCCCAAATGCTCGCATCGTTTACGACTTGTTCCACGTCGTTGCTAAGTTTGGTCGTGAAGTGATGGATAGAGTCAGAGTCGACCAAGCCAATAAGCTAAAACAAGATAAAAAAGCAAGGCAATGGGTCAAGCGTTCGCGCTGGGTGTTATTGAAAAATAGGGATAATTTAAATACACAACAGGAAAGCTACCTCACTGAAATATTGAATATGAATCAGGACTTGATGACAACCTACTTACTGGGTGCGCAATTAAAGGAACTGTGGCGCTGCGGATCAGAACTTCAGGCTA
>NZ_JAWOUT010000219.1:0-746 GCF_033339515.1 Vibrio sp. 2130-1
ATCTCTATAAAAAGATGCGATTCCTTTCTCAAGTTCACCACCAAACATTTTCTCAAATTCTATTTCTGCTCCATAAGCAACTTTATTGCCTAAGTCTATGATTAACTGCTCTGATACACCCTCATTACCCGCGAATCGATAATCGACTTCGTTTTCTAACTGGAAGCCGTTGTTACCAGAACTTTTAACGCCAATCCCTTCTGATGATTGATTGATTTCAGCTGTTCCCAGCATCGCAGATTCGTCAGACACAAAACCGTTTGCAGTCACAACAACGTCCCCAAATGTTCGACTGGTTGCATCTGCCTCACTTCCTGCAAAATCTATACGCCCTGTCAGAACGATTGGTGCATCAGTAAGCGACACATCAACGGGTTGAACAACCACAGGCACGTATGGGCAATCGTCTTCAACGACCACATTTAAGCTTTGAGATGTTGTTGTTTGTCCATCACTTACAGAAATCTGTAAATCAAAGTTGATGATGTCTTCCACATCATTAACAGGATGATCAAGTGGCTCAAACAGAGTAATAGTATAGTCCCAAGAGCCTTGACCTGAAGCTGAAGGCTCGCTCAGCACAACAGTAGCAACAACGCTCAGGTGAGCAGTTTTCGCAGTCAGCGTTTGAGTACTGTTGTCCCACGTCCACGATATAGGCTCCCCTCCTGATGTTAGGTTGTTAGGGCCTGCCAATACCACTGAAACATTCGCCGTGTCTGGATCGGCAACTGTGAATGTTCCTG
>NZ_JAWOUT010000220.1:0-745 GCF_033339515.1 Vibrio sp. 2130-1
GAATGCGATCATGGCAAACTGAAACGGATAATCGGCGCCACGCTGGGATTTAAATCCATGAAGACGGCTTACGCCACCATCAAAGGTATTGAGGTGATGCGTGCACTACTCAAAGGCCAGGCCTCAGCATTTTATTATGGTGATCCCCTGGGCGAAATGCGCCTGGTAAGCAGAGTTTTTGAAATGTAAGGCCTTTGAATAAGACAAAAGGCTGCCTCATCGCTAACTTTGCAACAGTGCCCTCACTAGTGAGGGGCGGCAGCGCATCAAGCGGTGAGCGCACTCCGGCACCGCCAACTTTCAGCACATGCGTGTAAATCATCGTCGTAGAGACGTCGGAATGGCCGAGCAGATCCTGCACGGTTCGAATGTCGTAACCGCTGCGGAGCAAGGCCGTCGCGAACGAGTGGCGGAGGGTGTGCGGTGTGGCGGGCTTCGTGATGCCTGCTTGTTCTACGGCACGTTTGAAGGCGCGCTGAAAGGTCTGGTCATACATGTGATGGCGACGCACGACACCGCTCCGTGGATCGGTCGAATGCGTGTGCTGCGCAAAAACCCAGAACCACGGCCAGGAATGCCCGGCGCGCGGATACTTCCGCTCAAGGGCGTCGGGAAGCGCAACGCCGCTGCGGCCCTCGGCCTGGTCCTTCAGCCACCATGCCCGTGCACGCGACAGCTGCTCGCGCAGGCTGGGTGCCAAGCTCTCGGGTAACATCAAGGCCCGATCCTTGGAGCCCTTGCCCTC
>NZ_JAWOUT010000221.1:0-744 GCF_033339515.1 Vibrio sp. 2130-1
TTTTTCGTTATTGTTTACTGTGGATTGCTGCTATCGGGTTTGTCTTGCTTACGGTGCAGGACATAGTGGACAGCTTGCCTCTACAGGCATGCCTGTATCGACAGTGACACCTGTAATGGCGTTAACACCTTCTGCAACGACGGTGTCTTTGAAGGTTCTTACATCATGTGCAACAACCGGACCACCAGAAACATCACTACCCGGAGCAGGGATGTAGGTGCCATCGTAGTTCATACAACTTTCAGGATTTAAAGTACCGACATCTTTAACGACTGTCATACCGTCATGCATTTCAGTAATTTTCACATCGTTAAGTTTCACTTTACTGTCGTTACATACTTTACCTTCGTAGTTCACTCTTAATCCGTACGCGCCAGATGCGTTTTCTTCAACGTAGGTTGTACAGTCTTTAGTGATACTCAATGCGCCCACTGGAGTAAGTGGAGGACAGCTATCTGTGTCAGACTTAGTAAGCACAGGTTCGCCACCATCTTTGATGGCTGCGCTCGCCGTAGCCTCATTTTCTACACCGTTGATGAGCGAAACAAAGGAACCAGTAAATGTTGCAGTTTCGCCAGCGGCAAGAACGTCAGCAGTGAATGAATCGCCAGCGGTAATATCTTCAACATAAAGATCGTAAAGTGCACCAAAGCCAGTATTGGTTACTTTGATCTCGTAGTTGTAGATGATTGAGTCACCACTTGGTGATAACGCACCAGTTGGACATGTTTTCACAAGTTCCAT
>NZ_JAWOUT010000222.1:0-743 GCF_033339515.1 Vibrio sp. 2130-1
AGCATAATGAATTGCCTCGCAATGAGGAGCTTGCTGATCTTGTTTCTCCATGTGTCGAAGAGAAGTGTGACGGCGTGGTATTGTGGAAAGCATTCCCGCGAGAAGAGATGGCGGATTTTACTAACGTTGAAAATGCGATTGAGTTGACGCTGCATGAAGACATTAAAGCGTTTTATGGATCTCAATACAGTGCGGATATGGACGCAACGTGGCAGACGAATCCTCTGACATTGCTTCAAGTTTGGAGCGATGACGATTTTGTTCGTTTACAAGAGAACATTTTGGGTCACTTGGTGACACAGCGTCGTCTAAAGCTAAAACCGACGGTGTTTATCGCAGCGACGGATGCAGAATTGGACGTAATTTCAATTTGTAACTTAACGGGCAATGTGATTTTAGAGCGTTTAGGAACAGATAAGCGCGAAGTGCTCGCAGAGAATGTTGTGGAGTTTTTGGCCAAAATTGAGGCTGCGGTGTAAGCATGTACGTTGTTGAGTTGCAATTTGAGTGTTTTGATAACACCACCGTCAGTGCGGTAGATAAAGCCATTAACGGTTTGATGGATGCGTTACGTTACAACGGCCAAGTGCTAGGTCGTGAATTCCCGATAGTGATGGGCGATGGCGAATTTTTTGTGCGCGTGGTTTGCCCGGAACAAGACAGTTTGCATCCGCGTTATCATTCAGATTTCGTTAAAGTGTGCATGAATCGTTTGTCGGATGCGTCTTTGCTTGCGCCGAAAA
>NZ_JAWOUT010000223.1:0-743 GCF_033339515.1 Vibrio sp. 2130-1
TCGTCCTAGCCGTCGATTTTGATGCTACTCTTTCAGCGCCGCAGTTTGAGCAATTGCTTTCAGCTACCAGCCTATCAGATAAAGAGCTGCGTGTTGCTCTACTTCCTTTTGCCGCTGCATATTCTTACGCTCCTATTTCTGAGTTCTATGTTGGTGCAATTGTTCGAGGCTTGTCTGGCCGTCTGTACTTTGGTGCAAACATGGAGTTCTTTGGTGTTCAGTTAGGCCAAACTGTTCACGCAGAACAATCTGCAATTAGCCACGCTTGGATGAAAGGCGAACACGGTGTCAAAGACATCACCATCAACTTTAGCCCTTGTGGTCACTGCCGCCAGTTCATGAACGAACTGTCGACTGCTAAAGAGTTGAAAGTTCAGCTACCTGAGCGCGACGAAAAGTCATTACATGAATACTTACCAGAAGCTTTTGGTCCAGCAGACCTTGGTATTGAGTCTGGTTTGATGGCCGAAGTAAAACACCAATTTGTGTGTGATGATGAAGACGCATTGATTCAACAAGCCGTCGAAGCGATGAACATGAGCCATGCGCCGTATACCAATAACCTCAGTGGTTTGGCATTAGAGCTCGCGAACGGTCGTGTGTTTAAAGGTGCTTAGGCAGAAAACGCCGCATTGAACCCAAGCCTTCCACCGCGGCAAGTAGCCCTGATTCAAGTGTTGTTGGCAGGCGAAACCTTCGACCGCATTAAGGCTGCCGCTCTAGGTGAAAACTCTGAGGGTAAC
>NZ_JAWOUT010000224.1:0-740 GCF_033339515.1 Vibrio sp. 2130-1
ACCCATCATTGCGATAAGGAATGATGTAAGCGTTACCCTCTTCAGGATGAATGATCTGATAGTACTGCGGTAAGTTGAAGTTAATAAACTTAGACGCCACGCGGCTGTCGTCTTTAACCGAAGTGTAGAAGCTGTTGACCGAGGCGATCATCTCATCTTTTGAGCCACTGAACTGGTGATACACTTCCACTTGGTTCGACTCATCCAATACATAGATGTTGAAACCATCTTCGTTATCTTCAAAGAAGAATTGCACCAAACCTTCACTGGCAAAACCATCCACCGCTTCTGGTAATTGGTATTCTTGCTCACGGTCGAGCATTAACAACGGCGAGCCTTTAAGCTTGTTGGTAGAAATGCTGCGGTAGAAATCGATGGAGTTTTCTAACTTCTGCACCGACACACCACGGCGTTCAAAGAACAATCCGTAGGTTTGGTTACCAAGACGCATCGCTTTAAAGCGGCGGCGTTTTTCTTGCTCCACCGGCTTCAAACGCAAGTCGATGCATTCCGCAAGAAGCTGATACACCATATTACGCATCACTCCACGCATGTTTTTCGCGTAGCAGAACACATCAACCGATTCTGGTGGCAACGCATCTTGGTGCATTTTGCCCAAAATGGTTTTTAGCGCATCCAACATCGCCGTTTCGCCTTTGAAATGCAGTGTACGCACTTCATGCCAGGAGTTGCGGTAAACCAAATCGACACTGCCGACTAAGTTTTTATGTTCCGGACCA
>NZ_JAWOUT010000225.1:0-738 GCF_033339515.1 Vibrio sp. 2130-1
TCACTTCACCACGCGGGAACTGTTGCTGCGGGTTATGCCAACCCACACGAGCAAACATCAGGCCTTTCGCGTCGGAATCGAGTAAATAGTCCGACCAAAAGATCAGTTGCCCGGCAGGGTCTTCGCCGTTGGTACGCGTTTGACGCAATGCCATTTGGCGGAAGTCGTTATCCATCATCACCATGGCGCGTTGCAGTTCATTCAAACGTTGAGTTCGCTCTTGCGACAACTCATTACTGCGCTGAACTTGCGACACCACTTGGTATGCCGCCACGCTCAAACTGGCAAAGATCGCTATCGACACCAGCACTTCAATGAGTGTAAAACCTTTTGCTGCGCGGCGCTTATTTGCGCGATTGGGATTACTGCGCCACATAGCTTCTTACCGTAACAACTGGACTCGCGTTTTTCGCGGTCGCGACACTTACATCAAATGCTTTCAGCAATGGCTGCGTGGTGGCTACAGGCGTGACTTTCCAATACCATGTACGCCCTGCTAGTTCTTCGGTACCATTCTTGGCTTTCAGCGCGCCAGTATCTAGCATCACATTCGCCATTTGGTTATCCACAACCATTGCTGCAAACATCTTTTCTTCTAAGTAGCTGACTGTGTTGATGTGTTGACTCACAGAGCGAATCACACTGATCGCCGCGGTGGCAAAAATAGCCAGTGCAACCAACACTTCAAGCAACGTCATCCCTCGCACTCTGCGACGGTTTAAGTTTGGTTGAGTTTGC
>NZ_JAWOUT010000226.1:0-738 GCF_033339515.1 Vibrio sp. 2130-1
AAAATGCCACAAACGCCATTCAATGAATCAGAAGTTAACTTTGATTCGTGGACAAGCCTTGGTGTAGATGCGCTGTTAACTGGCTCTATCAAGCAAAATGAGCAAGGCGATTACGTTGTAAATTACCAGCTTGTTGATGTAGTACGCGGTCAGTTAACTGGTGGGCAGAGCAAAGCTCTAGGGAGTGACGGCGAGCTTGTTTTATCTAAAGACCATGTTTTGTTTAACAAAGTGGCTACGGTAAAAGGCCCTCGTATGCGTGAGTACGCTCACCGTATTTCTGACCTTGTCTATGAACAACTGACAGGTGAACGTGGCGCATTTATGACTCGTATTGCCTACGTGGTTGTAAACGACAAAGACCGTTTCCCGTACCAGCTTCGTGTCGCTGATTACGATGGTTACAATGAGCGATTAGTATTGCGTTCTAAGCAGCCTCTGATGTCTCCTGCATGGTCTCCAGATGGGCAGAAACTTGCGTATGTAAGCTTCCAAAATGGCCAAGCAGAAATTTTCATCATGAACATCTATACCGGTGAACGTGAAAAAATTACGTCATACCCTCGCCATAATGGTGCGCCAAGATTCTCTCCTGATGGTAACAAGTTAGCGCTTGTACTGTCTAAGACGGGCACTCTACAGGTGTACACTTTTGATCTGAAAACTCGCAAACTCACCCAAATTACGCGTAGCAGATCAAATAATACTGAACCGTTCTGGCACCCTGATGGCAAATCG
>NZ_JAWOUT010000227.1:0-738 GCF_033339515.1 Vibrio sp. 2130-1
CCAGATGAAGATAATCATCACCAATAGCCAAGCGTTCCCATGCAGCTCGCCCGTCACCGCGGTCCAGCCTAAAAGAGGCGGCATCGCACCGGCAATGCCAGCAATCACAATATTTTGCGGTGTCGCTCGCTTCAAATACATGGTGTAAACCACCGCATAGCCCAGTAAACTCAAAAACGTCATCCACGCTGTGAGCGCGTTTACCCAAGCATATAGGAGTACAAAACCAACCACGCCGATTGCCACGGCAAAAATCGCAACCGACAAGGGATTGGTATCTCCCGACGGTAAAGGACGCGTATGAGTACGAGCCATTCTTGCATCAATTCTGCGGTCAATAAGATGATTAAATGCCGCGGCAGAACCAGCCATTAGTCCTATTCCAATCAATCCGATGGATGCTTGAATCCATGGAAAATCAGTGACCGGAGCCAAGCTCATACCGACAATGGCGGTGACTAACATTAGCGCGACAACTTTAGGTTTAGTCAGTTTTAAGTACGTTGAGCCGAGACGCTTTCGACTATCGAGTGTTAACGCAATTTCTTTACTCATAGCGAACTCCTTTTACTGCATAATTCCAATCGGCTTTTCCTTGCCACAAATAAAACTGACTGACACAAATCAGGCTCAACATGATTGCAGCACCCAGGTTATGAGCCACTGCGATGTAAATCGGTAACTGAAACACCACGTTGCTAATACCAAGCGTAATCTGGCAAGCCAGCGCCATCCCAA
>NZ_JAWOUT010000228.1:0-737 GCF_033339515.1 Vibrio sp. 2130-1
GGTTTTCTGGCTTCGATTAACGATCCACGGCGTTGAAAATCTGCATCCAAATTTTCTGCGTTTTCAGTTGCACCACCATTGATGATGGCTTGATCAAACAGTTTGAGCAGCATTTTGTTTAATTCTGCGACGCGACGAAGTGTGCGATAAAACTCTTTCATCATCATCTCGACGCCGCGATTGCCTTCACCAACATAACCGAGGTTTTCGGCCACTTGTGCTTGATGTGCGAAGGTCAAACGGTTGTCGTATCGGCGAAGTTCAATGTGCAGCGCAAAGCGGACACGCCACAAGAAGTCCTGACACTCCACCAGTTCGCGGTATTCCGCATCGGTAAGAAAGCCGTAACGGCTCATCTCTAGCAGAGATGTGGCGCCAAAGTGACGGCGCGCTACCCAGCTCAAAGTGTGAATATCGCGAAGACCTCCTGGGGTCGATTTGATATCGGGCTCTAGGTTATAGGTCGTATCGTGGTAGCGAGCATGACGTTCGCGTTGTTCTTGGATTTTTGCGCGGTAGAAGGTTTCGCTCGGCCAGAAAGAGTCGGATAGCACGACCTTTTTTAGAGCTTGGAATGTGTCTTCGCTGCCACAAAGCAGACGTGCTTCTTGTAGGTTAGTGGCAACCGTTAGATCGTCACGACCGATTTGTGCACATTCATTGACAGTGCGAACCGCATGGCCAACTTCCAGTTTTAAGTCCCATAGTAAGGTAATAAATTCACTGATTTTCGCTTC
>NZ_JAWOUT010000229.1:0-736 GCF_033339515.1 Vibrio sp. 2130-1
TCGCTCACCGCGGCGCTTCTGGTTATTTGCCGGAGCACACTTTAGAAGCCAAAGCTTTGGCTTATGCAATGAAACCAGATTACATCGAGCAAGATGTCGTGATGACGAAAGACGACCAGTTAGTGGTGTTGCATGACCATTACTTGGATCGCGTCACGGATGTAGCGGAGCGTTTTCCTGATCGCGCACGCGAAGATGGTCGTTATTACGCGATTGACTTTACTCTGGCAGAAATCAAATCTCTGCGAGTCACCGAAGGGTTCAATATCGACGAAAACGGCAAAAAAGTCGCCGGTTATCCAACCCGATTCCCAATGTGGAAATCTGATTTCACTGTACCGACGTTTGCTGAAGAGATTGAACTGATCCAAGGCCTTAACAAGACGTTGGGTTACGACATCGGTATTTACCCGGAAATTAAAGCGCCTTGGTTCCATCGTCACGAAGGCAAGGATATTTCTAAAGCGGTGCTTAAAGTCTTGAAGCAGTACGGTTACGACTCGCAAGACGACAAAGTCTACCTGCAGTGTTTTGATGCGAATGAACTGCAACGCATTAACAGTGAGTTGATGCCCGCAATGGACATGGATTTAAAGCTCGTTCAGCTCATGGCTTACACCGATTGGAACGAAACTATGGTGTACAAAGGCGATACAGCAATGCCATACAGCTATGATTGGATGTTCAAAGCCGACGGCATGAAGAAAGTGGCGAGTTACGCCGAAGGTATTGGACC
>NZ_JAWOUT010000230.1:0-736 GCF_033339515.1 Vibrio sp. 2130-1
TGTTTGAGCCGATTTTAATTCCACATACAGACCTAACCGCAGAAAGACTAACGGTTGTTTTGTTGCCACCTGCGTCACTTGATAATTACTACTTAGCTCCTGATGATGCGTTGATTCGATGGCTTAAAGCGCACTACTCACAAGGGGCGGTGTTATCTTCTGCATGTGCCGGAGTATTCATTCTTGCCGCAACCAACTTGATCGATTCGAGAGAGGTCACGACCCATTGGGCATTGGCGGAAACATTCTCCCAAGCCTTTCCTAGCATTGCGCTAGATAGCAATAAGATATTGATCAATCACGGTGACATAGTAACGGCGGGTGGGATGATGTCATGGTTAGACCTTGGCTTTGAGCTGATCGCGAAATACGCTTCGCCGGGTGTTGTGCGTCAGCTTGGAAAAACGCTAGTTATTGATACCGCTCAGCGAGCGCAGAGCTACTACCAACAGTTTCATCCATCGTTTTCTCACGGTGATTATGCGATTGTTTCCATTCAACAAATCATGCATCAGCGCTATGCAGAGCCTTTGTCCATAAAGCAGTTAGCAAAGCAAGCCAACTTTACTGAACGCACGATGCAACGACGATTTTTGAAAGCGACAGGATACAACCCTAATCAATACTTGCAGCGTCTTAGAATTCAGAGCGCATGTGATTTGTTAGAAAGCACACAACATTCCTTTGATTCTATAAGCCATCAAGTTGGTTACGAGGATACGAGCGCCTGTAGGAA
>NZ_JAWOUT010000231.1:0-736 GCF_033339515.1 Vibrio sp. 2130-1
GGAATACCAGAGAACTTCAGAGACTCACCTTGCGTGAAAGTATCACCAATTTGAATAGTGCCGTGGTTATGCAGACCAATGATGTCACCCGCGTAAGCGTGTTCTGCACGTGAACGGTCACCAGCCATGAAGGTTACCGCATCAGAGATACTTACTTGCTTGCCTAGACGAACGTGGTTCATCTTCATACCTTGAGTGTAAGTACCCGATACGATGCGCATGAATGCGATACGGTCACGGTGTTTAGGGTCCATGTTTGCTTGGATCTTGAATACGAAGCCAGAGAACTTGTCTTCTGTCGCTTCAACATCACGCTCAACCGCTTGACGCGTTTTCGGCGCTGGCGCCCATTCAGTCAAACCGTCTAGCATATGGTCAACACCAAAGTTACCCAATGCAGTACCGAAATAAACTGGTGTCAGTTCACCCGTTAGGAACAGTTCTTTATCAAACTCAGGACATGCACCCATTACAAGCTCAAGCTCTTCACGAACGCTTGCCGCTAGGCTTTCACCAACTTTTTCATCAAGTTCTGGGTTATCCAAACCTTTGATGATGCGAACTTCTTGAATTTCATGACCGTGGCCAGATTCATAAAGGATCGTTTCGTCACGGTGAATGTGGTAAACACCTTTAAATTCTTTACCACAGCCAATTGGCCAAGTGATCGGTGCACACATCATACCCAGTTCGTTTTCTACTTCGTCCAATACTTCCATTGGATCACGAACGTCAC
>NZ_JAWOUT010000232.1:0-734 GCF_033339515.1 Vibrio sp. 2130-1
TCCCAGTTTCCGGTGAAAATTAATATAACATTGTTTTAAATAACTTTAAGAACTAAACAACCTGAAAGGCCTGCATTATGAACTACAATAAATCTTTGTTAGTGCTTTGTATGCTAATACCTCATTTTAATGTGAATGCTAAAGATGTTGGCCTGCAAGAACTTTCTCCTCTTTCAAATTTATCTTTAGAAGAATATCGAGGTGGCTTCCAAATTACGGACGAGTATATTATTAATATTGGATTAAGCATTACTACGACTATAAATGGCGATGATATTTTGAACACAAATATTGCCAACTTAGTAATTGAAAATGGTAATTTAAACAACATTAGAGCAAATAGTGAAAATCAAAGAGGAGATGTATTCAACCAGGGTATTGTTAACATCATACAATTTGGTGAAGGAAATATTATTGGAGATGATTCTATAGATTCACCAAAAATGCCTTCGTCTCAAAACCCTAATATAATAAGTTCAGACTTTATAAATTCAAGCATTATCAATATTATTCAAAACACGAAAGATAACAGTATTATTGGACTTAGCACGCTCGTAGACATTGATGCTCAAGTAAATGGGGTAATACGGGAAATCAAAGCAAACCAACAACTCGAAGATGCTTTATTGAATCATTTGCAATAAAAATGTTATTTAGCCTATAAACCGAGACTACTACTTATTATGTCATATATTTTATAACTTTAAAAAATATGACATATCAGTTCCTAATTA
>NZ_JAWOUT010000233.1:0-734 GCF_033339515.1 Vibrio sp. 2130-1
TTTGAACCTCGCGTTGATCAACGAGCGTTTGAGAGAAAATGGTAAAACCGATGCGTTCGAACGTTGCCTAATGTCTTCGAACTACTTGTTCGCAAGCACCTTTGCATTCTCATCTGCAATGAACTACTTCCTTGCTACGTGGATCGTCACCAGTCCATCAGGCACCGCGGCCTTCAATGAAGAGCTCGGTAAGTTGACACTTTACAGCTACCCGATGATCGCCATTCCTAGCATGTTGATGATGTTTGGTATTTTTTACTACATTTGGCGTCAAATTCGCGCGATGACGTCTCTTGAAACTGAACAAATTTTCCACATAAAGTAAAACCTCAGCACTCGAAATACTAAGGGGAAGAGCCCTCTTCCCCTATCTTCCACCCGCCCTTTTCTATTCCATAGCTTTCCATTTAGATTCACTCATCCGTCACTCAGTGTTGACCACGTTCACATTGATAGGGGCGACTTTCGCTCTTTTTATGAAAACCCACATAAAAAATGTGACAAAAATGAACAAGTATATGAAAGTCATGGTGCATTGCTTATCCAACTGATTTAACATGAATTTTTTAAAACCTTGCTGCATTTATAAAAAATATGTTCGGATCAAAAAAATTAAAAATGGAAAATGAGGCGCTTAAGCAGGAATTAGCGAGCCTTAAAGACAAGTACCAAACCGACGTTGAGACGTTGGAACGTCAGTTAAAAGAAGCCAAACAACTACTGAACACAGCGCA
>NZ_JAWOUT010000234.1:0-733 GCF_033339515.1 Vibrio sp. 2130-1
TCTTGCCGCTGGCGGCATCCCGTATGCCGATGTCGTACCGGTCGCAGCCCATGGCCTTGAGCTGCCGGGCGATGGCTTGCGCGGTGCGGTCACCCTTTACTTGAGCTTGAAAACCAGCCATATACCCCCCTGTTGTTCGATGATTTGCGGCTCCAGCCAAAGCCATGATGCGATCAGCAGCGCCAGAATAGGCGTCACGGAAGCGATCAAGACCCCGGCCCACAACTTCCATGTCCAGCCACGGGCGGCGCTCCGGGCGCTCTGCGCGGCGCTGCTCACCTCGGCGGCTACCTCCCGCAACTCCTTGGCCAGCTCCACCCATGCCGCCCCTGTCTGGCGTTGGGCTTTCAGCCACTCCGCTGCCTGCGCCTCGCTGGCCTGCTGAGTCTGGCTCATGACCTGCCGGGCCTCGTCGGCCAGTGTCGCCATGCTCTGGGCCAGCGGTTCGATCTGCTCCGCTAACTCGTTGATGCCTCTGGACTTCTTCACTCTGTCTATCGCGCTCATGCTCGATAACCTCCCGGTATTCTTGTAAGTCGATGATCTGGCCGTTGGCCGTGTCGATGGCTAGGGCGGTGTCGGCCCGCTCGGTGCGGATGCCCCGGCCCTCCATCTCCACCACGTTGGGGCCAAGATGGATGCCCGGCAGGCGCTCGATGCCCTGCGCCTCAAGTGTTCTATGGTCAATGCGGGCGTCGTGACCAGCCCGCTCTAATGCCCGGTTGGCATGGTC
>NZ_JAWOUT010000235.1:0-732 GCF_033339515.1 Vibrio sp. 2130-1
CTGGTGGTGACAACAACATCCGTGGTTATGGCTATGAATCCATCTCACCTGTCGATGAAAGTGGCGCATTAACGGGTGCGAAATACATCTTAAGCAGCACCTTAGAGTATCAATATCGTGTTTACGGCAACTGGTGGGCCGCAACGTTCTACGATATTGGTGATGCGTTTAATGACACACCTGAATGGAAATCTGGTGCCGGGGTTGGTATTCGATGGGCTTCACCTGTGGGACCGGTAAGCTTCGACTTTGCGTGGGGGCTGGATGAAAAGCCAAACAACGAATTCCGCATCCACTTCTCTTTGGGGCCTGAGCTATGATCAAAAAGATGTTTAAGTGGACCAAGTGGTTATCACTAAGTTTGATTGGTCTGCTGTTGTTAATCACTATTTTTGTCGCAACGGTACTGTTTACCCATCCAGGGTTGAAGCTGGCGATTTGGGGCGCAGAGAAAGCCTTACCTCAGCTCAAAGTCGAGAGCATTCAAGGTTCGCTATTCCCTCGTTTTGCACTGCAAAATGTCAGTTTTGTTGATGAGTCTTTACATATTGATGCGAAAGTCGAGCGCCTTGCGTTGGCGATTAACTTCCGCTGTTTCTTTGACCCAAAAGTGTGTGTTGATGAACTGGCGCTGCAAGGTGTTAACTTCCAAATGCCAGAATTGCCACCAGCCAGTGAAGAGCCTGAAGAAGAAACACCACCGCTGCGTTCTATCAGCACGCCAGTGCCAAT
>NZ_JAWOUT010000236.1:0-732 GCF_033339515.1 Vibrio sp. 2130-1
TGATGCCATCACGACACTTGCTGAAACTACTGCGTTAGAACGTTTCATGCCTTTCTCATCGATAAGGTAAGAAACCACTACTTCTAACAATGAAACCGAAGAGGTAAGCGCCGCTACCGTTAATCCGATGAAGAACAGAAGCGCAAGTAGCAAACCAATCACACCGCCCATTTCCGCGAACAATTGAGGAACAACGACGAACACCAGACCTGGGCCTGCTGCTGGCTCCATGCCGAAAGCAAACATTTCAGGGAACATCGCGACACCAGCAAGGCTCGCTACGCCGGTATCCATTGCTGTAACCATACCTGTTGTTTGAACGAGGTTCTCTGTCTTCTTCAAGTAAGAGCCATAAGTCATCATACAACCCATACCAAGACTCAATGAGAAGAACGCCTGACCTAATGCTGCAAGTACCACGTTACTGTCCACTTTTGAGAAGTCTGGCATGAACAAGAACTCAAGACCTGCCATCGCACCTGGAAGCATCAAACCTTTCACCGATACGATGATCAAGATGATGAACAGCAGCGGCATAAGAACTTTACCCGCTTTTTCGATACCGCCAGAAATACCTTTCATTACGATCAGTACGTTAAGGAAAAGGTACACACCCATCCAGAACAGCGGTTGTAACGGATCAGAAATGAAACCACCAAAGCTGTCACCGATTGCCTCCGGCGTGCTTAGTAGACCACCACCGACTTTAAAAATGTAAGCTAACGCCCAACC
>NZ_JAWOUT010000237.1:0-731 GCF_033339515.1 Vibrio sp. 2130-1
GCTGATCAAATCAAGATGCAGAACAAAGGCAGCATTATTGGTCCTTTCCGTAGTGGCGTTGGTTTCCACATCCTAAAAATTGAAGATGTGAAGGGTCTAGAAACCGTTGCGGTGACGGAAGTTAACGCTCGCCATATTCTGATCAAACCAACCGTGATTCTTAGTGATGAAGGCGCTAAAAAGCAGCTAAATGAATTCGTTCGTCGCATCAAAGCTGGCGAAGCGACCTTTGCTCAATTGGCCTCACAATACAGCCAAGACCCAGGCTCTGCGGCTCAAGATGGTGAACTTGGTTACCAAACACCGGATCTTTATGTTCCTGAATTTAAACACCAAGTTGAAACACTACCAGTTGGCTCAATCAGTGAACCATTCAAAACGGTTCATGGCTGGCACATTGTTGAAGTGTTAGACCGACGCCAAGTCGACCGCACAGATTCAGCAATGAAGAATAAAGCTTACCGCATTCTGTTCAATCGTAAGTTTAATGAAGAAGCAGGCGCATGGATGCAAGAGCTGCGTGCAAGTGCGTTTGTTGAAATCGTGGATGACAACAATGACAACTAATTCAATTCGCAGAATTGTCGTAACCGCAGGGGAACCTGCGGGCATCGGCCCTGACTTAGTGCTGGCTCTATCAAAAGAAGATTGGGCACACCAGATTGTCGTCTGCGCAGATAAAAACATGTTGCTGGAACGTGCCAAAATGCTTGGCATTGATGTCCAACTCT
>NZ_JAWOUT010000238.1:0-731 GCF_033339515.1 Vibrio sp. 2130-1
AATAGCGCCTAGCACCGCCAAAGGCACTGAAAACAGCATCGCAAACATAGCCGCTTTTATCGTGCCGAACGCAATCGGCACCAAGCTAAATTTGGCTTCAAAGTTGTCACTGGCCGATGTAGATTGCCATACAAATTCAGGCTCTGGATAGCCTTCGTACCACACTTTCTGCCACAGTGAAGAAAGCGAGACTTCAGGGTAAGAGTTATCGACCTCCGCCACCTTTAACGAGTCATCATTCCAAGTAATCAGATAGCGTTCATTGTTCGACATTGCCGCCATCGCAGGCGCTTGTTTATAAGCTCGCTTAAACAACACCAGTTTTTCACTGGTCGTGTAATGACTCTGAAGCGTACCATTGGTGTAGAAACTGTAGAATCCTTTGCGGTGTGAATCTGGCAATAAGTATTTAAGTTCAGACGCTAATTTGAAGTCACGAATATGAGTTAAGGTTCGCTTCTCATTTTGCAAAGTATCAAACCATTGCGAAACGCGACCATCATTGTGCGTCACCAACAGGGAATATGCGCCCGCAAGCAAATCAATCGTTCTTACAGAATGCTTTTTATCCCCTTGAGTAAGATCGATAACTTCGCGCACCGTAAACTTTTGAGCAGCTTTGGTCAGAACAATTAACTCCGAACCATCACGCAAATAAAGCGTTTCTCCATCCGGTGTTAAGAGCATCTGTTGGGGAGCGTCAAAGCCCGCAGAAAAGGAAAAATCTATCG
>NZ_JAWOUT010000239.1:0-729 GCF_033339515.1 Vibrio sp. 2130-1
AAAACGAGGCCCCTGAGTAAATGCCACCGACAACCCAGCGCCTTTTGCTTTTTCCCTTTGAGAAATACATCTCACGGCCTAAAACACCATCGCGCAAAGTGGCTACCGAGATAAATAGCCCAGCGTCCCCTTTCCTAAAGCCGCAGAACACAAACTCAAGCGGTTCGTATAAATCACTCATGCTGATCACTCCGAAGAACAGACAAGACCTTCTCAGCTCGCTCCTGGAGGTCTATGAGTTCGGCAGCATCATTACCGCTCAATGACATGCCCCCGCCATAGAGGCGATACTCAACGCTGTCCATCGCCTGGCGAAGCAATCCTAGAAGAGCATTCACGTTTGCCGGTGTTGATAGGGCGACGGCTTCACCTTTCAGCTCACGTCCATTAAATTCCGACCACTCGGCTATGCCTGTCAGTTCGCAACAATTTGAGCAGGACATACTGGCAACATTCTGGGGATCGTCTGGACAGTGTCCATTGATGACAAAGTTCATCTCGTCACTGCCGCACTTTCCACAAATGATGTGTACTTTTTTGCCCATGCTGCTGCCCTTAGTGGAGAGTCTGCTCTTCCACAACAATCATCCCGTCAACCAAGCTGATTGTGGCGGGACCGCAGTTACCCAGCACCTCAGCTTTGACTCCGTTGTTCAACGCGACATAAAGCCGTCTCGCCCCGTTGGTGACGCGGATGCCTTTCTGGTCGAGTTGTTCAAGCATTTCTTC
>NZ_JAWOUT010000240.1:0-727 GCF_033339515.1 Vibrio sp. 2130-1
GCGGCACTACATGCATAAGCGGCTAAGTCGATCCATTTCATTACAGCGCCGCCGTGAACCTTTCCGCCAAAATTAACGTCGCCAGGTTCTGCTAAAAAACGAAGGGTAATATCTCTTTGACCACTGCTCATCTGTCATTCCTTTGTGAGTTATTGTTCTGACAATGTAGCAGCAAGCGTTTGTGACGGGAATAGGGCGAGCAACAAAACATTAACTTTTGTTTGAGGTGTTGATACCAAAAAGCCACGGCTCTACTCCGTGGCTTTTCTCTTTGTTGTTAGGCGGAAGTTGATGGTAGTTCTTGGCCGGCAAGAGTTTGCTTCTTCCGTACTTTTATCTGCGACAGAATCACGCCGGAGATAACCATCAAGCCGCCGATAATATGGTACACATGAATTTCTTCACCGAGCAGTGTTGACGCTAAGGCGACAGAGACCACAGGCATTAAGTTCATGAACATGGCGCTGGAGTCTGCGCCAATCAAATCTATTGCTTTTACCCACATCAATGGAGCGAAAATAGACGCAGCGATACCAGCATAAGCGATCAGTGGAAGCGCCTCTTGGCTAGGAAGCAGTTGTTCGCTTGAAAGCCACAGTGGAGTCAGCATGATGACAGAGAAGAAGCCTTGCATGTAAACCAATGTTAGGCTGTTAAATGGCATCTTCCAACGCTTTAAAAGCACACAGTATGCGGCATAAACTAACGCGGCCAGTAACATTAAGCT
>NZ_JAWOUT010000241.1:0-727 GCF_033339515.1 Vibrio sp. 2130-1
AAAGGTTACTCACTGATTGACGCTGGCTTCGCAATGTCTACATACCCTATTGCGGGTCTAGCAGGTGCAATCCTATCAGGCATCATCTCTGACAAGGTGTTCAACTCTAACCGCCATATCCCGACTCTACTTTACGGATTGGCGAACATCGGTGGCATGTGCTTGATGTTCTTCGGCCCAGATAACCGCATCGTTGACGCAGTAGCACTAGGTATGATCGGTTTCGCTATCGGTGGTCTGGTTGTGTTCCTTGCAGGTCTAACTGCTTGTGACTTGATGCCTAAGAACGCTGTTGGCGCAGTGAAAGGCTTCATCGGTCTGTTCTCTTACATCGCCGCTTCTGGTCAAGAGTTAGCGTCAGCTTCTCTAATCAAAATCACAGAAGTTGATGGCGTAACTAAATACGACTTCTCTCAAGCGCAATATTTCTGGCTGGCTGCTGGTGTGATTTCTCTACTTCTTGCTCTAACAGTTTGGAATGCGAAGAAAGTGGTTGATATCGACCCAGTTGAAGAAAAAGAGCTAGAAGCTCGCCCTAGTCACTAATCCTGACTAAAGCGGGAGGCAACTCCCGCTTACTCCCCCAATGTCTTAAGTTCTTTTGCAAAGAGTGCTTACGAGATTGATAGAAAATCCCCCCCTATTTCTATTTTCCTTTTTAAGTGTCGATTGAGGTGACAAATGTGTAAAACCAAAATTGTGGCTACGCTAGGCCCAGCAAGTGAAA
>NZ_JAWOUT010000242.1:0-724 GCF_033339515.1 Vibrio sp. 2130-1
TTTAACGTTACTTGTTATGGGCAAGTACGCGTGTTTTGCAGTAGATGTTGAGTATAGGTCAGGCTTTGCGTGAGCGCTTCCTGATCTTGATACAGTTTGTTCAGTAAGCTTGCGCCATTCCAAAGATAATAAATCTGTCTGGCCAACAATGCGCTATCACCGTTTGGGATAGAACCATCTTGAATACCGACATCAATACACTCAGCCATAGCTTGAATGGTCTTATCAGCGCCTCGACGCAGTGCGATACGCATAGGCTCCGATAAATCTGACACTTCGGCGCTTAGCTTCACTAACAAACATTTGTTTGCATTACAGACATCATCTTCTACTTTTACCATTTCTTCAAAGTAGCTCATTAAGCGTTGGTAGCCATTGAGCTCGGTATTAGTGAAGCGGGCAGTCAATTGTTCAAAGTACTTGTTGAAGTAATCTTGAATCATTGCCTCACCAAACTGTTCTTTAGATTTGAAGTAATGATAAAACGAGCCTTTTGGCACTTCGGCCGTTTTTAGTAGCTCTGAAAGTCCAACACTGGTAAACCCTCGGGTAACAATCAATTCGTACCCGACGTCGAGAATGTGTTGGCGTGTGTCATTTGTTTTTGCGTTCATGGGCGGTACTATAAGATGAATTAGACCAGTCGTCTAGGTTTTTGTGGTCTACTTTTTGATCAATTCGTATTCGATAACAAATAGCTTATCGATATCCGGATAGATTTCTC
>NZ_JAWOUT010000243.1:0-723 GCF_033339515.1 Vibrio sp. 2130-1
ATTGCCGGTAAGCTGCAGAGAGATAAAGATTGCAGGAATAGTGTAAGCCAAAATGAGTACGCAATACTGAGCAATCTGCGTGTAAGTGATGCCTTTCATGCCACCAAGAACGGCGTACATGAATACGATACACATACCAATCAGTAGACCGGTTGAGTAATCCACCTCAAGGAAGCGACCAAACGCAACGCCAACGCCTTTCATCTGACCGATAACATAAGTGACCGACGCGATGATCAGACACACTACGGCTACGATACGCGCTGTCTTGGAGTAGAAACGCTCGCCGACAAACTCAGGCACGGTAAATTTACCGAACTTACGTAGGTAAGGGGCAAGCAACAGTGCAAGCAGCACGTAACCACCAGTCCAGCCCATTAGGAATACGCTGCCGCCGTAACCCATGAAGGCAATCAGACCCGCCATCGAGATAAACGATGCCGCAGACATCCAGTCTGCTGCGGTTGCCATGCCGTTAGCGATAGGGTTTACACCACCGCCCGCGACGTAGAACTCTTTGGTTGATCCAGCGCGTGCCCAAATCGCAATACCGATGTAGAGGACAAACGTCGCACCAACAACCAGATAAGTGATAGTTTTCAAATCCATCTGAGTGACTCCTTACTCATCCACGCCGAATTCACGGTCGATTTGGCGCATTCTCCACGCGTAGTAGAAAATAATACCTAGGAAGGCATAGATGGAGCCCTGCTGAGCAAACCA
>NZ_JAWOUT010000244.1:0-722 GCF_033339515.1 Vibrio sp. 2130-1
CCAAACGGGTACTCAATCGTGAACTTAGCTAAATCAGGGCAAATGTCGTTCAGGCTTTCGATAACTTTTTGACCAGCCTCTCCATCGATTTTTGATAACTGCTCTAACCCTGTTTGAAATCGCGTATTTTCCATTTTGTGTGCTCCTTTGAGTGAATACCCGCACACCTTACAAGTTAGAGTGAACTCTAAGTCAACGTACTTTTCCGCTTTTATACAGATTTATTTTTTCTTCTAATCGTTTCAGATGCTCATTTTGTTGTCGGATATGTTCGATTAAATTATCTCGATGAACTTCCAAAAGCTTTTGTCTGTCAGCAGTCGTTTGCGAGCCTATCTCCCTCAATGAAGCATATTCTTGAATCTCTTCTAACGGCATTCCCGTCTCTTTCAGCCGCTTGATGAAGTTGACCCAATCAATATCTCGATGGGTGTAGACACGGTGCCCACTGCTATTTCGGTGGACATGTTTCAGTAAGCCAATTTTTTCATAGTATCGAAGCGTGTATGACGACAACCCAACTGCGCTGGAAAACTCTTTCATATTCATTATTTTTACCGAAGATTATCCCTTCCTGTGACCACAAGCAATGTAACCACACTATGGATAACCTTTGCAAAGCAAGCAATCTAGTTTCTTACCGATGTTGTTAAGACTATAAATAGTCGTCTACTTTTATTGATGTAAACCCTTTAGTAAGGCAACTGTAGAGATCGGCGATA
>NZ_JAWOUT010000245.1:0-721 GCF_033339515.1 Vibrio sp. 2130-1
TATCGAAAATCGACAGCATAATTGACTTCCTTCAGCAATGAACCTTTCATAGGTCTCTAGAACAATGTTGTTAACTAGATGTTAATGTCTGTAAGGCGGTTGGCAAAGAAGATTTTTGTAACTATGCCAAAGACCACACAACAGTGACTTTGTCGCAGGGGAAATTGAGAGATAAGTATGAAGTTAGGTAACGTGGTCATCGTACTAGGTAAGCGATTGGTTAATAACCAATTGAGTGCCGAAGGCATCTCGAGAGTCGAAGCTCTAGCCGCTAAGATCCGCGAAATGCCAATGGAGAATACTGCTCTCGTATTTTGTGGTGGAAAAACGCAAGGACAAAGCATTTCGGAAGCTGACGCTATGTATGCATATTTTCAGACCCTGAATACGTCGCTGGCCAAGCCTTTTTCGACAAGCCAAACTCTGCTTGAAAATCGCTCTTTGAATACGTTTGAAAACATGCGAAATGCAGCGAAAGTTCTGTGTGAAAGCGGTTTATTTCCGTTACCGTCTCAAGCGGCGGTTGAGGTCATTTTGCTATCAAATGCCTATCATCTTGAGCGCATATTAGAAATTCAAACGCTAATGGATGAGCAAGGCTTACTGCGCGTGCTCAAATCTCAATGTGCGTCCGTGGGTTTAGACTTACACATTTCTCTAGATATTCAGAAGCACATTAGCGTGCCATACCCACATCAAGGGCCACAGGCAGAAGCGTTTC
>NZ_JAWOUT010000246.1:0-721 GCF_033339515.1 Vibrio sp. 2130-1
CAGCTGGTGAGCAAATGGGGTCATTTATGGGCGTGAAGAGTTACAGCATTTCCACTTTCTCGAAAAACAAACCAGTAGCGCAAGAGTTTATTACGTTCGTCAATAACTATGACAATGCGAAGCGCCGTTTTGAATTAACTGGAGAGGTTCCGGCAGTGACAAAATTGGTAGACGATCCTGTTATCAAGAATGACCCAGGTGCAAGTGCAGTGGCGATGCAATCCATTCACGCTACGTCTATGCCTTCCATTCCTGAAATGAACGAAGTGTGGGGCCCTGCGAACAGCGCACTTCAGTTGATTGCAACGAATAAACAAGATGCGAAAAGTGCACTCGACTCTGCAGTAGACAGCATCAATATGCAAATAGAAGCTAACCACGCAATGATGGGCCAATAATTTAAAGATATTGTTCTGGCGAAAGCAATTGTCGGCCCTATATAACCATCTTGGGCTGGGGCTGACAGACGCCAGAAGTTTTCCGAAATGGAGTTGTAAGTGATGTCTGACATGAGTGAACATTTTGAGCATAACTCGGGGCTGTATCGATCCCAACGGTTTACTGCCTCTTTATTTTCAGTAATTCCTGGCTTTGGCCAGTTTTATAATCGACAGTTTGTAAAAGGCATGATGTTCTTCATCTTGCTAACAAGTTTTTATGCAGTAACTCGTGATTTTATTTCCCACGGTATGTGGGGGCTTGTCACACTTGGCGAAAACCT
>NZ_JAWOUT010000247.1:0-721 GCF_033339515.1 Vibrio sp. 2130-1
ACCCCCAACGAGAGAGCAGATTTTCCATTCCGACCAAAATGTCAGGTTCGTTGTCTACACACAGAATTCGCAAGTGGCACAACTCCGATTGAGGACTGGTCTCGACTTTCGCAGGGTGTGGCTGAACGTGATGAGCCTTATCCAAGGTTATTGAGAACACGCTGCCTTTACCAAACCACGAACGCATTGAAATTTCGTGCCCCAACACCTGCGCAATCCCTTTGGAAATCGCCAAGCCTAATCCCAAACCTTGATCGGAGCGAACTTGCGTTCCGCGATTAAACTCTTCGAAAATTTCCTGCTGTTTTTCTTCCTCGATGCCCATGCCGTTATCCCACACATCAATGCGCACACGCCCTTGAACTCGGCGCACTCCCAGCGCAACTTTTCCATTTGGACTGTAACGAAAGGCATTGGTGAGGAAATTCTGCACCACACGGCGCAGTAATTTAGGGTCCGATTTCACCATGAGAGAAGATGGAATCATAGTGAACTCGATCCCCTGTTGTTTGGCCAATGCGCTAAATTCCGCATTGAGGTTCGCCAGAACATCGTTGACCGCGAAGCCATGCACATTGACTTCCAACTTACCCGATTCCAAACGCGAAATATCCAGCACATCTCCGATCAAATCTTCTGCCGCGCCTAACGCACTTTCGATGTGTGCAGACAACTTGCGGGTTTCGCTGTCTTTGGCTACTTCAGAAAGTGAAGACGCAAA
>NZ_JAWOUT010000248.1:0-721 GCF_033339515.1 Vibrio sp. 2130-1
TGCCATATCCACATCAAGGACCACAGGCAGAAGCGTTTCTTTTGCTTGATGAACTGACGACGTATCGAGTGTATCTAGAGGGCGTTAAAAGTGGGGCATTTCAACGAGATTTAACTAGCGTTCGAGCACAGCCTTTGCTGCGGGCTAAACAAGCAATAAATCAACTTCGCGCTTTACCGTTAGAAATGGATGTTTTGCAGCAAATTGCGGAAATGAAAAAGGCCATCGAAATGACGGCCTTTGATGAGTCGGTTGCAACAGCAGAGCGAGCATTGGAAGTGTTTCATCCCATTTTAACTGCGCTCAATCGCCGTTTAGATCCCGAGTCTATTCAGTGATTTCGCGTCGCATACGAACAGCACTCAACGCAATCAGACAGTAGCAAAGCAGCTCCATGCCTTCTTCCGAAATGTTCTTAACATCGCGGATGTAGCTTTCATTCATGACTTGCTGCCAGAAGCTTCCCATGCCGTAAAGGCGAGAGAAAACAAGCAGTAGAACGACGGCACCAATCAAGAGCTTCATGTGTGGAACTTGTAGAATACGTGCCATTTCGTTCACTGTACCTTTACCACCTTGGTAAGCTTTTGCGCAAGCCAGAGCAGTGATGGTTAACGCAGGGAATACCCACGATCCGTGACGGATCATATCCATCCAGTAGTCCAGTTCGCGAATGATCAACACAGCGAAGAAGCCGGAAATCAAAATAGCGGCGTGTTTA
>NZ_JAWOUT010000249.1:0-720 GCF_033339515.1 Vibrio sp. 2130-1
ATGTTTCCTGTCATTGCCAAAGCAATTAAACATTTGCTCAAACCGCACAGTGTCGATGTCGAGTTTATTCGCTACGATACGCAGCCGCCAAATCCAGAAGAAGTCGACGTTTGGGTAAAAGCAATGGGTATTGCGACCAATCGCAACGATGCATTAGCGGGCTGGCTACTTGATTACAGCGACATCGAAAAATTCAGCGCGGGTTACGATTTTTCAGAATGGGCGACATTAGTCGATCAATGGCGTGCAGGCATTCATGCCGACTTTCCTGCTCGCGAATTAGGAAGGCAGTTAGTGAAAAGCTGTCAGGTTATTCCAATGTTCCATTGCTGGCTTGGTGTAAACAAAGACCACAGCGGAGCGCTTCAAAACGCAAAATGTAATGCGTTGGGGTGGTTCGATTTCAGCAATGTGTGGGTCAAGCCAGAGATAGAAGATAATGGCCAAGCCGAATAAAAAGCAACCGAATAAAACTGTCGAAATTTATTGTGCGAAATGCAAAGCGCAGCTATATAAATATCGCAAGGGCGGAAAGGGGGCCTTGGTGAAGTGCTTTAAAGAACGCATTGTAGAAGATTACACTCAAACCCCTTGTTTTTGCCCGAGCTGCGGGCAAGAGGTTGCACGAGATACGTTAGTCAGAGGTACGCCTGCGTTTAAGATGATTGGCGGAAAAGTGACAATGAAGTAGGAAAAATAATGAGCCAACAAAACGATTGC
>NZ_JAWOUT010000250.1:0-720 GCF_033339515.1 Vibrio sp. 2130-1
GGTACCTGATGAGTTTTACTCACAAACAATGAACGACTGGGGACGCATTACCGTCCCAAACATGTGGCAAATGGAAGGCCACGGCGATCTGCAATACACCGATGAAGGCTTCCCATTCCCGATCGATGTCCCGTTTGTACCAACCGACAACCCAACGGGCGCTTATCAACGCACATTTACACTTGGTCCACAGTGGGATAACCAACAAACCATCATCAAGTTCGACGGCGTGGAAACCTACTTTGAAGTGTACGTGAACGGCGAGTACGTCGGCTTTAGCAAAGGCAGCCGTCTTACTGCGGAGTTCGACATTTCCAAGTTCGTCCAACAAGGCGAAAACTTGCTCTCCGTACGCGTGATGCAGTGGGCCGATTCCACTTACATTGAAGACCAAGACATGTGGTGGACGGCGGGGATCTTCCGTGATGTTTATCTAATCGGAAAAGAGAACGTTCACGTCCAAGATCTCACCATTCGCACCGATTTCGCCGACGATTACCAAAGTGCGACGCTCAGTGCTCAAATCGAATTGGAAAACCTTTCCACCGCTATCGCGTCTGGCTATACGCTGGAATACGCGCTGCATGACAAAGGCACTGTCGTAGCCAGTGGTCAATGCGATTCACTGACTATCCAAAACCACCACTCAACAAGCTTTGCGATTGATATGGTGAGCCCAACACATTGGACGGCTGAAAATCCTTACCTTTACCACTTGTT
>NZ_JAWOUT010000251.1:0-719 GCF_033339515.1 Vibrio sp. 2130-1
AATTTAACCTGTTTGTCGCACGTATTGCGATTGCGAGTTTCATGGCTTACTTACTTGGTCAGATCATGGATGTGCATGTGTTCAACCGTCTACGCCAAATGAAGCAGTGGTGGGTAGCTCCAACGTGTTCGACACTCTTTGGTAATGCGCTAGATACCATCGCGTTCTTTGCGATTGCATTCTACCAAAGTCCAGATCCATTTATGGCTGAGCATTGGACGGAAATCGCGCTGGTGGATTACGGCTTCAAGTTGGTGATCAGCCTTGGCTTGTTTGTCCCAATGTACGGTGTATTACTGAATTATCTGATTAAGAAGCTAACCGCAGTAAACCCAGACTTCAAAGTGAGTACGGCGGCGTAATATCGCTGATTGAATGTGAATAACAAAAAAGCCGCTGAATCCAGCGGTTTTTTTGTATTTGAATGTTCGAAGCGGACAAACATAGAAAAGCCCACCATGTGGTGGGCTTGTTTGTATTCAAACCTGAGCTTTAGTGTTCGCGATTGTAGATGCAAAGCATATCTAGGTAAGCGCTCACGAGCTCTTTCAACTCGGCTTCACCTTTGAAGCGGTTTGCTTGTACGAACAGCGAGTAACAAATACCGTGGAATAGATTTGCCAAGTGTTCTGAATCGTGTTGGTCACACACTTCACCGCGTTCAATCGCTTTAATGAACATGTTTTGAACCAATAATTGGTTAGTGCGGTTGGTAGACA
>NZ_JAWOUT010000252.1:0-716 GCF_033339515.1 Vibrio sp. 2130-1
GCTCGTTTAGAGAACCGATCTGCTCTGTCGTTGAAACCAATCTCGTTACGGCATTATCGATGTGTTCAGCACCTTGCTCTGCCAACGACTGGCTGTGTTCAATTTCCTGAACCACCGTGTGAGTTGAACGTTGAATTGCGTTAATAATACCGTTGATTTCTGTCGTCGATTGCGTGGTTCTTGTCGCCAACATGCGCACTTCATCGGCAACCACAGCAAAACCTCGCCCTTGTTCACCAGCTCTCGCCGCTTCAATTGCCGCATTGAGTGCCAGCAAATTAGTCTGTTCTGCTAACCCTTCAATCACTTCCGTCACGCGGCCAATTGCTTCGCTCTCTTTGCTTAACTGCGTAACTTGGGTGCTGGCGCTTTCTATGCTGCTGTGTAAACTTTCCATGGTCGCTTTATTTTGCTCAAGTGCATCACGACCTTGTTCTATCTCATCTTTTGAATCTGACAACTTTTGCACCGATTGATTAGCTTGATCCAACGTATTGCTCGCGGCAAAGGCAATCTCTTCGAGTTGACGCCCCATTTCTGAGATATTGGACTGTTGTTGTTCAACGTTATTGGATGTAACTTGTGCCGATTCGAGAAGCGCACCCATGCTGGTGTCCACTTGGTTCGCTTTGCCATTTACACCTGCAACAATGCCTGCCAGTGACTCGTTCATGCGATTGATAGAGCTCGTAAGGTCAGCCAGCTCGTCCTTGCCA
>NZ_JAWOUT010000253.1:0-715 GCF_033339515.1 Vibrio sp. 2130-1
AGCGATTATTTTTACGCGCTCGACGCACAATGAAGCTGGTGAGCTGTTCTGCCCATTTTAAGCGGCCATACACGCCATCTAAATCGAAAAATATTGATGCATTTAGTAACGCTTTCGGGTTGGGATCGTCAATCCAGTCAGCGAAACATTCTTCCCATTCGGAGCGAGTCATTCGCCACATCGGGTTTGTGGCCATGATGTCACCGGTACAATATTTGTAACCACAAGCGTCAAGGCCGTCACTGACAAACTTAGCGAGATCTTCAAAGTACTTGCCATGTTTCTCTTCTTGATAGGATTCGTCCAGAATAATGGCGTTGTCTTGGTCAGTAACCAGCAACTGTTCGTCGCGTCCCATTGAACCTAATGCGAGGAAACAATAAGGAATCGGAGGCGCACCGAGTTCTTCTTCGGCCAACTCCAACAAACGCTGTTTGAAACTTCGGCCAATTACTGACATTGCGCTGCCAACCATGTGTGAATTGGCGTCTTCGTTAACCAGACGTACGAAGCTGCTTTTGACTTCTTCTGCGACTGTCGCTAAATCTTCGATGCTTTGCTGCTGAAAAATGCTGCTTACAAGAAGCAGTGAGTTTTGCGATTCATAACGAACAATATCGGTAGTTTCGATGATGCCTATCGGTAGTTGATTTTTGACCACCGGCAGATGATGCACGTTGTAGCGAAGCATGGTCAACATCGCTTCAAACACATA
>NZ_JAWOUT010000254.1:0-714 GCF_033339515.1 Vibrio sp. 2130-1
TGCTCTTGGCCACTTCTCCCTCGTGGATGCAACAGCACGAACTAAGATTTTGAATTTCACTTCAAACATCGCTGCATTGTTGTTTTTCGTTCTAGCAGGGTTACCTGTATGGGAAATTGGTTTGACGATGGCGGTCGGTGGCTTTATTGGCGCTCAACTTGGCGCAAAAGTGGTGGTTACCAAAGGTCAAAAGTGGATTCGACCTCTAGTGATTACCATGTCTATGCTGATGGCAACAAAACTTCTTTGGCAACAACATCAGCAATGGCTTCTAACACTGTTTTAATTCGCTGATTGCGGTATGTGTTGTGGCGAAGACAGATGTGTATTGGGCGAATTAGAGGCTCTAGTTCTTCGAATTCAAAACAAAAATTTGATGCGATGTTGAGTGTTTTGATGATGGATTTAGGTATCAGTGCTGGTGCCATACCTTTTAAAGCTAATTGCGCTGCCGCAGTGTAGGAGTCCATCTCCATCAAAGGTTGGATTTCGTACTTGGACAAAATGGCTTGCTGATATGTATTGGCTGGGTTATTCAAATCGTTAGTTAAAATCGCTTTTGGTAATTGAGTTAGCGGGTATTTACTTATTATAGAGAAAGGCTCATCGGCGAGATGAACGCTCATCAAACCGTGATGTGAAGGTAAGTAACCAGCGCAGAATCCCAGGGTCGCTCGCCCTGATTTTACGTTTTCAACGATTCTCGGAGTGTGA
>NZ_JAWOUT010000255.1:0-713 GCF_033339515.1 Vibrio sp. 2130-1
AAGAGTCCGTAACACCGTACATCGCAATGCTGGGCGAGGAACCGATCGGCTATGCTCAGTCGTACGTCGCGCTCGGAAGCGGTGATGGCTGGTGGGAAGATGAAACTGATCCAGGAGTGCGAGGAATAGACCAGTCTCTGGCTGACCCGACACAGTTGAACAAAGGCCTAGGAACAAGGCTTGTCCGCGCTCTCGTTGAACTACTGTTCTCGGACCCCACCGTGACGAAGATTCAGACCGACCCGACTCCGAACAACCATCGAGCCATACGCTGCTATGAGAAGGCAGGATTCGTGCGGGAGAAGATCATCACCACGCCTGACGGGCCGGCGGTTTACATGGTTCAAACACGACAAGCCTTCGAGAGAAAGCGCGGTGTTGCCTAACAACTCATTCAAGCCGACGCCGCTTCGCGGCGCGGCTTAATTCAGGTGTTAGCGGTAATTTAACCAGATAGGAGTACAGACATATGAAAATCGTAAAAAGGATATTATTAGTATTGTTAAGTTTATTTTTTACAATTGCGTATTCAAATGCTCAAACTGACAACTTAACTTTGAAAATTGAGAATGTTTTAAAGGCAAAAAATGCCAGAATAGGAGTAGCAATATTCAACAGCAATGAGAAGGATACTTTGAAGATTAATAACGACTTCCATTTCCCGATGCAAAGCGTTATGAAATTTCCGATTGCTTTAGCCGTTTTGTCTGAGA
>NZ_JAWOUT010000256.1:0-713 GCF_033339515.1 Vibrio sp. 2130-1
AAAGCAGGCGAGTATTGATACAAGGATGGGAAGAAATCGCACTGTTGATGCTAAGTGCCACCAACAATGCGATGTGTAAAGAAAGATGCAAATTATGCGTACTTATTATTCACATGGTGGTGCCATATGGATGATTGCCAAACCACCTAGAGATGTCTCTCGATATTTCTTATTCATGTCTTTACCAGTTTGGTACATGGTTTCGATAACTTTATCTAATGAAATAAGACACTTGCTAGTGCGTTTTAGTGCCATTCGTGATGCGTTAATCGCTTTTACTGCGCCCATCGCATTGCGTTCAATACAAGGCACTTGAACCAGTCCTCCTATTGGGTCACAGGTCATACCGAGAGAGTGTTCCATTGCAATTTCAGCTGCGATACAAATTTGCTCGTTGCTGCCTCCTCGCAAGGCGGTTAGGCCAGCCGCT
Organism: Vibrio sp. 2130-1; assembly: GCF_033339515.1. Lineage (NCBI taxonomy): Bacteria > Pseudomonadati > Pseudomonadota > Gammaproteobacteria > Vibrionales > Vibrionaceae > Vibrio > Vibrio sp. 2130-1. The sequence goes on from NZ_JAWOUT010000256.1 coordinate 431, forward strand.
GCCATAGAAGAGGAAACTCCCACCTCACCTTGACAGCCCACTTCCGCCCCAGAAATGGACGCGTTGGTTTTGTATAAAATACCAATCGCTCCAGCAACGGCGAGAAAGTCTTTTAATTGCTTAAGGTCCAGCTCTTTGATGAATCGATGGTAGTACATCAATACTGCTGGGATAACGCCTGCGGCACCGTTAGTTGGTGATGTGACGACTTGCCCGCCTGCCGCGTTCTCTTCGCTGACCGCAAAGGCAAACAAGTTAATCCAGTCCATGATCTCCATTGGAT
>NZ_JAWOUT010000257.1:0-712 GCF_033339515.1 Vibrio sp. 2130-1
ACAAAAGTGACACCGATAAGTAGGGTGGACAATATGAAACGAGTATTGACTCAATTTCAAAGAAATGTAGCCGCTAAATCTCGATCTAAGAGTAAGTCATCATCAAGGCGGTCACGGAAAAAAATACAAGGGGTTACGGCTGTAGAGTTTGCGCTCGGTGCATTGGTGCTAGCGATTTCACTGCTGATGTTGTTTGAGATGGGACTACGTATTTATACAATGAGTGTGGTTGAGTATGCCTTAAGAGAGACGGTGCGAAATACTAAGATATTTGAGGGTGGGAGTAACTATAGTAGCTATAATAATACATTGAGAGCAGCGTTAAATGAGAGCGGAACACTTTGGTCTGCGCTGACTCCAGCGGACAATTTTAGTATTTCGGGTAAGTACTACTTAACCTATCCGGATCTGATCGCAGATAGCAGCTTTTCAGATGCGGAAATGATGGAAGATGATTTGGGCTATCAGATTGCTGAGATTACGTTAACGTACAATTACCGTCCGGTTTTGAATGTGTTTTCTAGTGCCACTGTGCCTATTGTCAGAAGCACTTTGATCAATTTAGAGCACGAGGGTTGGGAGGAATAACCATGAAATTGCGTTCCCGACAAAAAGGCTCCTTCGCCATTGAGCTTTTCTTTGTGCTTATAGCGATCGTCACCATTTTTTATTTTATGACTGATCTGAGCGATAAATTGATGACAAGAGCAAA
>NZ_JAWOUT010000258.1:0-712 GCF_033339515.1 Vibrio sp. 2130-1
ACGTCCGGCTGGATTTTGATGGAGCCCCCCTCGTAAACCGTGCGGCCTACGGGGTGGCGGACTGCCCATGCGTACCGGCGTTTTGCCAAGTAGCGCTGGATGCGGTTCAGCCCCGACATATAGCCATGCCTTTCAGGGTCCGTGGCAAGCAACGTCTCCATTGACTTATCCAACCCAACAGCCTGGCAAGCCCAGCAACCGAAGCGAGCGCCACAGGCGTCACTGGCCTTCTTCTCTGTTGCCGACCACACGCACTCCCCTGTTGCCGCCTTGTAAAGCTCTGCCGTAGTGACATTGCTCTCCAAGTAACTTGGCAGAGGATATGCTGAGCCCATGCCAGCGGATAGTAAGAACTCCCAGACATCACTCGCCAACCAGTTTTTCACCACATACAGCTCACCCCCATCTTTCGTCTTAATGACGCGATCTGAGCTTCCTCGCTGTTTTGCAATGTTGGCCGCACGAATAGTGCTTTCAGCATCACGACTGCCCAGCAAAAGGCAGACTTTCTGTCGAACCTCTTTGGGAAGCTCTCGCATATAAGCTGCCTTCGCTCTTTTGGCAGAGGTGATTTTTAAATCCTGGCTACACTGGCGGGCCGTGGAGTTGGAAAACGTAGGCAACCCCCTCCCAGTAAGGATTCGGCCCGTCCAACTCTGCGAGATCCCAGGCTTTGCTAGAACGATGGTCAGAGGAAGGTTTTCCTTCGCAA
>NZ_JAWOUT010000259.1:0-712 GCF_033339515.1 Vibrio sp. 2130-1
GTACTAGAGGCTGGTATGGAGTATCCCACTCAAATCATCTTAGACTGGATAGCCAATTATTTTTGGCCGTACGTTCGTATCTCGTCTATGTTGATGGTGATGACCGTTACTGGCGCTCGCTTTGTTTCTCCTCGTATTCGTTTGTATCTCGGCCTTGCGATTACTTTTGCCGTGATGCCTGCTATTCCTGCTGTTCCGCAAGACATTCAATTGCTCTCATTTCGTGGTTTTATGACCATCGCAGAGCAGATGATCATTGGCGTCGCGATGGGCATGGTGACGCAATTTATGATCCAAACGTTTGTGTTGCTCGGGCAAATCCTTGGTATGCAATCGAGCTTGGGTTTTGCGTCTATGGTCGATCCTGCCAATGGTCAGAACACGCCATTGCTCGGTCAATTGTTCATGTTCTTGACCACCATGTTTTTCCTCGCAACCGATGGTCACTTAAAAATGCTGCAACTGGTGGTCTTCAGCTTTAAAACCCTACCGATAGGGTCGGGCACGCTTACCGCGGTGGATTTTCGTGATATGGCGGGTTGGCTTGGCATTATGTTCAAAACCGCTCTGAGTATGTCGCTATCTGGCATCATCGCGCTGCTTACTATCAACCTGTCGTTTGGTGTAATGACGCGTGCCGCGCCTCAGCTGAACATTTTCTCGCTTGGCTTTGCGTTTGCATTGATGGTGGGTCTATTGATTTGCTGGTACA
>NZ_JAWOUT010000260.1:0-710 GCF_033339515.1 Vibrio sp. 2130-1
TCGTGTTTGGTATCGTCATTTGCGTCGCTTGCAGTGGGCGTGGCAAGGCTTATCTCCAATTGAAATGGAAGGCGTGTTGTCGCGCATTGCTTCGTCAACGCATTCTCGTACTCACGATGATTGGTTAGATACTGTGATGGGGTATCACAGCGGTAACTGGACGTTTGAGTGGATCAAGTTAGGTATGGAACACCAACGACGTGCCAATGACCTTAAAGGTGAGGATGCTGCCGACGAGCTGTTTACCGCATCGTTGTGTTTCAGCATTGCGGGCTATCCTCATTTAAAAAACGACAACTTGGCGCTTCAGGCTCAGGTGTTAGCAAACAAAGCCTATTCTGAAGGGGCTGAGAAAACTCAATACACCATCAAGCAAATTGAGGTGCCTTACCAAAAACGCAAAATTATCGCTAACTTGCATTTGCCAAGAACCGATAAGCAGCTGCCAGTTGTGATGGTGAGTGCAGGACTCGACAGTTTACAAACCGACATGTGGCGTTTGTTCCGCAATCACTTTGCTCCTAAAGATATTGCAATGCTGACCGTCGATATGCCATCAGTCGGACACAGTTCTCATTGGCCTTTGACGGAAGATTCAAGCTGTCTTCATCAAGCCGTGTTGAATGAGCTTTATTCCATTCCTTACGTCGATCATCACAAAGTTGGTTTGGTCGGTTTTCGTTTTGGTGGCAATGCCATGGTTCGTCTGT
>NZ_JAWOUT010000261.1:0-710 GCF_033339515.1 Vibrio sp. 2130-1
CGGTGACAATGTTCGTCATGGCCTGTGTAGTGATCTAGGTTTTTCTGAACAAGATCGTCGTGAAAATATTCGTCGTATTGGCGAGTTGGCTAAACTGATGGCAGATGCGGGTTTGATTGTGTTGTCCGCGTTCATTTCTCCTCACCGTGCTGAGCGTCAACTCGTTCGCGATTTACTGCCCGAAGGTGAGTTCATTGAAGTGTTTGTGAATGCATCTCTCGAAGTGTGCGAAGGCCGAGATCCAAAAGGCTTATACAAAAAAGCGCGAGCAGGTGAGATCCCAAATTTCACGGGTATTGATTCAGAATATCAAGCGCCAATCAATCCAGAAATTGATTTGCCAGCAGGCGAGAAGAGCGTCGAAGAGTTGGTTGAGTTGTGTTTGAATGAGCTTAAACAGCGTCGTGTGATCAGCTAACTCAGCTTTTGGATCATGGGTGGAAAAAAGCCTCGTGTAATGCTTGAGGAGCTTTTAGATCATAGGTGACCTAAAGCTCCTAGAGCGAAACTAAACGGTATAGTTCACGCTGCTGCTTGCTTCGGTACTTACGCTAAACTTTTGATTTAACAAGGCGAGCATTTGATCGTAGTACTGGGAATTTGGCTTGTTGCCAAGCAGTTTGCACAGTTCGTTACCCGTCGGTGTGAAACGGTAGTACAGCAGACGGATGCCCTTCGTATTCACTTGCAGAGACAAATTCTTGCCTTGA
>NZ_JAWOUT010000262.1:0-710 GCF_033339515.1 Vibrio sp. 2130-1
GTGTTACTGCTGTTCTTAATTGGCTTGGAATTGAACCCGAAAAAATTATGGCAAATGCGAGGGCCGATTTTAGGTCTTGGCGGCGCGCAAGTTGTAGTGACGACGGCGGGTATTGGTAGCATTGTCAGTTTGTTTGGCTTGAGTATGCAGGTGAGTTTGGTCATCGGCATGGGGCTCGCTCTTTCCTCTACGGCCATTGCACTCAAAGTGATTGAAGAGCAAGGCCTCAATGGCACCGAAACGGGCCAGTCTGGTTTTGCTGTGCTGCTTTTTCAAGATATCGCCGTCATACCGATGTTGGCTATGTTACCGCTTTTGGCTGGTGAACAGAATGTAGGTAGTTGGTTCGATGCTTTTACCGTTTTAGGCAGTGTCGTAGCCTTGTTGATTGGTGGTCACTTTTTATTGCGCCCTTTGTTTCGTTTTGTCGTGATGAGTGGGGTTCGCGAGCTATTTACCGTGGCTTCACTCTTGGTGGTGCTAGGCATTTCGGTGGTGATGCAAAAACTGGGCTTGTCCATGGCGCTAGGAACTTTCTTAGCTGGAGTGCTGCTGGCCGAAAGTGAATATCGCCATGAGCTAGAAATCGCTATCGAGCCGTTTAAAGGTTTGCTTCTTGGTCTGTTTTTTATCGCGGTTGGCATGGCGGTAAACTTAGGCTTACTGGCGTTGCATCCTCTTGAAATTCTTGGTGCGGTGGTGGCTTTGGT
>NZ_JAWOUT010000263.1:0-710 GCF_033339515.1 Vibrio sp. 2130-1
ACGAAAAGATCAAGGTTTGCTTGGATATCTGATGTAAGTTTGCTCATTTCAAAACTCTCATTGTTATGACGCCGCTAGATTACCACTACAGCGCCGATTCCTAAAGCATAATACGGCTTCAAGCCACTATGAAAAGAAAAGGAGCCGAAGCTCCTTTTGTCAAATCTGAGTGCGATGTGAGAGTGTAAAAGTTTAGATTAGCTTTCTGCTTGAGGAAGCGTCGTAAAGATCGTCCACTCTTTTTTAACTTTACCTTTGTAACCAACAACAGATGCGGTCACTCGGCGGTTAAGTGCGTGGCTTACCTGATCGGTGCCTTGCACTGCTAGATGTGTGTCACCAAAACCAATGATGCGAACACGATTTGGTTCAATACCGTAACTTAATAGCGCGTCACGCACGTTTTTCGCTCGTCGTTCAGAGAGATCTTGATTGTGTTTTGAACCACCGGTTTTACTCGCGTAACCTTGTAGTTCAATCGAGGTCGTTGGGTAATCCTTCAAGAACTCGGACAACTCACGAATTTGACGACGAAATACCGGATTGATCTCATCAGAATCGTTGGCAAATAGCACACGAACTTGCATTTTCTCAGATGCTTTGATGTATTCGCCACAGCCATCATTGTCAACTTCAGAGCCAGCTGGCGTCCCCGGACATAGGTCGCGAGCGTTAATCACACCGTCGTTATCTTCGTCTTGTAAGTCAGC
>NZ_JAWOUT010000264.1:0-710 GCF_033339515.1 Vibrio sp. 2130-1
AACCACCAGCATCAAGATGCAATGTGGTGATGCGGAAATGTGTGAAGCAGCGGTCGGCAATGGTCCGGTTGATGCGCTATACCAATGTATCTACCGCGTGACAGGTTACGAAATCGTACTAGATAAATTCGATCTAACCGCAAAAGGTGAAGGTGAGGATGGTCTAGGTCAAGCAGACATCATTGCCAACTACAAAGGTAGAAAATACCACGGTACGGGCGTTTCAACCGATATCGTAGAAGCTTCTGGTCAAGCACTATTGCATGTTATCAACAGCATCCTTCGCGCAGACACCATTGCCGAGATGAAGCAGAAAAAGATTGCTACGGTATAGTCATACTGAGCTTTATCGCTCAGGGACAAATAACACAATTTCAAATAATTAAGCTCAAAAATTAGAAGATTAAAGGAATAACATGACAGACAAATCATACAAAATTGCCGTACTTCCTGGTGACGGCATCGGCCCAGAAGTGATGGCTCAAGCGCATAAAGTTCTGAATGCTATCGAGCAAAAACATGGCATCTCATTTGAGCGCGAAGAACATGATGTTGGTGGTATCGCTATCGATAATCATGGTTGCCCACTTCCAGAAAGTACGGTAACAGCGTGTGAAGAGTCTGACGCGGTTCTATTTGGTTCGGTTGGTGGCCCTAAGTGGGAACATTTGCCACCAAACGACCAGCCAGAGCGCGGTGCATTGCTGCCA
>NZ_JAWOUT010000265.1:0-709 GCF_033339515.1 Vibrio sp. 2130-1
TACTCCAAGCCACTCTCTTTTGACCAACTTGTTAGCTTTGTGAAAGACAATAAAGAAGAAAAAGCCATCATAGATTAACGATGGCTTTAGTGATGTCGGTTTTAAACCACGATTTCCGTTTATTTCTGCATTTCTTGGTACATCACCTCAACAAGCTCGCCTTTCGGGTCGCCCGACAATTCCCAAGTAAAAATGCCACCTAAGTTCGCCTGTTTCGCCCAATTTGCTTTGGCTTTGATCGAGCGTTGATCTTCGTAAGAGATAAAGACTTTCTTTTCAGGATTCCACAAGTACGGCGCTTGGGATTGCTCATCATAGTTGTACTCGTAGCCCTGCTTCGCTCCATAGTTCTTCACTAAATCCCAGAACATGAAATAGCCGTTCTCACCCGTACCAAACTGCGCTCCTTGCTCGGATACGAGATCTTGTGTTGGTAAGCCACCCGAAAAATCTTTAGTACCTTGCCAGCCACGCCCATAAAATGCAGCGCCAATCACCAGTTTTTCACTTGGAATACCCAGCTCGATCATCTGGTTGATGAACACGTCTGCGCCCATGCCCCACCAGCTTCGCTCTGTCGCGTGCAAGTTGGTAGTATGGCCAGTTTGTTGCCCCCACCCACCAAGAAAGTCATACGGCCTCGCAAACATGTTGGGTAGGTACGGTTCTGCTGCTTTGCAATTGATACCTGGCGCTTTTGGAACAACCC
>NZ_JAWOUT010000266.1:0-709 GCF_033339515.1 Vibrio sp. 2130-1
TCGCGCAGGCCGTCATGGGTGGCGGCCAGCATGTGCGCATCAGCATGGACGAGGTGCGGGCGCTGGACAGCGAAACCGCCCGCCTGCTGCACCAGCGGCTGTGTGGCTGGATCGACCCCGGCAAGACCGGCAAGGCGGCCATAGATACCCTGTGCGGCTACGTCTGGCCGTCAGAGGCCAGTGGGGCCGCCATGCGCAAGAGACGCCAGCGGGTGCGCGAGGCGCTGCCGGAGCTGATCGCGCTGGGCTGGACGGTGAACGAGTATGCGGCGGGTAAGTACGACATCGCACGGCCCAAGGCGGCAGGCTGACCCCTGCAATAACTGTCACGCCCCCCCCGTTAACTGTCACGCCCCCCCCCGTTAACTGTCACGAACCCCCCCGTTAACTGTCACGCCCCCAAACCTGCAAACCCAGCAGGGGCGGGGGCTGGCGGGGTGCTGAAAAAATCCATCCATGATTATCTAAGAATAATCCACTAGGCGCGGTTAACAGCGCCCTAGTGGGGCGCTGTTTGCCCTTGCCCAAAATGCCCGGCCAGAGGCCGGATAACTGATCTATCCGCTGCGCTAGGCTACACACCGCCCCCACCGCTCCGCGGTAGGGAAAAGGCGGGCCAAGGCCCGCAAACCCAAACCCCATGCACAGACGCCACAGGAAGCCGCAGACGCCTTTAGCCGCTTTAGCGGCCTTTACCCCTGCCCGCAGG
>NZ_JAWOUT010000267.1:0-708 GCF_033339515.1 Vibrio sp. 2130-1
GGCGTGGCATCATTGATCGCCTTTGTAGGTTGGCAGTCGCTGCGCGAGTTTAAGCACAACACAAAAGAAATGGCGGACAAGCGATTGGAAAAAATCGCTCAAGAATATGAAAAGAAATTTGTTGCGCTAGAGCGAGATTTAAAACGCAAAACTCGCATTATCAGTGAAAACAACAAAGAGATTGAAAAGATCAACGAAATCCACAACTTGTGGTTACGTGCTCAAAGTTCGCAAACGCCGGAACAACGTATTGAGATTTATGACGAAATCTTGGTAATTCGACCTGGTGACCTTGAAGCATTGACTTACAAAGCCGATGCCGCCATGGAAATAAACGAATACCATTGGGCGCTAAGCATATGTAACCGAGTGCTTGAGGTAGATTACACCAATGGCCCTGCGCTTTACCAACGCGCTTGTGCGTACTCTCGATTAGGGATTGAGGAACAAGCGATTGAAGATCTGGAACGCGCCATTGACTACAGCCCTTCAATTCGCGATTTGTTGGCAGAAGAACGCGATCTTGAATTGCTGCACGGTAACGAGCGATTCGAGAAGCTATTGCAGCTGAGCAATAACAACGAATAACGGAACCTACAACATGAGCAGCCACTTTAATCTTGAAGATGCCAGCCAAGTATTAGTTGGCGCTTTTGCCCTTGCTGTGCCTATCTCTTTTTCGGAATAAGCATGGCGATTGGGTGAAAG
>NZ_JAWOUT010000268.1:0-707 GCF_033339515.1 Vibrio sp. 2130-1
TTAAGACGAGTTTACCTTGACGATGCGATCGTCGTTTTTGTATCTACGACGTTAGACAACAAGTTTGAAATCGATGTTGTGCAGGAGAAAACTTGCAAACCGAACACCACAACTTGGGCATCCGTATCAGTGAATCGCCAGCGAATGGCGCATGTGCCAATGGTGTGTGATAGCGTCGGACAGAGTTATTTTTACCGTTACATAGGTAAGCATTTAGATTCGCTAGAATTTGGTGTTGATGAGTCTTTCATTACGGAGGCTTTTGCCCATTGGCCAATCGCGGATATTAAAGTTGATCAGTTCAAACAGCAAAACGCTAAGTTTTTTGAACAGCGTGGAGAGAAGGTTGAACATCAGTGGTTACGTGATTAACGCTGTCATCTGAATCTAGATAAAAATAAAGCCCGCTAAAAATGAGCGGGCTTTGTGTTTTAAGGTTTCTAACTCGTTTAAGTGCAGGCTTAACGGTTCTTTGTAGAGCTATGCTTTTACCGCATCAAGATCATCAGATTGAACTGAAGGGTTAAAGAACAATTTAGTTTCTGCCAGTACAACATGACGAAGCGCAATCAAACCAATAAGGTTAGGGATCGCCATCAAGCCATTTACGATATCTGCCAGAATCCAAATCATGTCTAGATGCAGGAACGCGCCTGAAGCCACTAGAGCAAGGAAGATAATCTTGTAAGGCAGAACCGCTTTTGTGC
>NZ_JAWOUT010000269.1:0-706 GCF_033339515.1 Vibrio sp. 2130-1
TCGCTATTTCTATAAAGTCACTTTTCATAAAATGCTCCTAGAATTAAGGAGTATCTAATGAATCACGTTCACAAACCCATCGTATTTATGTTGATTTCTACATTAAGCTTATCTGTTACGGGCTTGCTAGCAAAGCAGCTGTCTGAGGCGCTTTCGGTAACCATGTTCAGCTTTCTGCGATTTTTCCTACCTGCGCTTATCTTGCTCTTAGTTCTGATCCCGAAAGGCATCAAACTGCCGAAATCGACCGAGCTGAAGCCCACTTTGCTACGCGCACTTTGTATTGGTCTGTCTCAATTGTGTTTTATTGCGTCTCTTCAAACGTTAACACTGGTCGAAAGTGTGGTCCTTTTTGCTACAGGCCCGTTGTTTATGCCTGTGATTGAGAAGCTTGTCTGGCATGGAAAAATTCGTGCGTCCACCGTTTTTGGTATTGTGATGGCGTTTAGTGGTGTGGTGTTGTTGGCTGGAACGGAAGGCGAATTTACTTTGCGATACGACTTACTGCTTGGTTTGGCTGGCGGTCTGTTTAACTCCGGCTCACAATTGACGCTGTATAAAGTCAGCAAAAGTAATATGTCGCCGCTAGAGATCAACTTCTGGGCGTTTAGCTTTGCCGCGTTATTTATTCTGCCTTTGGCGCTTATCAACGATGGCTCTGGACTGTTGGGGGCTCATTCATTCTCACTATCCGTTGAGCCTAGTG
>NZ_JAWOUT010000270.1:0-706 GCF_033339515.1 Vibrio sp. 2130-1
CTGACGAACCAACTAACGACTTGGACCCCATCACTCAATCGCAGATTCTGCGTTTGTTGAGCCGAATGAACCAGCTCAACAACACCACTATTTTGCTGATCGGTCACGACTTGGCTACCATCACGCAATGGGCAAGCCGAATTACCGTCATGTACTGTGGTCAGTCGGTTGAGTCTGCCGACACCGACAAAATCATCGAAGCACCTAAACACCCTTACACTGACGCGCTGCTAAGAGCGATGCCAGATTTTAATGATTGGGTACCGCACAAGCAAAAACTGCAATCGCTACCTGGGTCGATCCCTCCTTTGCAGCACCTGCCAATTGGTTGTCGATTAGGGCCGCGTTGTCCGTACGCGCAAAAACAGTGTGTTGAAATTCCACACACGCGACGCATTAAAAACCATAAGTTTAACTGTCACTTTCCATTGAACACGGAGAAGAAGTCATGAGTGCGTTACTCGAAGTCGATAACTTATCGAAGCAGTTTGTCACGCGTTCTCGACTGTTCAGACGTCAAGTTAATGAAGCGGTTAAACCCGTGAGCTTTACGCTAGAACCGGGGCAAACTATTGGCTTTATTGGCCAGAATGGATCCGGTAAATCAACACTTGCACGTATGCTCGCAGGCGTTGTTGAACCGAGCTCTGGTGAGATCCGAGTCAATGGTGAGCGTTTAGAACACAAAGATTACGCAACGCGATGT
>NZ_JAWOUT010000271.1:0-705 GCF_033339515.1 Vibrio sp. 2130-1
GGTGGTCATGCAGAGAAAGGTTGTATTTCACGACTTTCGTTTCGTTATCTTGCATAACGTCAAAAATAAACCCCATGAGTTCATCTGCTTTGGTTGGGGAAAGGACATCGCTAAGCTGTAAGCCAGTGTAGCGTTCTGCGTTGAACGTTTTGGAGTGGTGGGTACCACCAAAGCTTTCAATATAGCGCCCGCTTTCGTCTAGGATAAACACATGATCCGGTAGGGTGTTTAAAATGGCTTCTAACCATGTTTCCCTTTCTTTATAAATCATGTGGTTACTTTCCTTCTTCTCGGCAAGTAGCCGATTATATAGGTTTGTATTGATGACACAATCAATATGGATCACATAATGGTTTATCGATTCAGCTAATCTGTGTGTGTTAGCTTTTGAGCTGTTTGAGTGAAATTTTTATAGCACTTTGTTTCGTGCGGGTGTAGGCTCTTGCCTGTATATTTTTGAGACAAAAATTCATGTTATATCTCTTGTTTAAAAACTTCGTAAGAAGGCTGAACTCCGTGCATAAAACGCGATGAAGTGTTGCTCGGAGACATAAATTATCTTCATCAGATGTGGAAATACGTGCACAGCTAAGCTGGAAAATGCGTAAGTTGTATTACATCTGAGTAAAGACAAGAGACCGCCGGTGATATTTCATCACTGGCTTTTTTGTATCTGAAGTTTGAAATCAGATATGAAGTTACCCA
>NZ_JAWOUT010000272.1:0-704 GCF_033339515.1 Vibrio sp. 2130-1
AGTCGATGGTTAGGCCAATTTCGTGCAATTTTGCTGTGGTTTCGAGCAGAACTTTACTTTGAGGCTCAGCAATCCACTCATCGCCACCGGCTTGCTCTAAAAGCTTACCTGCCAGCGTTGCCACTTGTTCACCATATTGGCAATCAAGCTGATAACGGCTTTGCACGCTACAAATGGTGCGAGCACGAATGTCATTTTGACGCAGCTCGTCGACCATTTCATAAACCAAGCCTTCACGCAATGCGCCGCCCGCGAGTGTCATCGCATCTATTTCAAGTAACTCGAAAATCGCGATAAGAATAGACAGGCCGCTAGGGAAGACCAAGGCACGCTCAAGCGTTAAACCTTCGATGTCGAGCTCTTCCAAATGATCGGCTAGCATGGCTTGCTTTTGTAAACGCTTAAGTTTGGAGTGAGTAATTACTTCGTCCATACCCTGCGCCAGCATGATTTCTTGTAGCGCCTGAACGGTACCAGATGCACCTACGCACACATCCCAACCAAGATCGGTGTACTGTTCTAAGATTGGCTTGATGGTTTGCTTTGCGCCTTCAATCGCAGCTTCGAAGTTACGGGCATTCAGTTGGCGATCTTTAAAGAAGTTCTCCAACCATGTCACGCAGCCCATTTTTAGGCTGGTGAGGGCTTTCGCTTCAAAACCTTCGCCAATAATCAGCTCAGTGCTCGCGCCACCAATATCAACC
>NZ_JAWOUT010000273.1:0-704 GCF_033339515.1 Vibrio sp. 2130-1
CTATTTTTGGTCTTGCCATTATCGTCCCTCTCAAACACTGTGCTACGTTACGCCCAAATTATGGCATATGCCAATAACATTTTTGGCATATGCTAATAATCTAAGTTTGCAAAAATCGTATTTAATAAGATTCTGACAGTTTTCACACCACAACGAATCTTCAATTGCCACTTGCTTAAATCCAGCTCAATACTCAGCCCTACAATTCAAGCATTTACATGCGTTTGATGATTCTGACTACTTTGTCTCCAAGTCATGGCGCGACGCTTGGATAGCGCCAAAAACACCGGTTTTATTGACACAGATAGATCATTCTATTGCTTTGTTATGACGTAAACGTCGGAAACAGGGCTAATATTAATGGCATACAAAATCTTGATTTAAAGAGGGATAAAATGAAAAAGACAATGTTGGCGTTAACTGGTGCGGTAATTATTCTTGCAGGCTGTCAAGACGAGAAACCAGTAGAAGCAAGTGCAGTTGAAGCTCCTCAAGCAGTAGAAATGGAAGTCACTGACACTGAATTGCCTGTCGATGCAGTACCTGTGGAAGAAGAACAAGTGATCACCACAGAAACGTTTGTAGACTCAGAGCACAACGCGAAAAACGCGCTAGATTGGAATGGCGTTTACAAAGGCACACTACCATGTGCTGATTGCGCGGGCATCGACGTGACTCTGACGCTAAATCAAGATGGCAGCTAC
>NZ_JAWOUT010000274.1:0-704 GCF_033339515.1 Vibrio sp. 2130-1
TATTTGAGATTTTAGCCAAGCACAAAATTTCGGTAGACCTTATCACCACATCAGAAATCAGTGTGTCACTCACGCTAGATCAAACTGATACCTCAGGCGGCGCACCACAACTTCCTCAAGCAGCACGTGAAGAGTTGGAAGAGTTGTGTAAGGTCGAAGTAGAACATGACCTTTGTTTGGTAGCCTTGATTGGTAACAAGATGAGTGAACGTAAAGGCTATGCGAAGCAAGTGTTTGGTACGCTAGAAGATTTGAACTTACGCATGATCTGTTATGGAGCAAGCCCTCATAACCTGTGCTTCCTTGTGAATGAGTCGGTGGCGAAGCAAGCCATTCAGAAGCTGCATACAGAGCTCTTCGAACAATAATATTGGTTTGTTCCTCAAGTGCCCACTACCGTGGTTCAAAAAGCATAACGTGGTTTTTGAGGGAACAACGACAAATTAAAGGGCTGCACATTGGCAGCCCTTTTTATTGCTTGTTCACTTGATTTAGCCGTTAATGTTTGGCCCCAACCATTTTTCAGCTTCGATCCTATCCCAACCTTTACGATCAGCATAACTCTCTAGCTGATCATCTTGGATCTGAGCGATCGCAAAATAGCGAGAGTCTGGATGTGAGAAATACCAACCGGACACTGATGCCCCCGGATACATTGCATAGCTCGTTGTTAGTGACATACCGATGTTCTCTTCAACATTCAG
>NZ_JAWOUT010000275.1:0-704 GCF_033339515.1 Vibrio sp. 2130-1
CGCGCTGATAGCCTGATCTTTGGACTAAATCTTCCAGCTCTAAATGGAACTTAGAACGATTTGCTAATCCTGTAAGCGCGTCATGATGTGCGAGATACTCGAGGCGCTCCATCTCTTTTGCATTGGAGAGATCGGTAAGAATAATGACCAAGTCGTAGAAACCGTTATCCTCGCACTTCACGATGCGATTTACTCGAGCAAACATTGGCACAAGTAAGCCTAAGTGATTTTGCTCAATCACTTCCCCTTGCCATACGCCATAGTTTTCAATGGACTCAATGATACTCGGCATCATTTCTTGTAATTTTCGCCAACGAATAGTTTGAATGAAAGACTGACCAACTAACTGGTCAATTTCTAAACCCACGAGCTTGGTGACTGCTGGGTTAACCATGGTGATGACGCCTTTGTGATTAAGTACAATAAGGCCGTCTTGACTGGCTTCAAACACTCGACCAGCTACGCGCTGGCGATTCATCGCCTCTTCAATCTCTGTGATGTCTTGAATGGCGAAGAGAAGATAACCGTGGTTAGACAAACGACGAGTCGTTAGGCTTAGCTGCTGTTCGTTATCAATGTTTTGAAGGTGGATATCATCACACTCTAAGCATCGACTAAGAATTTGGCTAAGCTCGTTCGGCATTTTTGTTTTTATCAGATCGCGGATATTCGCATTTTCTAATGTTTCCGGTGTTTTCTGAAAT